>NZ_JBMVFU010000039.1:0-50071 GCF_049538315.1 Nocardia sp. AB354 | reverse complement strand
GAGCTCCCATTGCTCGAGCTTGCCCGGACCGGCGCCCCAGCAGGTAGGAAGGAGGACCGCGTCCGCGCCCCGGTCGGCCAGTTGCTGGAACAGGAGCGGAAAGCGCACGTCATAACAGATCGCCACACCCAGGACGACATCGTCCACAGTCACGGTGAGCTGTTCGGTTCCCGGCTCCACCGCGACGGATTCGCGATGGCCGAAGGCGTCATAGAGGTGGATCTTGTGATACCCCCGGTGATACCCGAGCCCGGTGACCAGCACGGTGTTGCGGATTCGATCACCCGCCGGTGTGAACATTCCCGCGACGACGAGAAGATTGTGCTCGTCGGCCATCTCAGCGACCGCGTCCGCCCAGGGGCCATCGAGCGGTTCGGCGTGGTCGGCGAGTGGACTACCGAACGAAACCATGGTCGCCTCGGGAAAAACGACCACGCGGGCACCGCGCGCGGCGGCCCGCAGCACCCACTCACGGATCTGTGCGAGGTTGTGTCGTGGATCCGCGGTGGAATTGATCTGACAGAGCGCGATGCGGAGCTTCGAACCACTCATCGCCCGACCTGGTGCTCGGCCCGGGGAATCCATCCGGGACGGCTCAGCAGGTATCGCACCATACGCGGGGGGATCGTCAAAGTGTCGGCGATCTCGGCGGGATCCGCAGGTAGCATGGTGCGAACCTGGTGCGGCACACCGGCTTTGAGTTTATCGACCCATTCCGGGTCGATCAGTGCCGCGCGACCGACCGCGATCAGGTCCGCGCCCGCGCCCATGGCCTCGGCCGCGTCGTCGGCCGTGCGAATACCGCCACTGGCGACCACGGCGCAGCGGCTGGCCACCACATCGGCTATCGCTCGGATCGGACTGCGCGATTCGACCCGTGTTCGTGTTCTGGTCCAGTCCCGATCCTCGGGCTGGGGCGAATTCGCGCGGAAGTTGTCCATCGAAATGTGCACGTAGTCGACCCGTGCCCGGGCCAGCCGGTCGACGAGGCGAACGGAATCATCCAGTGTGTAACCGCCGGGCTCGGATTCGAACGGCGTCACCCGAAAGCCCAGTGTCACATGGGGTCCTACCGCATCACGCACAGCGTCGGCGACGGCGAGGGGGAAGCGCATCCGGTCGATATCATCGCCGCCCCACCGATCTCGCCGCTGATTTGCCCGGGGTGAGAAGAACTGGTGAATGAGATAATGGTTCGCGCCATGGATTTCGATTCCGTCGAATCCCGCGCGCACCCCGAGCTCGGCGGCACGCGCGAAGCACGCCAGAAGATCGATGATCTCGTTTTCCGTCAGCTCCCGGGGGACACGAGCGTTCGGGCGGGCGGAGGCAATGGCCGATGGTCCGCGAATGCCTCTCGGTCCCGCGAGCTCCGGCAGCGCGATTCGTCCACCGTCATAGATCTGCAGAATCGCGAGTCCATCTCTTCCGCGAGCTGCCTGGGCGACTGCGCGAAGACTGTCCAGCTGATCGGGACCAGCGGCTCCGATGCCCTGCCACGAGCGGCCGTCGGCGTGGACGTAGGCACACGAGGTGATCGCGGCGCCGAATTCGGTGGCACCGCGGCGGGCAAGGTAGTTCAGTTCGGCCTCTGTCGCGGATCCTTCCGGTGTCGAGGCATCGGTGGTCATCGGCGCGAGGAGGAAGCGATTTCTCAATCTGGCACCGGATTCGAGAATAAACGGTGCCCAAGGGTCGGTAGCGTGCACGGTGGCTCCTGGTGCGGGGATCGGCGGTCAGTCGATGGGTGCAGGGGTCCGGCGCACGCCGTAGGCGAGCGCGATCGAACGCCCGATCCGGTGGTCGGTGAGTTCGACACTCCACCCGGTCCCGAACTGATCGATTCCCGCGAGCATCGGAATCGTGCCGGACAACAGGACGGTGCCCGGACGCAGCAGTTCGCGGCTTCGCAGCTCTTCGACCCAGTACATCGGCGTCAGTAACTCCGCCAGGGTGCCCTGTTGAATCACCTGTCGTCCGGATTCGGTGTGCACCGCACCCGTCAGTGCGATGTCATCGATGTGATCGGCGATATCGGTCAATCGCCATGCGCGTCGCGCCAATACGTCGGGGGCGGCCTGTTTACTCCAGGCGACCCCGTGCTGTTCGAGCCGTCGATCGGTGTGATCGCAGGCGGCGGTCAGCAGGAGGTCCTCGGGGGCCTCACCGCTCACGACAAGGGCCCATTCAGCTTCCCCGGACGTGCGTTCGTGTTGCACGCACACTTCGTCGACCTGCATGGCCAGATAGGGCGAGACGGGATAGACGCACGGAATGCGTGTCGGTGCCGGCACGCCCAGTTCAGCCAACTCGGCGACGTGTGCTGCGACGTCGGCGCTGCTGCGGCCGGCGAATCCGGCGTTGAGCAGCGTGTCTACCGTTACCGGGATCTGCGTGTCGTCGGGCAGTTCGAAGGTCAAGCGGGGCATGGTGTCCTCTGCGGTGCGAAAAATAGGGTGAATTGAAAAAGTTGTGCGGCAACAACTTCGGTTGTTCAGCTGCTGAGTTGCTGCTGCCAGCTTGCTTGCTGCGCGAGCTGGGCGATGCCTGCGGCGGCTGCGCGGACCGCGGGGGCGGCCGCGGTGGGGCGGAAGCGCTGGACCGGGCCCGAGATCGATACCGCCGCAACGACGGCACCGGTCCAGGCGCGGATCGGGGCGGCGACGCAGGTCAGGCCAGGGCGGGCTTCCTGACGGTCGTAGGCGAGGCCGGAGACCCGGATTGTGTCCAATTCCTTGGCCAGCCGGGTGGCCGAGGAGATACTCGATGACGTGGCCGGGCGGAGGTTGTCCGCGACACGCGTGAGCACATCGGTATCGGTGAACGCCAGAAGTGCTTTGCCGACAGCGGTATTCGTCGCGGGCAGGCGGGTGCCGACCTGTGCGGGGGAGTGGCCGCCCTGGTGTCCGTGGATCTTCTCGATGTAGAGGGTGTCGGTGCCGGCGAGGACGCAGAGATTGACAGTTTCGTGTGTCATTTCGTAGAGGTCCAGCAGATGCGGGAGAGCCACTTGGCGAAGGTGCCGGGTTTCGGGATGCGTGGCGAGTGCGGCCAGCTCGGCCAGCCGGTTGCCTGGTGAGTACTCCGTTCCGCGTTTGGTGACCATCTCCCAGTCGACCAGAACCGACAGCAGTCGATGTGCTGTCGACTTCGGCAGCTGCGCGCGCCGCGCTATCTCGGACACACCCATGGTGAGGTTCTGTGGTCCGAAGCTGCTCAACAATGCGAGCGCCTTCGCAACCGAACTCGGCGACTCCTGATCGGGCCGATTCCATGGTGCGATGCCGCGGGCGGCATGAGGGGCGGTTGTGCCCCGAGTGGAGGGAAAGGAGGAGATGGACATGATTGCCTCTCGGTCGCCAGTGCCGACATGGTGGCGGCGGGCTGGGGCTGTCGACAAAAAGTGCGAGGTGCCGCCGCCCCGAACTCCGGATCGGTGTGCTGACGGTTTGTTCGCACATCGAAGCGGGTGTGGCCGGGATGTCGTCTCGTGATGGCCGGCGGGTGCGCCTCGTGACCGAGGTTAGGGCGATGGTGTCCGGCGTCACATCGGGAGAACGCCCGAGGGGGCTACCTATTTGTCGGTCTCGTGGTGGCCCGGTGACCGGAAGCAGCTGTTCAACAGTGCAACCCGAGCGACCCCAAGTGTGTGAATCGAGCGGTCACGGTGGTTCCGGGTGGTACCGCGACCGCATCGGTCAAGGCGCCGGTCATGACGATCCAGCCTGCCTCGAGTGCGTGTCCGCGACGCCCGAGCGAGTTGGCGGCCAGCGCGAGTGCCTGCGCCGGGTGTCCTTGGACCGCTGCGCCGAGCCCGCTGGCGGCGGTTTCACCGTTGATGTCGAGCAGGCAACCCTCCAGCGCGAGATTCAGCGTCGTGGGATCGATTCCGATCGGTCCTGTGGAGAAATACGCCGCCGACGCGTTGTCTGCGATCACATCCGGAAGAGTGAAGCGGAAGTCCACATAACGACTGTCGATTATCTCCAGGCCGGCGTACACCCGCTCGACCGCTGCCAGGGCGGTGGCCGCGGTGACTCCGGGGCCTGCCAGGCGGCGTCCCAGCACGAAGGTGATTTCGGGTTCGATCCTGGGGTGGATGAGCCGATCGTGAGGCAGGGGCGCACCTGGAGGTAACGTCATCGCGTCGGT
This sequence comes from Nocardia sp. AB354, assembly GCF_049538315.1. NCBI lineage: Bacteria > Bacillati > Actinomycetota > Actinomycetes > Mycobacteriales > Nocardiaceae > Nocardia > Nocardia sp. AB354. The sequence goes on along the minus strand of NZ_JBMVFU010000039.1, from coordinate 45,919 downwards.
CAGCCAGGCAGTGAGGGGGGCGGACACCCCCATCTGGCGCTGCTTGGCCGATGACGTCAGCCCCAGCTTCACCCCGACCACCGTTTCGCCGCGTTCGATTCGCTGGCTCAGTGCCTCGTCCTGGACCAGGTAAGCCAGGTCGATATCCAATTCCGGGTGATCAGCGGTGAGCGGTGCACGCGCCGCGCGTCCCGCAGCGGCCGAGAGTAGGTCGGCCGCCATGGATTCGACCGATCTCGGCTGTTCCGTTTTGCGTACCGGTCCGCAGGGTTTCACATCCATCTTGGTGCTCCTCGCGTCGTCGAAACTCGATGCGGGGCTAACCCTGGCCGGAGACGAGAGACCGCGGAACCACTGCGGTCCGCCCCCCGGAACAGGAGGTCCGGGCGGGAGTGGCAGTGCTTGCCGCCCAGCGGAACATCGCCGTTGCCCTGCGGATGCGTGGCCGCCACGCTGCTGTCTCGACAAACAGCTCTGCAGTGGAAAGGAATTGCCGATGGCGACCATGACAATCGACGGGGTCGAGCTGTACTACGAGGATCACGGTGCGGGTGAGCCGCTGTTGCTGATTCACGGAGCCGCCGCCTCTGGCCGATGGTTCGGCGATGTGGTGGCTCAGCTGGCGCGGGTGTGCCGGGTGATCGTGCCGGATCTGCGGGGGCTCGGCCGCAGTCAACGCGTCGAGCCGTTGGCCCAGCCCCGGACCTGGGTGGCTGATCTGTGGCACTTGCTCGATGAGCTCGATCTCGACGACGTCCATCTCGCTGGAGTATCGCTGGGATCGCGCATCGCCGGTCGCCTGGTTCTCGAACAGCCGGACCGCATTCGGACCCTCACCGTCGATGCGCCGATCATCGGACTGAGCAACAGCGGAAACACGTCATTGAATACCGTGTTCACCGAGATCGATCCCGAGAGCGCGCAAGCTCGCGAGTGGCAAATGCTGCACGGCGACGACTGGCGCGACGCCGTAGATTTCTATGCCCGCACACGCGCCACCCCGCAGTTTCAGCAATACTTCACGCTGCGGCCTCACCTCGGCGAGCTCAGTGTGCCCACGCTGGTTTGCCGCGGTGACCACGACGATGCGATACATCCGGTCGACGATGCGTTCGTCTGGCATAAGCAGGCACCGGACACGCGGCTGTTCATCGCACCCGGCCTCACTCAATCGTCGGTGATGCTCGAACGCCCCGAACAGTTCGTCACGGAATTCGCCACGTTCCTGGCCCGGTTCACGTCCGCACGGCCGGCATGATCACAGCACTCGTCACGGGGTTCGGCAGTTACGCACAGGAAACCGACAATCCGAGTGGTGCGCTTGCACAGCGCGTCGACGGACAGACCTTCGATGGGATCGAGGTCGTGGGCCGAGTTCTTCCGGTCGACACCATCGCGGTCCGGGAGGTGCTGACCGCGACGATCGACGCGATCGAGCCGAAAGTCATCGTCGCCACCGGCGTGGCCCCAGGGCGCGCCGCACCGGCGCTCGAGCGCGTCGCGATCAACGTGCGCGACTTTCCGATCCCGGACAACCAAGGGCAGGAACCGATCGATGAACCCGTCGAATTGAACGGGGCCGCAGCCTATCTGAGTACATTGCCGAACAAGGCGATCCTCCGCGCCTGGCGCGAAGCGGGTATTCCGGGTTACCTGTCCAACACTGCGGGCACCTATCTGTGCAATCAAACGTTCTATCTCGCTCGCATGCTGTCCGAACACACCGATGCTCGCACCGGCTTCGTGCATATTCCCGTGACACCGAATCGCGCAGCGCAGTCCGCGATGCCGCCGACACCGTCGATGACGCTTGCTCAACTCGAACGGGCGGTGCGATTGGTCGTATCGGTCGCTGCCCGACACCGCGGTCCGGACCTACGCGTCGGTGGCGGTGCGATCAGCTGACCTACCAGTCTGAGGAACCTCGAGATGTCTTTGCTCTCAGAACAATCCAGCGAGCGAATGCTCGAAGTGGACGGCAGCGCTGTCCACTTTCACGACGTCGGATCCGGGCCGCCCGTGGTCATCCAGCAGGCGTTCGGCCCATTGCCGGGCACTACCGCTTGGCTGACGTACCATCGCATTCTCGCGGACTTGACGACAAATTACCGCTGTATTCTGCTGGACTACCCGAACTTCGGGCGCAGCGCACCGCGCGAATTTCACGAACCCGTGCACGACTTGTATGTACGCAATACGATCGCCGTCCTCGATGAACTCGGATTGGACTCCGTAACTGTGCTGGGGGTTTCCACCGGCGGCACGGTCGCACTCGATATGGCGATAACCGTGCCGGATCGTGTGGATCGTCTCGTCATCGGAGGATGCAGCGCCTCCACGGGCGGCGACCCGTACCTGCTGTCGCCGGCGCCGACCGAAGTCGGGCGTCTGTTCGAGGAATGCCAGTCCGGCGCACCGGATCAGCGGGCGATCGCACGATTGTTGCGTGCCATCGTCTATGACGGTGAATTGATCGGCGACGAACTCGTCGCCGACTACTACCGCTGGCGACTGCGCGAACCGGAACATGCGGACGCTTGGGCGCGGTCGACGATCGTCGCTCGCGACAATTTGGAGAAGCTGTCATCGATTGCGGCTCCCACCCTCATCGTGCACGGCCGCTTCGACCGCATGGTGCCGTTGGAGGGTGCGCTGCTGTTGCTCGGCCGCATTCCCGCGGCCGATCTGGTCGTTTTGAACAACTGCGGACATTGGCCCCCGTTCGAGCGACCGCGTGAATTCCTCGCAGCCGTGCAGACATTTCTGGCCTCGTGAGTAACGCCGTGTTCCAGCAGGTGGATCGCACCCGTTGTGGGGGGACCGAGCATCACCGAAGCTGCGTTCACGCCAGGGCGAAGTATCCCTCGGCGTACTAATCAGGAAGGTATCGCGATCATGACTGAAGTTGTCGGGCTGGGCTACGTCGGCCTCTACGCGACGAATCTGCAGGCCTGGCGCACCTACGGTACCGAGGTCCTCGGGCTGCAGGATGTGTCGGCAACGGAAGGCTGTGACGAAACGGTCCTGCTGCGGGCAGACGAACAAGGGTGGCGGTTCGCGATCCATCGCGGTCCCGCGGGCGGCGCGGCCTACATCGGGTGGGAGGTGACCGACCGGAACTCACTCGACACCCTCGCCGAGCGTCTCAGCGCAGCCGGTGTGGCGGTCGCCGAGGACGCCGAATGCGCCGCTGCGCGCGGGGTGGAGGGACTACTGCACTGCACCGATCCCGACGGCCACCGCCTGGAGTTCTTCTACGGTGCCCGCATCCCCAAGCAGCCGTTCCTGTCGCCGCGTGGAAATCATTTCGTCACAGGCGATCTCGGTCTCGGGCACGTGTTCTTCTTCGTCACCGACCTGGCTGCGGCGAAGCAGTTCTACCTCGAGACCTTGGGCTTCCGGCTCAGCGACACCATCGAATTCCATGGACGTCAGGTGCATTTCCTGCACGTGAATCCGCGGCACCACAGCCTGGCGTTCGTTCAGAACAACGAATTGGCGCCTGCACTGGGCCATTTCATGCTCGAAGTGACCGACATCGACGCGGTGGGCCGGACGTTGGACGAGGTCGAAAGCCGTGGCGTGCCGTTGACCGAGACTCTCGGCCGGCACACCAACGATCTGGCGATCTCCTTCTTTATGGCGAATCCCTCTGGCTCCGAAGTCGAATTCGGCTACGACGGAAGACTCGTCGACGACGCGACCTGGCGGGTATCGAGCTACGACGCGACGAGTGTGTGGGGCCATCACCGTGAAAGGACCGCCTCCACGCATATGGGAACTAGCGCTGCCGATGCGACCGAAGGTGCGAAATGACCGAAACCTATGCGGTAATCGGCGCGAGCCTGGCGGGCGCCCGAGCCGTCGAGACGCTGCGTGCAGAGGGTTTCGACGGTCGCATCGTCCTGATCGGCGCGGAACACCATCTGCCCTACGACCGCCCGCCGCTGTCCAAAGAGGTGATCACCGGCCGGAAACAGCCACACGAGACGCTGATCCATCCGGCCCGGTTCTATTCCGACAACGACATCGAACTACTTCTGGGAACCCGAGCCACGCGCATCGATACCGCCACCCGCACCGTCGAACTCGACAGCGGCGCAGCCCTCACAGTCGACAAACTCCTACTGTGCACGGGTACCGCACCGCGCCGGCCCGACATCGCGGGCCTGCAGCTGGACGGAGTGTATTTCCTTCGCACGATGGAGGATTCGATCGCGATCCGCGACCGGCTGGGTCACGGTGGGTCCCTTGTCGTAGTGGGCGGCGGGTTGATCGGTATGGAGCTGGCCGCCGCCGCGGTGACGCTGGGTACGGCGGTCACTGTGCTCGAGCGCGACAGCGGGTTGCTGCGGCGCGTGCTCGGTGCACAGGTAGGCGACCGCCTCGCCCGCTGGCACGCCGACCGCGGAGTGTGTATCCGCACCGGTGCCGAGGTCGAGCGGATCGAGGGCGATCATCGGGTGCGCCGGGTATGCACCACAGACGGATTCACCGCTGAGGCCGATGTGGTGGTGATCGGCATCGGCGTCGCACCCGCCACCGGACTTGCCGATGACTGCGGAATCGCAATCGGCAACGGAGTGATCGTGGACGAATACTGCCGAAGCTCGGTCCCCGGGATCTATGCCGCCGGCGATATCGCTGAACACCCGGATCATCTCCTGCGCGAGAGCATTCGGCTCGAACACTGGCAGAACGCACAGAACCAGGCCATCGCAGCGGCCCGATCCATGGCGGGAAACGCACGACCCTACCGCGAGGTCCCGTGGTTCTGGTCCGATCAAGGCGACACCAATATCCAAGTCGCCGGGCACCCGCGCAGTGGTGATCGAACGGTGTGGCGGGGTGACCCGGAATCCCTGGAGTTCAGCGCATTCCATCTGCGTGATGGCCAACTTGTGGGTGCCGTTTCGGTCAACCGGCGCCGCGACGTTCGTCTCGCGATGCACTTGATCAGTCAGCGGACGCGGCCCGAACCGGCACTGCTGGCAGATCCATCCGTCGACCTTCGCAGTGTCGTCGACGGCACTGCCCCGGCGCCGACCCCGTAGCGGTCAGGAGGAAAACAGATATGACAACGACAAAGAAGTCGGAAAACCTTGTTCGGGTCTGCGCGGTCGCAGAACTGAGCCCCGGCAACGTGACTCGGGTCGATACCCAGCCGCCCATCGCCGTATACAACATCGACGGCGAATTCTATGCGACGGCCGACTGGTGTTCCCACGACAAATCTTCACTGGCCGACGAGGGCTTCATCGAGGACGGCCAGATCGAATGTGGCTGGCATTTCGCGAAATTCTGTATCAAGACCGGGGCAGTGACGGCGCCACCCGCGTCGACGCCCCTGAGCACATACGCGGTCGAAGTCCACGACGATGCCATCTATGTCGCTGTACCGGACTGAAATTGTGTTCCGAGGCTCAGAACAGCACGTGGACCGCGGATCCGCTCACTGCTTAGCTTGACCGCAGACTTCCGAACCGAAATATCGTTCTCGAAATGAAGGGAGATAGTCATGTCCGTCGACGCTGATTATCTGCGTTCGCTGGTGAATTGGGAAGAGGGCAGTATCGGCCCGGACATCTTCATCAGCGATGAAATCTACAAGCTGGAACAGGAACGTATATTCGGGCGTTCCTGGCTGTTTCTGGCTCACGACAGCATGATCCCCAACCCTCACGACTTCTTCGCAACCTACATGGGCGGAGATCCGGTGCTGGTGGTGCGCCAACCCGACGGGAGTGTCAAGGCGTTCCTCAACGTCTGCCGTCATCGCGGAATGCGGGTGTGTCGAGCGGAGGAGGGAAATACGCGCTCGTTCATGTGCACCTACCATGGCTGGACCTACGACAGCGCCGGCAAGTTGGTCGGTGTCCCCAATCTCGAAGACGCCTACTTCAACAAGCTCACGCTCGACGACAACGGGCTCGTGCAGGTGGCGCAAGTTGACAGCTACAAGGGGTTGATCTTCGGGAACTTCGACCCCGCGGCCCCGCCTCTGCACGAGTATCTCGGTGATCTGAAGTACTACATCGACGGGTGGGTCGACCACGCCGAGGGCGGCATCGAAGTCCTGCCGGGGGCGATCAAATGGACGATCAACGCCAACTGGAAGCTGGCCGCCGAGCAGTTCGCCGGTGATACGTATCATGCCACGACGAGCCACCTTTCGTCGTTGCTGTCCTTCGGCCCAGGGTTCGAGGCGAAGGACGGTGCGCACGTATCACTGCGCGAAGGGCACGGCGAGAGCTTCCTGTTCGAGCGACACACACGTTTCGCCGACGACCCGCTCGGGCAATACAACGAGCGCAAACGCAGGATTGCCCGCGAACGGGTAGGCGACCGGGCCGACATGGTCGCCAATTTCAATGCCTTTCCGAACTTCGCCGGCCTGCCCGGATCGGCCAACCTACGAGTATGGCACCCCAAGGGGCCGGGCAAGTTCGAAATCTGGTCGTTCACCGTCGTAGAGAAGGACGCGCCCGAGGAAGCCAGACGCGCACAACAGATTTCGGCGTCCTTCACCGAGGGCGCAGCCGGTGTCGTGGAGACCGACGACGGCGAGAACTGGGGCATGATCGGCGGAATTCTCGAACAGGGCTACCAGGCGCGGAAGATGGCCTGGAACTACGAAATGGGTTTGGGCACCGCCACAGTCCATCCCGAGTTTCCCGGTGAGTACTTCGACTCCTTCTTCGGTGAGGCGGGACAGCGCGGTTTCTACCGGCGGTGGCTGGAGTTCATGACAACCGAGGCATGGCCGGCCATTCCGGCCGCCGAACGCGCGCGCACGTCGGCCTCGCCGGTCACCACTGCGAGCGAAGCGGGTGGTCGGTGATGACAATCGGACAGCCTGTCGCCTCGCCGGACGCACAGCTACTGGATCGGATGGTGCTGCAGTACCGGATCGAACAGTTCCTTTATCGGGAATCCCGGCTCCTGGACCGATGGCAGTGGGGGAGTTGGCTGGAACTGTGCGCCGAGGACATCCTCTACTGGATGCCGATCCGCAAGAACCGGCTGCGCCGCCAGCGAGATCAGGACGAACTGCCACACGGCATCGAAATGGCCCACTTCTACGACAATTTCGATTCGTTGCGGATGCGGGTCGATCAGATGCACTCCGGCACCCACTGGGCCGAGGATCCGCCGTCGCGTTGCCGCCATCTGATCTCGAACGTGTCGGTGACACCGCGCGACGACATTACCTCGGCTGCGGGTGGATTCGCCGAGTTCGACGTCGTATCCAACTTCGTGCTCTATCGCAACCGGTTGGAAGCCGAGACCGACATCTGGGCCGGCGAGCGACGCGACGTACTGCGCCTGGTCGATGACGATTTCAAGATCGCGAAACGCACGATCCTGCTCGACCAGAACGTGGTGCAGTCCAAGAACCTCAGCGTGCTGTTCTAGCCCGCGTCGATCACGAAGGAGACGAATTTCCATGGTAGTCACCGATATCGACAGTGCCGCCGAGGTGACGCTGCACCGGCAACTGATCGAGCGCGCTCGAGCGCTCACACCGCGCGTGCGTGAGCTGGCCCCCGTGACCGAGGAATTGCGCACGGTACCGCGAGAACTGATCGACGACATCGTCGCGGCCGGACTGGGCGGCCGCATACTGGCACCGCGCCGATTCGGCGGAGACGAACTGTCGCTCGACACCATGTACGCGGTGTCGGTGGAACTCGGCCGGGGGTGCGCCTCGACAGCCTGGTGTGCCGCCTTGCTGCCTCATGACGCGCACATGGTCGGCTTCTTCCCGCAGGAGGCACAGGAGGCCGTGTGGGCGCAGGGACCGGATGCCTGCGTTGCCGCTTCTCTGGCGCCGGCGGCCACGATCGAGAAGGTCAATGGTGGATATCGTTTGACGGGCCGACACGGCTTCGCCAGCGGGGTGGACCATGCCTCATGGGTGGTCGTGAGCGGATTGATCAAGGACGGCGGCCCCCCGGCCAATCACCACTTCCTCGTACCCCGCGGAGACTACGTCATCGACGACGACTGGTATGCCGCCGGCATGCGCGGCACCGGAAGCAAAACCATCGTGGTCGACGACATCTTCGTGCCTGACGGGTTCGTCCTGCCGGCATCGGCGCTGGTGGCCGGAGACGGCCCCGGCTCGGAGATGAACACCGGACCGCTGTATCGACAGCCGCTCGCTGTGCACGCCGGTCTCACGTTTCTCGGACCGATGATGGGCACAGCAGCCGACGCCTACGACCACTTCGTCGACTGGGCGCGCGGGCGAGCACAGACCGCGAACTCCGAGATCGTGCAGGAGGCAGTCGCGAATACAGCCGCCGACCTCGACGCAGCGGAGCTGCTCGTGCAGCGCGCCCTCACATCCGTTCGTTCCGACCAGCGCCTCGAACTGGCCGATCGCGCATCCATTCTGCGCGACTACAACCGAGCCGCGGAACTGCTAGTCAACGCCGTCGACCGGCTGTTCGCCCTCAGCGGGACATCAGGGTTCAAGGAGAGCAGCCCCATGCAGCAAAAATGGCGCGACATCCACATGATGGCCAGCCACGTCTCCTTCACGCGGGCCAATTTCCAGCACTACGGCCGCATGGTGCTCGGACTCGACCGCGATTCGAAACTGGTCGTGTACTGAACTCGCGGCACACCTCACCTCGATCCACCGGACTCGGAAAGAAGCAGATCAATGGCCGCAGTCAGCCAACTCAGTTATGTCGTGGGGACGTCCAGCGATGTCCCGGGATGGAAACAGTACGCGACCGACGTTCTCGGCCTCGAGATCTCGCGCGACAGCGATGACAACCTGCTCTACGTTCGCGCCGACGACCGCCACCATCGGATCGGGGTTCGGGCCGGGCACGACGAAGACGTGGCATATGTGGGGTGGGACGTCACCTCGAAGGACGCGCTGGAGGCGGCAGCAGCTCGGCTGGAGGCGGCCGGTATCGCGGTGATCGCGGGCACGCCGGAAGAGGCCGCAGACCGTCACGTGATGGAATTCGTGCACTTCACCTGCCCGTACTCCGAAGTCCGAATGGAGCTCGCGCTAGGACACGAGAAGGTGTTCATGCCGCGGTTTCGGCCCTCCCGTGACCTGGCCGGCTTCAACATGGGAGAAACAGGAATGGGGCACGTCGTGCTCTATGCCGCCGATATCCTCGGAGCTGCCGAATTCTACTCACGCGTATTGGGTTTCGGCGTCAGCGACTTCGCGCATATCCCCAAAGTCGGACCGTTCGCAGTCTTCCTGCACTGCAACACGCGCCACCATTCGTTGGCATTCATGAACATCCCGGGAGCCCCACGTCGAATCCAGCACGTCATGTTCGAGACGATCAGCATCGATGACGTCGGCCACAGCTACGACCTGTGCCTCGAGCGCGGCATCACCAGCACCTCGACCGGCCGGCATCAGAACGACCATGTCTTCTCGTTCTACTTCCGCAATCCCTCGGGCTGGCATTTCGAATACGGCTGGGGGCCGCGCTCCGTCGAGCCGGAAACGTGGACCGCCGAAAACTATTCTCTCGGTTCGGGTTTCGCCTGGGGCCACGACGGCCTGATGAAGATGGTGTAATCGCCATGTCCCGAAACCACCAGCTATCGATCGTCGGCCTCGGCGGCACCCTGCGCGCCGCGTCATCGACGGAATCGGCACTCCGGCATGCGCTGGACGCGGCGGCCACACACGGCGCGCACACCGAACTGTTCGACGGTTCCGTCCTTGCGCGGCTGCCGATGTACGACCCGGACGCTCCGCGAGGCGCAGACGCTCGCCGACTGGTCGCCGCACTACGCACTGCCGATGGCGTCATCATCGCCTCCCCGGGGTATCACGGCTCGGTGTCGGGTCTGGTGAAAAACGCACTCGACTACGTGGAAGACCTTCGCGAGGACAGCAACCCGTACCTGACCGGCCGGGCCGTCGGCTGCGTTACCACCGCCTACGGCTGGCAGGCGGCGGTAACGACGCTGCAGACCCTGCGCAGCATTGTGCACGCACTGCGGGGATGGCCCACGCCACTCGGCGCCGCGATCAACTCGGCAACGAGCCGAATTGCCTACGGGGACAGACTCGACGACCACATCGAGTTCCAGCTGCAAACCGTCGGCCGTGAGGTGTGCATGCTCAGCGGAATGATGGACGAAAACCGGGCGGCACTGGTGACGAACAGGCCCAGCTGACCACTCGCCTGCCGGCACTCCCGGATCGGCCCCACGCGGGGCCGATCCGGGACTTTTGCCGTTGGCGTGGCAGTTGGCGTACCTCGGCCGCAATCTCCGGCGCGTTCAGAATCCCGGTGGCCGGCGGAACCCGCCGACCACGTCGGCGAGGCATCGTACGAACCGGACCGCTGTGCGGTCGTGCAAATAGGGCGCGATCACCTGGATGCCGACCGGTAGTCCGTTCCGGGTCGCGCCGATCGGCGCCACCGCTGCGGGCAGATGGTTGAGAGCGGAAGGCGCCATCCACGTGAGCATCTCGCGATACGGCCGATCAGAGCCGTCGATGTGCAGTGTCCGGACCGACCAGCCCGGGTCGGGCCGTTGGTCGTGGGGGAAAGCCGCCGTGGGACTCACCGGGCACAGCAGGACGTCGATGTCGTGGAAGAACTCGGCCCACCGGCGCCGGGAGCGTTGCCGCCGTTCGTCGAGGGTGTGCCAGTCGCGGAAGCGGATGGTCAGATCCGAGGCGAAGCCCGCGGCGGCATCGGAGGCGGCGAGATCCACCAGCGCGGCATACGACTCATCCGGCTCGATCAGGCCGCTCTGCGCCATCAGTAACGGTTCGTAGAGGGCCATCGTCTCCTCGAGCCCGACCGGGCCGCCACTCTCGACAACCAGGGCACCCGCCGCACGCACCGCGCCTACGGCCTCCTGCATGATCGCGACGAGCTCGCTGTCGACCGGACAAAACGGATCGTCGAGCCATGCCGCAACGCGAAAACCGCGCAGAGTACTCGATCTGGGCGCAGGCAAGTCGAGCCGCCATGCCGGGGCGCGCTCGTGGTCCGGTGCTGCGAGGACGTCGAGGCCGAGATCGAGATCGTCGGTGTGCCGGCCGAGCGGGCCCAGTACCGCCATGTCGAACTCCGCCAGCGTCCCGGGCGCATGCCCGGAAACGCTGCCGTATCTCGGAATAATGCCGTACGACGGGCGGAGCCCGTAAACGCCACAGAAATGCGCCGGCACCCGAATCGAGCCCGCAGTATCGCCGCCGAGTTCGAGGCCGGTCAATCCCGCGGCGAGGGCAGCCGCCGATCCGCCGGAGGAACCACCGGGACCCCGGCTCCTGTCCCACGGATTGATGGTGGTTCCGTACACGTCGTTGTAGGTTTGCCAGTCCCGAGCGTCTTCGGGCAGATTGGACTTGCCGAAGACGATCGCGCCGGCGTTCTTGAGTCGTGTGACAGCCTCGGCGTCACTGGTCGAGACATGATGGCCCCAGCGGGCCGAACCTCCGGTCGTCCGCATGCCCGCCGCTTCGAGGCTGTCTTTCACCGTCACCGGCACGCCATGCAGAGGTCCGAGCGGTTCGCCGCGGGACACAGCGCGGTCGGCCGCACGTGCCGCAGCTGTGGCTCCTTCCTTGTCGAGCGCGACGATAGCGTTTACCTCGGGATTGAACCGCTGCACGCGTTCGAGAAAATAGTCGAGCAGCTCGACACTCGATATTTCTTTCGCTGCGACAGCGGCAGCAAGCTCGCGTGCCGAGCGAAACGCCAAGTCGGACATGAGGCCTCCAGATACTGAACTGAACGACGGTGATGCCACCGCCGGGGGAGCGGTTCAGAATTGCCGAAGCACCAGCCCACACACCATCGCGTTGTTCCGCCTGACGAGACGCTCGTAACGGCCACGTCCGTACCGTGCCGAACAGCCCGACGGCCTCTTCACGCACGGCTGTCGTCTTCCTAACCACAATCGGTTCCGGCCAACCGACGGGGAAGTTGCACGCGGATCGGAAGGTTTGGCCGACGCCGTGGGCGACGACCCACACCACGTCCATCCTGCCGGGATGGCTGATCGGCGGAGCTGGTGGGGTTTCGCGTTGCCGGCCATCCTGTCCTCGGCGACAGCCGACCTGCCGCCTGCGCAATCCGCGACGGGCAGCGCGTTCGCCAACATGAGCCGCCAAATCGGCACCGCACTCGGAGTCAGCATCCTCGGTACACTGAGCGGCTACGACATGGCTCACAACGGATTCCAACCCGCCTGGTGGTTCCTCGCCTGCGCCGCGGCGGTTGGCGTCGCCACTGCACTGGGCGTGTCCCGGGCTGCTGAACACGATGCCGCGCACCCCGGGGTGAGGATGCGCTCCGACTCCGGGTACTGATGCAGTGATTAACAGTTTCGAAGCGTTCTGGCTTGTCAGCCGCGTGAACCACATGCAGACCGAGTCCGCGAGGACCCGGCGAACACTGATACCGGAAGCAGCGCGCCGCGCCGCCGCCGCGACCAAAGATCTACTCCGGCTTCATCATTCCCTCCTGCGCAGACGTCGAATCGAATCCGGCGATCGGGAATGGCCAGTCGTACTCCGTCATCTCGAACAGGCACACGCACTGACGACGAACGCGGCATCTGCGGCCGACCCGGAGCCTGTCAGGCAACAACAAAACACTTGTGGATACCGCTGGAAGTGGGTTTCCTGGTCGAGAAGTCGGCAGATACCACGTTCTCGAGCCACAGTGGCTGTCGGTATCAGACGGGGCGGAAGTCGTCACCATGACAGCGAGGGGTGGACCGGATGCCGCAGGGAAGTCGGGCTGCCCGCTACGCAGCCGGAACCTCCACCGCCTCACCGACGACAGGCGTCGGCTTCGCGAACCCCGGCAGGAATCGGTTCACCGCGGGGATCATCACATGGATCAGCGGACCGATTCCGAAGGCGTACACCAGTGTTCCGATACCGGCGCTGCCGCCGAGAAGGAACCCCGTCAGCAACACCGTCATCTCTATCGCCGTACGCACCACCCACACCGGTCGACCGGTGCGTCGAACCAGTCCAGTCATCAGGCCATCCCGCGGGCCCGGACCCATCCCTGCGCCGATGTACAACACACTCGCCACCGCGTTCAGCACGACCGCGGCACCCATGGCGCCGACCCGCACCGCCGGCGCGTCCCACGACGGCAGCCACGCCAGCCCGGCATCGACGGACACGGCTATCACCACGACATTGCTTACCGTGCCGAGGCCGGGCAGCTGCCGCAGGGGAATCCACGCCAACAGAACCGCGATGCCCGTCAACGCCGTAACGGCGCCGAAACTGATCGGCACATGCCGCGCCACACCCTGATGGAACACATCCCACGGATCCAGCCCGAGGTCGGCCCGTACCATCACCGCCATCGAGAATCCGTACAACCACAATCCGGCATACAACGCGATCAACCGACGAACCAGCACCGTCCCAGCGTGCCCGCGACCGGACACCGCAGCCAGAGCCAATGGTCGATCACTGGACCGCATTACGGCGTCCACCGCACAGGCCACTGCCGCACCGGCACACGATCTGTCAGGCCGTTCTCGTTTTGGCCGCTGGCATAGGTCGAGTGAGCGAACCTCGATATATCGTTGCCGAGCGCGGAATCTGAGCTATAAAACGCGGTCAGGATCGTCTCGTTGGTGGGTGCCAGGCATGCCGCGCTCACCCCAGCGCAGGGCAGCAGGTCGCTGACCTTGCCAGCCGGCACATCCGCTCCCGACTTGAAACTGCACACGGACCATGCCCACGCTGCCCGGTAACCGAATCCCCATTCGAACAACGCTCACGAGTGCCTCGCAAACGAACTTCACACCATCGCTGCCGACGTCGTCGAAACCGGCCGCAGCACCCTCGTCATCGGGACGACCTGACCGCGCTCACCGGGCCGACAGGGACTATCTCGTAATTGGTGTTTCCGGCGGTTTCTCTCAGTAGGTTCGGGCGTCGAGCCAGCGGTCGGCGAAGGTGATCGCGAACGCGTTGACCGCGGGCTTCCAGCGCATGGTCCATCGTGCCCGACCGTCACCGGTCGGGTCGAGCGATCGAGTCACCAGATACAGGCATTTCAAAGCGGCTTGCTCGGTCGGGAAGTGCCCTCTGGCTTTGATCGCACGCCGGTAGCGGGCGTTCAAGGACTCGATCGCGTTCGTCGAGCAGATCACCCGCCGTATCTCGATGTCGTAGAGGCTGTTGCGGAATTGCAGCAGAGTAGATGTGGACGCGGCGACCACGTTCGGCGACATGATGTCTGGATCGGCGGAGGGCCGAGGGCGTCACGCTGCGATGGTCGCTCGATGGATCTTCATGAGGTTGAATGCGGTTGCTGCCAAGTGCAATTCACTGGTGGCGTTGTCCAGGCCGCGGCGTGAGAATCGGTCGAGGATCTTCTTGAGGTTGCCGATGCCGGGCTCGACGGTTGCGCCGCGTCGCTTGTAGAGGGCTCGGCCCTGCGTGGTTCGCAGTCGGTGCCTGTTGACCTCTCGTGGAGTCGCGTCCCGTGGCGGCGGTCCCGCGGCGGGCTCGGTGGCGGCGGCGAGGGCCTGGTCGCGGTCCTTGCCGAGGGCTATGAGCCGGTCAGGTCCTGCCGCGTTCAGGTTCGCGTCGCTGCTGTAACCGGCATCAGCCAGCACGGTGCCGATCACATGGTCGACGTTCGCGGTGACGGCGAACATTCGGGCCGCGACGTCCTGCGCAGCCTGCATCATCGGGAGGAAGCAGGCTTGATCGTTGGTCGACTGCCCGACTTGAGCGGCGATGATGAATTGGTCACCGGTAACGGCGACTTGGGCGTTGTAACCCTGCAGGAATCCTTTGCGGGTCGGCATGACCCGCGACTGTGGATCGGTGGTGTTGGCGACCACTTTCGGCAGCGTTTTGCCTTCGGCAACCCGTTGACCGGCGGCCGCCGCAGCGGCTCGTTCTGCGTTGGCCACCACTTTTCGTGCTCGCTGAACGCGTGTGCTGTCTTCCATCGGTACTGGTGGGCGGCCCATCGGCTTCTTCCCGGCTGCGATCAATGCGGCATGGCGGTCCAGTTTCTCCTGGTGCGCGGCGATCTCGCGGGCCAAGTGGGCCCGCGCTTCGGGCAGTCGGTGCGGTCCCTCGGGAATCCGTCCGACAACCGGCATGCCCTGTTCCGATCGCCGGCGACGAGCGATCGCCGCTGCCTCACGCTGCTCGGCGGCCTTGTCGAGCCGCTGATGCCGCTCGTGCAACTCCTGGGCAGCTTGGCGGATTCGTTGGATTCGGCGAGTCCGATCACCCAGAGCTGCCGGAACACGGTCCACTCCGCTGCCGGAATCCTGTTTGTCGGCGTCCTCGGCTTGGTCGGTGGTCTCCGACTCGGCGACGATAGCGCCGACTTGGCGGTCGAACCATTCCCGGCCTCGGTTGGCGTCGATCGACGCATTCGCCGCGATCTTCGTCCCGTCGATCGCCACCGTCCCGAACCGACACAATCCTGCGTGGGCGGCGACCATCAACACCTGAGAGAACAAGTCGCTGAACACCTCTCGTGCCTCGGCACGGAATCTGGCGATCGTGGTGTGGTCCGGGCCATCTTGAGCGCACAACACCCGGAATGCGACATCGGTCGTGCACATCCGCTCGATCCGCCGAGACGAACGCACTCCTTGGCAATACGCATACACCATCAGCGCCAACAACATTCGCGGGTCATAACCCGCCGCGCCAGCCCCACCGCGCCGACGGGTGGCCCGCTCCAACCCGGTGGTGTCGAGAGCCTCCACAGTGTCGAGCACGAACCACGCCAGATGATCCTGTGGCAACCACTCGTGCATATCAGCCGGCAGCAACATCGGCTGATCACGCAGCACGGGACGATAGGACTTGGCCACGCCACATACTCCCAGCCAAACCCCCTCCGCAGCAATCGATTCTGCAACAGCCTCCGTAGTCGAGGAACGGGATGAATTCCTCCCATGCGTTGTTCCAAAGACGAATGATCGCACCGTATTTCGAGCCCCACTGCTCGGTCAGCTCGTCCAGCGCGGACCTGGCGGCCTCTGCGTTGACCGCGGTATAGATCGGCTTCACATCCCGTTTCAACGCGTCCCAGTGCTGCCGGGCGGCCAGCCGGAACGTGTTGCGTATCAAATGAATGATGCAGACTCCCGCTGTCAACCTGGTCCGATTGGGTTGCAGGTTCGGGAGAGCCGTAGTGATCGCATGATTGTGGCCCGCGTGCCGATGGCGACGCGCGGGTGTGTGATGTCCAGGTCAGGCGGTGGTGTTGGTCGTGTGCCTGTCTGGGTCGTAGGTGGTGCGATCTTGCCAGCAGCGCCAGAGCACTCGAGTCCAGCGGGCGCCGACGCCTCGCAGAGCTCGGTATTTGCCCTGTCCGCGGGCGCGGCCTTGTTCGTAAGCGGCAGCTGCCCAGTGGGTTTCGCGGGTCGAGACGAATGCCCACCAGTCGATGGCGTGACGCATGCGGTGGTTGCAGGCGTAACGGAATCGGACTTGGTGCATTCGGCCCGACGCTCGGGTGACCGGCGACAGGCCGGCCTCGGCCAGCAGGACTCGAGCGTCGGGATAATGGGCGCGGTCGTCGCCCATCTCGGCGATCAGCGTCGCTGCCACGATCGGTCCGATGCCAGGAAAGCTGAGGAATGTCGGTGCGTCCGGATGGGAGCTGAGCAGTTCGTCGATGTGCTTGTTGCAGGCCCGGACATGCTGGTTCAGCATGCGAAGTTGCTCGGCGAACAGTTGCGCGGTGAACTGTTTGCCCGTCGTGGTTCCTTCGGACGCGGCGAGCAGATGCGGCTGAATCCGCTCGACCAGCTGGTCAGCGGGAACGCGCCCGGTATAGCTGTGTCGCCGACAGAACGCGTCCATCCGCTTGACTCCGATGCGGGCGGCCTGCGCAGGTGTCGGGTAGTCGGCGAGGAAGTCGAGCGTGATGTCGCGATCGAGCGTGGAGAACAGGTGCAGTGGCGCGGGGTGGTATGTCTCGAGAATCGCGCGGAGCTGCGATTCGACGCTGCGCTGAGACAAGATGATCCGTTCCCTGTCCCGGATAACGGCTTTGAGCTCGGCTGTTTTCAGCGACAGGACCGGCAGCGGCCGCCAGTGTTGGTGTTCGTGACGCAGAGTGTCGGCCAGGACGAACGCGTCGAAGGAGTCGGATTTGGTCGCCGAGAGCCGGTAGCGTTCGCGGGCGCGGGCCGAGATCTTCGGCGACACACAGTAAACCGGCAGGCCGCGCAGTTGCAGGTGTTCGACCAGTAGGCCCTCTCCCCGTTCGATCGAGATTCGGACTCCGGGGACGTCGAGCAGTTCGTCCAGGTCGGCGAATCCGCCGACGTCGTGCCCGAGTCGCTTCTGAATGATCACCTTGCCGAACTGGTCGACAAGGCATATCTGATGATGCGTTCCGCCCCAATCGATTCCGGCGAACACGGACGGCTCGGCCGGATCGGGGCCAGTGATGTGAACCAACGATGCTCCTGCATGGGAAATCGGCCATCGCTCGGCCGGCTTCCCCGGAACCTCATCTCGGCGCTCGAAGCGCAACTCCCGCTGGCCGATGTGAAGCCCGCCACCACCCGGCCCGACGGGTCTGCGTCTGGACCTCGAAGGTTGCACGTCTGCATAGGTCGTGACCGGGTGGCGCGAGTGACCGCCGGGGCCATCCCGGCGCAGTCATTGTGGACGGATGAGGTCTGGACCGTGGCCAGCGGCCACACGTTCCCGACGACCTCCGGCAGGCCTTTCAAACCGTCGCAGACCAGGAAGAACACGTCCTTGACCCCGCGGTTGCGGATCTCGGTGAGCACGCTCATCCAAAATTTCGCGCCCTCACCACCGGTGCCGGCCCACAAGCCGAGGATGTCATTCTCACCGGTGACCGTCACTCCGATCGCGGCATAGATCGGCCGGTTGGCGACCTGACCATCTCGAACCTTCACCACCAGCGCGTCGATGAAGATCGCGACATAGACCTCGTCCAGGGGCCGGCTCGACCATTCCTGCATCTCCTCGATCACTTTGTCGGTGATCCGGGAGACGGTCTCCTTGGACACCGACGCGCCATAGATCTCGGCGAAATGCGCCGAGATCTCCCCAGTGGTCAGGCCTTTCGCATACAACGACAGCACGATCTCATCGACCCCGGTCAACCGACGTTGCCGTTTTTTCACGATCTGCGGTTCGAAGCTGCCATCCCGGTCGCGGGGCACTTCGATCGGCACGGGCCCGGTCGTCTCGGTCAGCACCGTCTTCGGTCTGGTCCCGTTGCGCACATTGAGCGAGTCCCGTTCGGCGGGAGCCTGATTCGGCTCATAGCCCAGATGCTCGGTCATCTCCTCGTTCAACGCCGTCTCCAGGACGGTCTTGGTGAACTGTTTGAGCAGCCCGTCCGGCCCGGTCAGGGACAAGCCCTGCTCCTTGGTCATCCGGACCAGCTCCACCGCCGCCAGCTGTTCGGCCGAAGCCTCAGCCTTCTTCCTCGCCACGGCATCAAGTGTCGTCATCACGGCACCTTCCCGCTGACCATCCGATCAGCGAATCAGGCCGGAAACACCGAAGAATCCACAGTCCCGGCCGACAACTCGGCGGCGCGCGTGGTCGCCGAGTCGGTCGATGTCGTAGTCGGGCACCGAGCTATGATGCCCCAATTACCCTCCGCCGTATCAGCTTTGATCTGGTGTCGAGCCGTCGCCCCCCGGTTTCGCCGTCGCCGCGGTGGTCGCTTTTGACGGCGCGATATAGCGAACTTCTGGTCATCGGTCCTGTTCCAACGCTCGTCGACTCCGGACGTTCGGCGACAGCACTATCATCGCGCGTCCGGGTTATCGTCTGCTCGTCGCCTGAACTTCCTAGCCCATCGAAGAATTGGCGCCAATCAGTCGTCGTCTGGTTCGTGGTCTAGGTGTGCGGTGTTGCGATAGAAGGCGTCGGCGGGGGTGGTGACGATGGTGGTGTCGTCGTGGTGAGTGGTGGCCGCGAGGTCGAGGTGCCCGTCGCGCCACCAGTAGATCGACTGGTTGAGCGGCCAGGGATCCTCGGCGTGCAGGGCGGCGAGCCGCGCTAAGACGGTGATGGCCTTCACGACGTCGATGCCGGTGACTGGGTAGGCGTAGATCGATTCTTTCGACGGCATGGTCAGTACGGCCCCGCAGGGCCCGGTGACCGGGTGGTACCCGAGCCAGAGGGCGTGGGCGGTCAGGTACTCCGGGCCGGTCAACAGGGCTATGGGCGAGAGCTTTCCGGCCATCGGCACTCCATCGAACGAGTCGTATTCGATGTGGACTGCGCCGTCGTTGCGAACGTTGGACTCGGCAAGGTCGAAGAGTTCCCATTCGCCGATCGGCCACTCTGCGAGCATGTCGTAGGTGACGGGGGTGGCTATGTGGATTCGGTCGATGACTACCCGCTGGATCAGTCCTGGCGCAACGATGCGCCGGACTCCGTTGGCCCCGATCGACATGGTGCCGTAGAGGCGGGTGCGTACCAGATGGCGCATCATGGCGAAATCGGTGTAGTCGAGAGGGTCGTCGCGGTCTGCCTCGATCGTGACCGCGATGGTGTCGAGATGGTCGGCTACCACCGCCGGCCACTGGTGTGGCGGATAGGTGGCCACCAGGCGTCGAAGATGGCTGGGCGCTACCGTAAAGGACAACTGCCCGTCGACCTCGACTGTGTCGGGGCCGGTCAGCTGGCAGGAGTAGCCGCGTGAGCGTGCGACGGTCCACAGCAGCTGCAGTATTTGATCCGACTCGACTGTCATCCGACCTCCCTTGGTCTCAGCTTTCACCGGTCCATGGAAAGCGTCCGGCGAGGCGAAGCTCAGTGTGGCGTGGAGGTCTGACACTCAGCGGCGCTCTGTGTCGTGCATGCGCGGGGGAGGCCTGCAGGAAAACGGGAGTGAAATCTGCACCTGTATCGCATGATTTGCGTGTCGACGGGGCTCCATCTGGAGGGCTGTGGTCCAGTGGGTTGACCGGCCTTTCGAGGGGTGCCTCATCGCCAGTGATACTCGCCGAGGCCATCGCGTTCGAAGTGCGCAACCGTGGCGCCGCCGCCCTTGGCGGCGGCCCATAGTTGAAGTGGCGACTCCTGGTGAAAGAACGGCTCAGATGGTCCAGACCGGCGAACCGACCGACACTGCGGGCTGCGAGAGCATTGGGGAGTGGCGCCTGCTGATTCGGTAACGCCGACGCGGTCGGCGGAGACATCAGGTTGTTGGAGCGGGTCGCCCACCGCGGCCGCCACTTTGCACGAGGGGAGTTCCGCTGTCTGGCAACAATGAACGTCATCTCATCGGCAACAGCAATGGCGACCGGGTGTCGCTGTTCTTCGATGGTCGGGTCAAAGTTTGGTCGACGACTCACTTGTGGTCTGTCATGGATCGGCGCCGTCACAGCGCCCTTGGAGAGATTGTCCTGCTCGGGGTCGGGCAAGAGCTCGCGGTGCCGGGGCCGACTGAACGGCAACAGCGTCCTCAGATTGAAGTGACGCTTGATCCGGGTGCTGGCCATGTCGTCGCGTCGACGATTGCCGGGGATAACGGCACCTTTGTTCAGCTCTTCCATGATGGCGGCATAGCCGTCGGTAACGATGGGCGCGACATCGGGCAGATTCTGAACGCTGGGAGAGAAGCCAACTCGGCCCGTAGACGCAATGGGGTCGGCGGCTCGGTGATGATCGCGTTCGACGGGAGCTACCGTCCTCGAAATCTCCGAGAAGCCGACCGGTACTTGGCCATTCCGGAAGTGACGCCTCCGGTGGCATTTCGGCTGTATCCGGACGAGTTCGAGATTGTGTGAGCGATCGGTCCGTGCACTATCTGCTGCAGAACCCCCGCCGCCGGCATAACCGGGTGGACTGAGGAGCCGGGCCAGTGTGGTGGGGGCCGTCACCGTCTTCCGAGTGTCGGCTGGCCGCCGGTGACGATACGTACCCACAGTCTCGGCGGGCGCGGAGCGGCGGCGCGGTTTGCGTTGATCACCTTCTCGAGTCTGTGGCGCGTGGCATCGGGGGGCCTGAGTTCCCGTTCCTTGGTGGCTTTTTCGAGTCGGTTGACTGTGGCGCGTGCTTGTTCGTGCAACGGTTTCCATCGAGACCCGAACTGCATGGCCAGTTGCTGGACCTCGGCGATGAAGTCGGTGAGTTGACCGGCCATGACCTTCGCGGCCGCTACATCCGGGATATCGAGGTCGATCATGACGTGGGCGTCGTTGCGGAGCTGTCGGTACCGCGCTGCAGACTTGCTGTAACGCGGAGCGGCGGTCGGCTGCTGTCGGCGGTCGGGCGGCTTCTCCCGCTGGCGTCGTCGGTTGCCGCCGTTCGTGATTCGCGTGTAGGTTCCTGCTTTCAAGCGGCGAATCTTGCGTTGGTTGCACAGGTCGCGCAGTATCTCACTGGCGTCATACGCACTGATGTCCATAGCAGCAGCTAGTTCGATAAAACTCGTCTCCTCGGGCCTGGCTTCTACGAATGCGAGCGCGGCTGGGTGTATTGGCGATTCGGTCAATGATCTTCCCGCGAACGCGACGCTGTTGGCCGCGGACTCCCAGCGGGAACGTGGCGGGCAAGCATCGATGGGGAAGTGGTGCGCGCGTGGCCGACCATGACTTGGCTGGGAACGCAACGTAGGCCTGGTTGTGGCCTTTCGCTTGTCGTGGCAGTCGCTGTCGGCGCAAAGCTGATGGGGCAAAGTAGCCGGTCCGAGGTTGCCATGTCCGATTAGTCGGATTGGCGGCATCGGTTGTTACGGGGTGGAAACAGTCGTCTGGGCGAGTTCAGGCCAGATCCTGGTCCTCGACAGTCGTGGGCCTGCTGAGTGGGCTCACCTTCGGTGCCCGCTTCCCGTTTGGTTGTGCAGGCCCTCTACCCGGTCAACGCCAACGCAACACCGACACGTCGATAGCCCTACGAGACCGTGTATTGCGGAAGCCATCGGATTCGCCCGCTCTCAACTTCGCATCAGAGTGAGGGGCCAATCGTTCCGTGTGGCAGAAGTTGGTCCACCTCAGTCCTGGAACCCCGCGGTGCCGGACTCGCGCTGATGTACCGCCGGGCCGCTTCGCGCCGATAACCCCCGACTCGAAGGAAGGGAACAGCATGAAGCGAGACACACGCATACTGCTCGGCCTCGGAATCGTCTGCGCCCTGCTCATAGTGGTGGCCGGACTGACGTATTCGGCGATCAAGCCACATCGAAGCGCGGACGCTGTCATGCCGGACCTGCGCGGTGTCTCACTGACCGACGCGCGTAAACGACTCGCCGACCTCGAGTTGAAGGCGCAGACGGTGGACGACACCGGCAACGGCCGACACGTGATGTTCGACAGCAACTGGACAGTCACCAGCCAAACCCCCTCTGCCGGAGCCACGCTCGCTGACCTGAAGAAGATCACCCTCGGTGTAGTCAAGAAGGGCGAAGCCCCGCGCGCGGCCACCTCTGGTACCCCCTCGCCTACGACCAACTCCTCGGTGAAGACCTCCACCACCGGGGGCAGTCCCGGGTGTATGTACGTGGTCTTCGGGGAGCTGAGGACGCCGAGCGCACCGCGTGGCGGACAATTGGTGGTGGAGCGCGTTCGGCAAATGGGGGCGCGGCAAGAACGGCAAACCCTGGCCACCCGTCCACGATGACGTGGCGCAGCGAAACTTCACCGCTGACGAACCGAATCGTTTGCGGCTCAGCGATATCACCGACCATCGCCCTGATGAAGGAAAGCTGTCTTTTGTGTGCGGTTGAAGATATCTTCTCCAACCGGATCATCGGTTACTACATCGATTCGCGGATGAAGTCTCGACTGGCGGTGACCGCGCGGTGAACAATGCCGTCACCCGGCGCGGTGATGTGGCGCGTGACGTTTTGCATACCGACTCCGGATCTCAATTCTGCTCAGAGAGATTCGTGTGCGCGCTCAATCGTCACCTGGATCGAAGCACCTACCACCGTCGGCACCGACAAGCACGGTTCGGCCGATCGACCCTGATCGAATTCGACACCATCATGACCTCAGCAGCACGACAGCCTGCCTAACCGCTGCCACTCGATCCTGCAGCAGCCCCTCTTGGCGGTTCCGCCACTGGATCGCGAAATAGTTGCTCACATGGCAACGGAGGTAGGCGGCTCACGTCGCAGAGTGGACTGATCACCAACTCAATCGCTTCCCGGCGCTTCTGTCCCCATTCCGAGCAGAACGTACTGGCCGCTTCATGTGAGGCGCGGAAGTCGAGAACCATGCCACCGAGCCAGATCCGAAGTTGCACATCGCCTTCGCCGCGAGCGCACACTGCTGAGCACATCAAGAATTACCTCATCGGCGCCGAGTTGGCGATGGTCGTTTTCCATAGTGGCCGCTGCGGCCGTCACCGCGGCCCGTTCGTCTCGGGTGCCGAGCCGAGCGTCGGACGGCGGAGTCGTGGCGCCGGCCCGCAGTGGCCAGCCGGTGCACCGTGGCGCCACCGAAGCCCCGGGCGGCACCGGTGACGGTGGTGAGCGGGGAAGCGCATGGACCGTCTGACGCTGCTCCCGTTCACGACATCAGGCGGATCATGCCCTCTTGAACTACGGTGGCCAGATGCCTGTGGTCGCGGGTGAAGAATCGACCCGAGGCGAGACCGCGACCGGATTCGACCGAGACCGCCTCCTGGATGTAGAGCAGCCAGTCGTCGACCGGCCC
Source organism: Nocardia sp. AB354 (assembly GCF_049538315.1). Lineage (NCBI taxonomy): Bacteria > Bacillati > Actinomycetota > Actinomycetes > Mycobacteriales > Nocardiaceae > Nocardia > Nocardia sp. AB354. The sequence continues at coordinate 22,285 of NZ_JBMVFU010000039.1, read as the reverse complement.
TGGACGGTGAAACCACATCGCGTGGTCGAGGCTGGCGGTGACCAGCTTCGGGTCTGCCCAGGACAAACCGAGCACGCGCAGCACCGACTCGAGGATCGTGTAGTCGCAGACGTACGCGAGCGCAGTCTGGTCCCGCTGTTGGTCGGACAGGCCTTCGACCGGTCGAAGTGGGTCGAACGGCTTCACCCACACCGCCTGATGCGGCACCCGCTCGCCCTCGACGGTGAGATATACCGGGCCGGGGACGTGGCGCATATCGAAGCTGCGGCCGCGCGACCAGTAAGCCTTCGACTCCGGCGTCATCGAGCCGCCGGCGCGGTCGGCCAAATAGGCCGCGGAACTGGGCAGGTCCTCCGGATCGAGGAGTCCGGTGGGAAATTCGGCCTGATGCGTGCCGCTGGTCTCGCCCGCGGCGAAGTTGGCAAGGCAGACGTAGATCGGCTTGCCGTTCTGGTATCCGCGCACCTGCCTTGTGCTGTAACCCCGGCCATCACGTAGCACCTCAACCTCGTACCGCACGTGCGCGCCGATATCCGCAGGTCGCAGAAAGTAGCTGTGCATCGAGTGCACCGACTTGCCGTCGGTGACCGATTGCATCGCAGCGGTTGCGGCTTGGGCAACCAGATCCCCGCCGTATGCCTTGGGCCATGGGCAGCGCTGGGTCGTCGCGGTGAATGCGAGGTCGAAGTGCAGCGGCTCCACCGGAGTCAGAGTGACGGCGTCGGTGAAGATCGCGGACGTTTCCAGGGCAGCAGTCTCCATATACTCCATTCTTCACGATCGCAAAATAATGTCAATACAGAGAGGTTGGTCCGGCCTGCTGACGTACCGGACTCGATGGGGCACGCCGCTTTTCATCGAACGGCACGTATATGACATATTCTGCAATCATGACGGCGGAGCTGGAATCACCCCGCGGCTCGAGCGGCAGCCGGGATACTCGCCTTGCCCAATTGATCCTCACCATTTTCGGGCTCTGCGCCCGCGCCGAAGGCAACTGGCTGTCGGTCGCCTCGGTGGTCGCGCTGATGGCGGATCTCGGTGCCGATGGGCAGGCGGTGCGGTCCTCGATCTCCCGGTTGAAACGCCGCGGTGTGCTCAATAGCGAGCGTCATGCCGGGGTGGCTGGGTACTCGTTGTCGGGCCCGACGCTGGAGGTTCTGGCCGAAGGTGATGTTCGCATCTATCACCACACTCGAGCTACCGAGAATGACGGCTGGGTCGTCGTCGTATTCTCGGTCCCCGAATCCGAGCGCGACAAGCGTCATGCACTGCGCTCGATCCTGACCCGCCTGGGCTTCGGCACCGCCGCGCCGGGAGTCTGGATCGCGCCGGGGACCTTGGCGGAACACACACGCCGGACGCTGGACCGCCGCGGACTGTCCACGTACGTCGACATGTTCACCGGCGGTCATTTCGCGTTCGGGGATCTGCGCGCGAAGATCCGAAGCTGGTGGGATCTGGACGAACTCACCGCGCAATATGCGAATTTCCTGCAGACTTATCGCCCGATCCTGTATCGGGCGACAGCCGAGGAGATGACCGCGTCGGAAGGCTTCCAGACCTACGTACCGATGCTCACCGAGTGGCGGCGGCTGCCGTACCGGGACCCTGGGATCCCCTTGTCGCTGTTGCCGCCCGCGTGGAACGGAGAGACCGCCGGCGCACTGTTCGACGAATTGAACGGCCTGCTCAATCCGCTCGCTAACAAGCACGCGCTTGCCGTGATCCACGGCAGGCGCGTATAGCTCCGCAAACTATCCGGGAACGACCCATTGCTCCTTCCACGTCGGGGTCGGTTCGTATTCGACGAGCTCGAGCTGCATTTTCCAAGGGCGGCCCAAATACTGCACTCGAGTCCGCGGAGTTCCGTCGCCGGAGATCGTGATCGGTGCCTGCATGATCTCCCGCCCCAAGTCCCGCCTCGGCTCCGCGGCCGAACTGATGTTGACCTCAGATGCGAGGTGGTGGCCGCCGACATCGCTGTTGTGTGGCGGAACGCGTTGGGTGTCGGCGGGTTTGTCGTATTGGAACAGTTCGAACAGTCGTCCGCCCGGCATTTGCAGCATCACCAGCTTCAACACCGCGCCCGGCCCAGGCGTGTGTGCAGACTTCCAGTCGAAGCCGTCCTCGGTAGCGGGCTGTTCGGCTGCGTCGAACGGACCCAGCCTATACAGCTCGCGGGCCTGGAACCGCTCGGTGAAGAAGGCGACCCAGGCCTCGAGATCCGGGTCGGTGTTGCCGAAATGACCAAGCGCTGGACGCCAGCGGTCCGGTCGGGTTTCATCAGCCGTGCTCATTGGATCGGTTTTCCTTCGCTGGTGGCCCAGTTGGCCATCAACTCGTTCGACGGCTGAGTTTTGTCGAGCAGTTTCCTCGCTGTTTCGATACCCGCGACTGGTAGGCCGGCAGGGTCGAGCAACCCGATCTGCACGAGCACGCTGGCTTGGTCCCAGTAGATGTGCTCGTTGTAGAGCTTGTCACCACGGAATGTCACGATCGCGACCAGCGGCACTTCGACATAGCGGCCCGTCGGCGCGATTCCCGGTAGCATCCAGTCGATCTCGCGATCATGTGTGAAGCAGAACAGTTCCTCCTCGACGATGCGGTCGGCGCCGATCGTCCGGGAGATTGGAATGGACCTGGTGTCCGCGGGATTGCTGTGCACGAAGTGATGTGCGTAGAAGCGGGAAAGGTCTTGTTGACCTACCCCTCCGGTCATCGTGGGTATGTGGTTGACGTACGGTTCGTCGACCATCGTCGCCATCGTCGAGGGAACGTCACGTGCCTCGAATTCGTAGTAGATGTGACTGTCCCACAGCGCCGACAGGTCGTACCGCGGGCCGATCGTCTGCCGGATCACCTCCAGCGTGCGCGAATACGCCATACCGGCACTGAGGGGTTCGTAGGTGTCGCGACCGTGGGTCCCGAAGGCGTGATCGACCCCTGGGTACTCGTAGATTCGCACCTTGTCGTTGCCGGCGAACGCTGCGCGAATGGTTCGACGGGCGGGCGCCGGGCACCAGTGGTCCAGCTCGGCCAGGTGGAACACCATCGGAATCGACAGCTCGCCGGCCTGTTCCAGGTGCTCATGCACACCGACACCGTAATAGCTGACCGCACACTGGATGGGCAGACGCAGCGCGGCGAGGTAGGCGAGCAGCCCGCCGAGGCAGTATCCGGTCGCACCGACGCCCCCGGCGTGGTTGTCCAGCCCGCGCAGCCTCTCGACCGTGTCGCCGATGTCCTCGATAGCGGAATCGAGGTCGAGTTCATCGCGCAACTGCAGGCCGCGGGTGAATCCCGTTTCGTCGTAGCCGAGTTCGAGCCGGTGCTCGGAACGCCAGAACAGATCCGGAACCAGGACGACGTAACCTTCCTCGGCGTACCGCTCGGCCATATCCCGCATGTAGTCGTTGATCCCGAAGATCTCCTGCAACAGGACCAGACCGGGACCGGAACCGTGCTCGGGTTCGGCCAGGTACGCGGAAAACTTCTCGCCGGATTTCTTCTCTATGTCTATGTATCTACCCACGCTTCATTTCCTTCTGCGCATATCTCCGTTGTGTCACCGGCTACTGGGGCCGGCGAAGTCCGGATGTTCGGACGCGATGCGGTAACCGCCGGAATGGAATACCAGCGGAGCCCCCTCGGAGGTGTCGAAATGCTCGACCTCACCGATGAAGATGATGTGGTCACCGGCCTCCACCCGTTTCACAGTCCGGCATTGGAAGTACGCAATGCTGCGATCCAGCAACGGGACTCCGGCGATGCCGTCGTGGTAGGCCACGCCTGCGAATTTGTCGGCGGCGGGTGTCGCGAACTGGCGTGACAACTCGTGCTGATCGGAGGCCAGGACGTTCACCGCGAAATGACTGGCGGCCATGAGATCCGGCATACTCGGCGCCTTTTTCGCCGGGCACCAGGCCACCAGCGGCGGATCCAGCGACACGGAGGTGAACGAGTTTGCGGTGACGCCGACCTTTCGCCCATCGGGCGCGCGCGTCGTCACCACGGTGACGCCGGTGGCGTACTGGCCGAACGCATCGCGCAGGGCACGCGGATCGACCCCATGGTCGGTAGTCCGGACGGCGTCGAGCACGCGCTCGGCGTCCGTGGGGTCGAACCACCAGTCATGCGCGGTGCTGGGGTCGTCGAATGCGGTCCCGAACAGAGCCGCGACCGATGGTTCGTCCGCAGCCGCGCCCAGCAATTCGAGCACATGCTCTGGAAGCCCGTCCACAACACGATTGGTCCAGGCCACTGACCATCGGCCCCAGCTGCGCCAGTAGGTTTCGAAGGTAGCGCGCATCCACTCGGTGTCGAATGGTTCGGTGCCGCGCTGGAGAACGGCATCCAGGTAGATGCCTGCCGCGTGGACGGCGTTGTTCGCGCCCTGCGCGGTGATCGGATCGTTGAGCACCACCGCGTCCCCCAGCCCGAGGACCGGATGACCCGATTGAGTGAACGCTACCGGGCGACGGACGACGGGGGTGACACGCCCGCGTAGTACGCCGCCGTCATCGGTCAGCTCGATGTGGCGGGCGCGAGCCGCAACCTTCGGAAATACGTCATCGAGGATCTTCCGGCACCGCTGTAGGTGCTCCTGCGGTGAGTACACGTCGTCGAAGCAGTCCATGGGGCCTTCGGGGACGCCTTCGAAGACCAGAATCGAACATGGACCGGTCGTGGTGAGCGCGGGCAGAGTGATCACCTCACCCACTCCGGGTGCGATCGATATCGTCAGCTCGGCACCGGTGTCGTCCGGCTCCAGCCCGCGCACGTACGCGACGGCCAGCGCCCGCTTCGGCCGGTCGAACGGGGAGCGAACCCGGTCACGGACGAACATCCGCCCCAAGTCGCCGGTCCCGGTGGCGACGATCGTCAGATCCTGCTCTGCGGCGATGCCGTCCAGTCCTTCCGGTGTCACATCTTCCACGGCGAACGAACCGCCCTCGGCGACGAAGGCATCGATCAACGCGGCACAGCTCACCCGATAATCGACCGACTGCGCCGGATTCTCGAGCGCCGAAACCACCGTCCCTGTCCCCTCGACAGTCAACGCGAGCCGTGCGATGTCGGGTGCGTCGGCCGGCTCGAGGTCACTGATCCGTTCGAGGACGCGACGGGCCGATCCGAACAGGCATTGGCTCGACAACACCGCGCCGGCGCGGATTTCCGCGGCGGTGCGGTCGCTTATCAGCGTCACCGCACACCCCTGTCGCCTCAGGCCCAGGGCCAGTAACGCGCCGGCTTGTCCCGCGCCGACGATCGCGACCCGGCGCGGTTGCGGCCGTTGCCCGATCCCTCCTGTGCTCATCGTTCGCTCGCTCACGCGACCGGAGCAAGATTGTCGAGGTACAACCGCGCCGAGTCCGGGTCCATGAACCAGTGGAAGAAGTCACGAGGGTCGTCGAATCCGTTTGCGAAACGGCGAGCGATCCGCGCGCTTGCGCCGGCTGCGCCGAGCAGCTGCAGCACGTGTTCCGGTGGCGGCACGAGCAGCGCGTTGGTCCATGTCGCGACGTATTGGGCGTAGTCCCAATACCGTTCGAACGTGTCTTGCATGAACTGCTGGTCGAACGGCCGGTCGCCGTGTTCGAGAATGCTGGATAGATACGAGGCGGCGCATTTGCTGGCGTTGTTCGAGCCCTGGCCGGTGATGGGGTCGTTGAGCACCACCACGTCTGCCAGGCCCAAGACGGTCGCACCGGACGGGAGCACACCGATCGGCCGGCGGACCGTCGGGGGGAACCGGCCGGCCAGCACACCCAGATCGTCGGTGAGTTCGATGTCGCGGCAGCGCTGCGCTTCCCACGGCAGATAGGTGTCGACGATTCGCTTGGCGGTTTCGAGGTGCTGCTGCGGATCGGTGACGCCCGCGAAACAATCCATCGGACCGCCGGGCACCCCTTCCATAACCATGATCTCGCACGGGCCGGTGACGGTCAGCGCCGGGAAAGCGAAGTATTCACCGATTCCGGGAATCATGTTGAACGACACCGCCGAATACGGCTCGCGCGGGACCATCCCGGTCACGTAGGTCAGCGCGAGCGCGCGCTGGGGAGCGCTGAAGGTGGACCGGACCGCGTCGCGCTCGAACATCTTCGCGATGTCCCCCTTACCCGCCGCGATCAAGACCAGATCGGACGAGCGGGCGTACTGCTCCAGGTCTTCGATGGTGGCGTCGTGAATGTCGAGCCGGCCACCGCGCTCGGCGAATTCCGCCATCCATCGGGGCATCTTCACGCGCTGATCCACCGACTGCGCCGGTAGGTCCAGCCGCGAGGCCCAGGAGATCGCCTTGCCGCCCTCACCGTCGGGCACAGTGAAGCCGATGCCTTCGACATCGGGGCATTCGGCGGACCAGAAGTCCAGCCCGACCGCACGTTCACGGGCGAGGGCGCTGCCGAACATGCACTGACTCGACGTAACCCGGCCGCTGTAGATCTGCTCGGGTGTGCGATTGGAGACGATCCGGACGTCGTAGCCGGCATCCAGCAATCCGATGCCGAGCTGGAGTCCGGCCTGGCCGGCGCCCACGATGGTGATGCTGCGCATGGGAATTCCCTTCGAATTCGACGTGGTCTAGTGGGCTGCAGCGGCGTCTGCCGCGGCGAGCTGGGGTATCGCGGGTGTGGCCTGCTCCGGGCCGAGTGCGGAGTAGCCGCCGTCCACGGCCCAGTCGGCTCCGGTGACGAACGAGGCGGCATCGGAGGCGAGGAAGGCGATGACCCGGCCGACCTCGTTCGGCTCGCCGACACGGCCGAGCAGATGGAAGGGTGCGGCGACCGCGTCTGTGTGGCTGCGGTCGCCGCCGGAGAGCTGGTCCATGATCTTCGACCAGGTCCAGCCCGGGCTGACCGAGTTCACCCGAATGCCGTCCGGCGCGTAGTCCAGGGCCATATTGCGGGTGACCTGGGCAATGGCGGCTTTGCTGGCCGGGTACACCCAGCGTCCGGTCTGCGCCACCTTGGCGGAGATCGAGCTCAGATTGACGATCGAACCACCGGAGCGCGCCAGGTACGGGCGCGCAGTGGCGGCGAACACGACCGCGCTGACCAGATTGACATCCAGTGTGCGCAGCCAGGTCACCCGATCGGTGTGCGCACCCTCGTCGCCGTACGAGCAGGCCAGGTTCACCAGGACATCCAGCGAGCTGTAGCGCTCAACCGTAGCGTTGACGCAGCGCAGGATGGAATCGTCGTTGGTGATATCGGTGTGGACGAAGCTAACACCACCGTCGAAACCCGCCGCCAATTCGGCGCCACCAGCCTCGTCGATATCGGCGATCACGACACGGGCGCCGGCGGCAACGAGCTCACCGACGACACCGGCGCCGAAAAGGGTGGCGCCACCGGTAACGATCGCCGTTCTGCCGGCAAGCGAGGTGTTAACTGGCATCGGTGCCTCCGAACTACACTGAGTGATGTGACGCCAGTCACGGTAGGCAGCAGCTACGGTGTCAGCTATCCCGCAAGCGCGGGCGCTATCCGCGGTGTGCCGATGCGAAGATTTTTGACATGTCCGACGCGGCCATGGAACAAAGTGTTAACGCGAAATCGTGACGATAGTTAGGATGACGCTATCTGTCGTTAGCTCAACTCGGAGGCCAGGGTTGGAGAAGTCGAACCGACCGCTGGGTGGTCATCGCCTTGCTGAATCCGGCGATCCCGACGTTGTCCGCGCGACCGTCGGCACCGAGTTCTGCGACCACCGCCTGTCACCCTTGGACAGAGAGTTGCCGCTCAATGCGCATTTCCACGGACTCCGGTGGTCCGGGGCGGGCTTGTACTACCTCGAGTACGGCACCGACGTACGCATCGAGCCACGCGACCTCGAAGACTTCTATCTCGTGCAGGTTCCTCTAGAGGGGCACGCCAGGATCACGGTGGGAGCCAACACGTTCGACTCCACGCCCGATATCGCCTCGGTACTCGAGCCGGGCGGCCGAGTGTCGATGGCGTGGCAAGGCGCCAACCGTCAACTGCTGCTCCGGCTGGACCGGACAGCGGTACATGACGTCCTGCGCAAGAAACTCGGCCGTGAGCCAACTGCGCCGATTGTGTTCGAACCGCGCATGGACCTCTCGGCCCCGGCGAACCGCACCTGGCGGGGGCTGCTGTCATTGTTCGTCGACGCCATCGACATCGCTGTCGACCCGTCGTCCATCCCCGTCCGTGAGTTTCAAGGGTTGCTGATCAGTCAGCTCATCCTCGGCCAAGCGAACAACTACCGGGGCGAACTCGACCGAAGCCCGGAACCGGTTGTCACCCGGCCTATCGCGCGGGCAGCCGAACTTATCGAGGCACACGCCCACGAGCCGCTGACAGTCGACGATATCGCCGAGGCCGTCGGGATCGGCACCCGCACACTGCAAGAGGGATTTCGGCGACACTACGACACCACGCCGATGGCCTATTTGCGTGATGTACGCCTGCGGCGGGTACGAACCGATCTGCTCCAGGCCGACCCGACCGCCACCACCGTCACCGATGTCGCGATCCGGTGGGGATTCCTGCACGCGGGTCGATTCTCAGTGCTGTATCGCCGTGTGTTCGGCGAATCCCCGTCTCAGACCCTGCGATTGGCAAGCGACGAGTCGACCCGTAAACACTCAACCGGCGTGCAAGCACAGCACAGCTATCGCTGACCGTCGACCGCGACGAAGCTCGGGGGACAACTAGAAAGCGCTTAACACAAGGAAACCCGGTCACCCGAGGACTTCGTCTTCGGGTGACCGGGTGTGACGTGCCGGTACGCTGATAGCGCGTCAGCTGGCCTGCGCAGGTTGCCAGCGGTTTCGCAGCAGCGCCGGGCGATCCGCGTCACGAACCAACTGCAAGCGCGGCGGCGGACCATCCTTACGGCTCGTCGGCGGTTTCCGGTTGCCGGCCCGGAACTGTGCCGGCCATTCGGCACCCTCTCCCCGGTAGTCCTGCTCCACGGCCGCATGCAGCGTCCACTGCGGATCCCAGAGATGTGCGCGCCCGATCGCGACCATATCCGCACGGCCGGCCAGCAGAATCGAGTTCACATCGTCGTAGGATGAGATCGCTCCGACGGCCACGACCGCGACACCATGCTCGACGCCGACCTCGTGCCGAATCCGGTCGGCGAAAGGTGTCTGGTAGCTGCGTCCGTACGCCGGCTTCTCGTGCTTGACCACCTGGCCGGACGATACGTGCAGCACATCCACACCATGTTCGGCGAACGCCCGTGCGATCTCGACCGCATCGTCCAGCGTATTGCCGCCCTCGGCCCAATCGGTCGCCGAGATGCGGACCGACAGTGGGCGATCAACGGGCCACACCGCACGGACGGCATCGAACACCCGCAGCGGGAAGCGCAGCCGGTTTTCCAATGAACCACCGAACTCGTCAGTCCGGGTATTGGCCAGCGGAGACAGGAATGAAGACAACAGATAACCATGCGCACAGTGCAATTCGAGCAGATCGAATCCGGCCCGGTCCGCCCCACGCGCAGCCTCGACGAACTGGGCAGTGATGTCGTCCAGGTCGGTGGGGGTCAGCTCCCGCGGTGTCTGGCTTCCCTCGCCGTAGGGCACCGGCGAGGGGCCCACAGTCTGCCATCCACCGACCGGCAGCGGGTCGTCGATACCTTCCCACATCACCTTTGTCGAGCCCTTGCGGCCCGAGTGCCCCAGCTGAACCCCGATCTTCGACCGGGAGTTGGTGTGCACGAAGTCGACCACGCGAGCCCACGCCCGTTCCTGCTCCTCGGTGTACAGCCCGGCGCAACCGGGCGTGATCCGCCCTTCTGACGAGACGCACACCATCTCGGTCATCACCAGGCCCGCGCCGCCGAGCGCTTTACCACCCAGGTGGACCAGATGGAAATCGGTGGGCACTCCGTCGACCGCGGAGTACATGTCCATCGGCGACACCAGCACTCGGTTGGGCAGCTCGACACCTTTGAGGCGCAGCGGGTAGAACATAGGCGGCCGGGCGGATTCGGCCTCAGTGATCTGGTCCTGCACAGACAGATACCAGCCGTCGATGGTGTCGACGAAGCCGTCGTCGCGCAACCGCAGGTTGTCATAGGTGATCCGACGGCTGCGGGTCAGCAGGTTGAACGCGAACTGATCGGGATGCTGCCCGGCGTACTGGCCGATGGTTTCGAACCACTCCAGGCTGGCCTGCGCGGCACGCTGGATGGACTCGACGACAGGTTTCCGCTCGCTCTCATAGGCATCGAGTCCCGCTGCGATGGAATCGTTTTCGTGCAGGCACGCCGCGAGGGCGAGGGCATCCTCCATCGCGAGCTTGGTGCCCGAACCGATAGAGAAATGAGCGGTGTGCGCCGCATCGCCCATGAGGACTATATTGCGGTGCCGCCAGGTCCGGTTGCGGACGGTCCGGAAGTTGATCCACCGAGAGTTGTTGGCCTCCAGGCCGTGACCGCCCAGCTCGTCTCCGAAGATCTCCGCCAGCAACGCGATCGACTTCTCGTCGCTCTCCCCGGACGCGAAATCGCGGTCGGCGAATTCACTGAAACCCGCTTTGCGCCACACTGATTCGTGCATCTCGACGATGAACGTGCTCTGCGTCGCGCTGAACGGGTAGGCGTGCACCTGCATGATGCCGTATGGCGTGTGCTCGACGAAGAATTCGAATGCCTCGAAGACCCGGTCGGTGCCCAGCCACATGTACTTGTTGTGCCGCGTATCCAGGCTCGGTCCGAACACGTCGCTGAATCTCTCGCGAGTCGCGGAGTTGATGCCGTCGGCGGCCAGGACCAGATCGTGGGTGGCCGAAAGTTGCTCGACGTCCGGCGCCATCGTTCGGAAGTGAATGGTGACACCGAGCTCGACACACCGCTCCTGCAGAATGTGCAGCAACTCTTTGCGGCTCATCGCCGCGAAGCCCTGGCCGCCCGAGGTCCGGACTTCGCCACGGTAGTGAATGTCGATATCGCTCCAGCGCGCGAACTGCTCGCTCATCGTCCGATAGACCTGCTCATCGGCATGCTCGATGCCGCCGAGCGTCTCGTCGGAGAACACGACGCCGAAACCGAAGGTGTCGTCCGGGGCATTGCGCTCCCAGATCGTGATTTCGTGGGCGGGGTCCAGTTGTTTCATCAGCGCGGAGAAGTACAGGCCTGCGGGTCCTCCGCCGATAACAGCGATACGCATCTCTGCTTCACACCTCTCGGGTTGTCATGGAATTGGTCTCGGTGCCGCGCAATGCCGCGACGACATCTGCGGGCCATGGTTGAGCCCCCCCGGCATCCGGGGCGTGGACCGTAGTCAATGCGCCGCGCGCCGCGATGGCCCGCGCGCCTGCTGCGGTGGATGGCGAAGCCGGAATGCGGATGATGGTGAAGTCGTAGCGCAGGGAGGTCGTGCCGATGCGCTTGATTGACAACTCGATCGAAGCGGTGTCGCCGAACCACAGTCGGTCGATGTAGTCGACCTCGTATCGCACCCGCGGGATCCGGCCGAACAGCCAGCCCAGCCCGACGCTGTCCAGCAGCACCGCCTCGGCGGCCTCGACCCAGCGCACGACCGTGCTGTGGTGGTAGTGCCCCGACGCGTCGGTGTCCTGCCAATCGACCGGACGCTGGACAACGGTCTGGATCATCTGCTCGCCTCCCAGCGTTCGCGGATCCTGAATCGCTGCAGCTTCCCACTCGGGTTGCGCGGCAGGCTCTCGAGGAATTCGATACTGCGCGGATACTTGTACGGGGCGGCGGTCTGCTTGACGAAATCCTGTAGCTCACGCGCCTTCTCGGCACCGCCGCTCACCCCGTCGCGCAGCACGACTGCGGCGTGCACGATCATGCCGCGATCGTCGTCGGGGACACCGATCACCGCGCTCTCCACCACATCCGGATGCAGATCCAGCACCGTTTCGACCTCGGGGGCCCCGATGTTGTAGCCGGAGGACACAATCATGTCGTCGCTGCGCGCGTGATACCAGAAGTAGCCGTCGGCATCACGGGTGTAGGTGTCGCCGGTGATATTCCAGCCGTTGCGGACATAGGTCCGCTGGCGAGGATCGGCGAGGTAGCGACACCCGACCGGGCCCTTCACTGCGAGCAAACCCGGCGTGCCGTCGGGAACCGGATCACCGTTGTCGTCCTGGATTTCGGCGCGGAAGCCGGGAACCGCCCGGCCTGTCGCTCCAGGCCGGATGTCGTCGTCGGCCGCCGAGATGAAGATGTGCAGCAGTTCGGTCCCGCCGATCCCGTTGATGATCTCGAGACCCGTCCGTTCACGGAACTGCGTGAAGACCGCCTCCGGCAGGTGTTCGCCGGCAGATACGCAGCGCCGCAGCGATTTCAGGCGCCCGAGGTCCTCGCGCTTGAGCAGTGCCTTGTACGCGGTCGGAGCGGTGAAGAGCACTGTCGCCCCGAAGGTCTCGATGACCTCGACCAGGGTCGACGGATCGGGCCGTTCGAGCAGCACCACCGAGGCGCCCACGCGCAGCGGGAAAGCGACCAGCGCGCCGAGACCAAAGGTGAATGCCATCGGCGGTGTACCGATGAACACATCGTCCGCGGTCGGTGTCAGCACACCAGCGGAGAAAGTATCGGTGATGGCGAGCAGGTCGCGATGGAAATGCATCGTCGCCTTGGGTGCGCCGGTGGTGCCCGAGGTCGGCGCCAGCAGCACGACGTCATCCGCCGCGGTAGCGACGTCGTCGAACACGGTGGACTTCGTTTCGCTGCGAGCGGCCAGATCATCCGCGGCCTGTCCACCGAATGGAACGATCGTCAGATCGGGGGCAGACGCCAAAAGTTCGTCTACCAAGCGGCTGTCACACAGCGCCACCGCCGGGCTCGTCAACTCGATCAGTTTCGACAGCTCGGGCGCCCGCAACAACGGCATCGTCGTGACCACTACGCCGCCGGCCTTGACCACTCCGAACCAGCAGGCGACCAGCCACGGGGTGTTCGGGGCGCGCAACAACACCCGGTTCCCCGGCAGCAGCCCGAGGTCCGCTGTCAGAACGTGGGCGATCTGGTTTGCCCGATCGAGTAGATCGCCGTAGGTCCATACGGAATCGCCGGTCAGCAGGCAGGGCTTGACGCGCCCGTGGGTCGCTACTGCCGCGTCGAGCAGAGCGGTCGCACAGTTGAGGCGCTCGGGATAGGTCAACGCGGGCAGATCGAAAACGAGCTCGGGCCATTCGTCTCGCGGCGGGAGATTGTCCCGGCAGAAGGTGTCGATGTGCGCTGAGGGCGAAAACATCGTTTCTGGACCTTTCATGATGCAGGGAGCGAATCCCGTCAGACCGGCTCTACGTCCAGCGCAGCGACTCCCTGGATCTCGATCAGCGCTTCGGGCTGCCACAGCCGGGTGACACCGATACCGGCCATCGCCGGGTACTCGGTTCCGGCCAGTTCCCGCCAGATCCGCCCGATCTGTTTGCCGTGGGCCTGGTAGTCGGGAATGTCGAGCAGATAGACCGTGACGCTCAACAGGTTCTCCGGCCGTCCGCCGGCTGCCTTAAGCGCGGTCAGCAGGTTGGTGAACGCCTGCCGGAACTGCTCGACGATCCCGCCCTCGACGATCGTGCCCTCAGGCGTCAACGCTGTCTGTCCCGCGAGGTGAACGATGTCGCGGCAGCGCGAAGCGTGCGCGAACCCGGACGGCTTCACCAGTTCGGGCGGGTTGATGTGTTCGACAGACATGGACGTCTCCCTGTGTGGTGAGCCCCGCCGGAAGGCGAGTTCGGCAACTTGTGGCGCACCCGACGATATGCTGTTATCGTTACGGTCGTCAAGAGCGCTACATACGATTCCTATTCGACAAGCTCTCCGCCGCCGCCAACAACAACCCGGCCGATCCTTGGAGTTTTCCCAATGCGTGCGCGAACAGTTTTTTCCGATGCCGGCAGCCGCGCCGAAGTCCTCCTCGACGGGCTGTGGTGCGCGACCAGCGCGCCCGACGTCGGCGCCCTGGTCGCCACTGCTGACTGGCGCACCGCGCCGCAACTTGCCGCGCGGCAGCCGGATCTGCGGGGAGACCCCGCTCCGCTGGTCACGGCGCCCAGCAAGATCATCTGCTGCGGCCATAACTATCGCGCCCACATTGCCGAGATGGGCCGGCCGGAACCCGAATTCCCCACTCTCTTCGCTAAGTTCGCCGACACTCTCACCGCCTGGGACACGGACATCGCCTTACCGGGCCCGGCGGAAGGGGTCGGCCTGGACTGGGAGGCGGAGCTGGCCATCGTGGTCGGTGCCACGCTCCGGCACGCCGATGCCGCCGCCGCCCGCGCCGGTATCGCCGGATACACAGTCGCCAACGACTTCTCGGCCCGCGCCTGGCAGCGCCGCACGGCGCAATGGCTGCAGGGTAAGGCCTTCGACGCAACCACCCCGCTGGGCCCGGACCTAGTCACCCCGGACGAGGCAGATCCGCGCGACGGACTGCGCATCGTCTGCCGGATCAACGGGGTCACCGAGCAAACCGGCTCGACCGACGATCTCGTCTTCGACGCGGTGACCCTGCTTTGCTACATCTCCGAATTCACCACGCTGCGACCGGGGGATGTCGTCCTGACCGGAACGCCCGGCGGTGTCGGTGTGGCGGCGGACCCGCCGCGGTTCCTGCGTGCCGGCGACGTCGTGGAGACCGAGATCGAAGGAATCGGCCTGCTACGCAATCTGATCACTGCCTGCCGACCACAAGTGTGCCCGCCTGACGGGACGGAAAGGAAATCGCGATGACCAACGAGATCACCGGGGAAAAAGTTGCCCCGTTCGTCACACGCGCCGGCCAGCTGTACACCGACACCGCCCAGTCCGGCGACTGCAAGCGCGCATCAGGCGTCAGCCCGCAGCACACACCGGCCACCAAAATCTGGTACGGCCGCGTGTACAACGCACCCGGGTACCGGTCTCTTCCGCATCACCACGGCGAGGCCGAGACCGGCGGATACATCCTCAAGGGCGTCGGGCGAATCTATTTCGGCGAGAACTACCAGGAATACGTCGACATGAATGAAGGCGACTTCGTATTCGTCCCGCCGTTCATGCCGCACGTAGAGGTCAACATGAGCACCACCGAGGAATTGGTGTGGCTCACCGCCCGCACGCCCGACAACATCGTGGTCAACCTGCCCGACGTGGACGACTCGATCCTCGTGGGCTACCGCCGCGCCTGAGATACGCCGTGCCGCCGGAGTTCGGTCCTCGAGCGGAAGCCGAACTCCGGCAACGTTTTCTCCATCGCCGCGCTTTCCGCATAGACGCCGCGTACGACGGATAGCCACTGCTTCGCGACATCTTTATTTTCCACGGTATGACCGACATCACATCAGGCTGCCGCACGCCAGGAGGTTCTCCGGCATGACTGCCGACACAGACGCGATCGTCGTTGGATCGGGAATCAACGGCCTGGTCGCGACCGCCGAACTGGCCCGAGCCGGATGGTCCGTGCTGCTGCTCGAGCGCAACGCCGACATGGGGGGCTTCATCGCCAGCGAAGAGCGCACCCTTCCCGGCTATCTGCACGACACCTACGCCTCGTGGCATCCACTATTCGTGACAGGTGCTGCCTACGCGAGCCTGGGCGAGCTCCTGCATCAGCACGGACTCCAGTACCGCAACACCGACACCTGGGTGATCGCCAGCGTCGCCGACGACGGCCGCACCACCCTTGCCCACCGCGACCCCCAGGTCACCACCGGCGAATTCGCCGATCCGGGGGACGCGAGCACCTACCTGCAGATGTTGGACAAGCTCGGCGAGAGCATGGGCCCGATCGGCGGGCTGATGGGTAGCGAACTGCGTTCACGCGCAATACTGCGCCCGCTCGCCGGGCTCGCCCGGAAGGCCGGTCGCCACGGTAGCGAATACTGGATGCGGACAATGCTGACCAGCGGTCGTAGCTATGCCAGAAGCACATTCCAGGGCTCCGAGGTCGACCACCTCTACGCGCCATGGCTACTGCACGCGGGACTGTCTCCTGATCACGCCTCGGGCGGATTCATGATCCCGCTGCTCGCCGCTACGGTCCACGGGGCCGGGCTTCCCGTCGTCGCCGGCGGCGCGGGGCAATTCGTCACCGCGTTCCGCTCGCTCCTGGAGTCGCTGCATGTCACCGTGCGGACCGACACCCACGTCGAGCGAATTCTCGTCGAGAACGGACGGGCAGTCGGTGTCGTCGCCGCCGGGCAGACTTTCCGGGCCCGCCGCGCAGTTCTCGCCTCGGTGACACCGACCACGTTGTACGGCGAGCTGCTCCCGCGCGCCGCAGTACCGCCCGCCATCCACACCGAAGCCGGGCGATTCCGGTACGGCCGCGCGGAAATGCAGATCCATGTCGCGTTGTCCGCGCCGCTCGAGTGGAACGATTCGAGGCTCGCCGAAATCCCGCTCATCCACGTGTCCAATGGTGCCGACAGCACCGGAATCGCCTGCGCCGAAGCCGAAGCCGGACTGCTTCCCTGTCGTCCCACCATTGTCGTGGGCCAGCAGTACGTGCTGGACCCAAGCCGAGTACCCCGAGACGGCGCCGCTCTCTGGCTGCAATTGCAGGAGGTGCCCTTCGCTCCCCGCGGTGACGCGGCCGGTGAACTGGACACCAGTGCCGGATGGACGCCCGCACTGGCGAAGGGCTACGCAGACCGCGTGCTGCGCCGGATCGCGGCTCACGCACCGGATCTGTTCGCGAAGGTTCTGGCCGTGGATGTCATCACCCCGCCCGACCTTTCGGCATACAACGTCAACGCAGTCGCCGGCGACCCATACGGCGGCTCCGGCGAGATGGACCAAAGCTACCTATGGCGGCCGCTGCCGTCCGCAGGCCGCCACGCGACGCCGGTTCACCATCTGTGGCACATCGGCGCCTCCACCCACCCCGGCCCAGGACTCGGTGGTGGTTCCGGGCATCTCGTCGCGAGCACACTCACCCGCCGCAGCCCAGGTTTGCGCCGGCGCAAACAATGACCAACCCGTAGCGCAACCCGGACAACCGGCGCGTCGCACGGATAGCGCCCAGATGTGCCGTGGAACACACTCGACAACACCCAGTCACCGCAGGAGTTCCAAATGCCCCTACTCACCACACTCATCGATGCGACCCGTTCAGGGGCGGTCGAGATCGTCGACCTGACCACGCCGCTGCAGGAGTCCACCCCCATCTTGCAGCTGCCGCCGCCGTTCGCGAACACAATTCCGTTCCGGCTGGAGGAAATCAGCAACTACGACGACCGAGGACCGGCATGGTATTGGAACAACATCCACACCGGTGAGCACACCGGCACCCACCTCGACGCCCCGGTGCACTGGGTGAGCGGGAAGGACTGCCACGACGTCTCGCAGGCGCCCCTGCACACCCTGGTCGCTCCCGCCGCGGTCATCGACCTGACCGCCGAAGTTGCCCAAGATCCCGATTTCCTGCTCGAGGTCGACCACGTGCTCGCGTGGGAGAAAGAACACGGCCCGCTCCCCAGCGGCGGCTGGCTGCTCTATCGAACCGGCTGGGAGGCGCGCGGCAACGACGCCGCAGCGTTCGCCAACGACGGCCACACTCCCGGCGTCTCAGTCGACTGTGCCAAGTGGCTGGCAGTGGAATCGCCGCTGGTCGGATTCGGCGTGGAAACAGTCGGCACCGACGCGGGCGCAGCCGCCGGATTCGAGATGCCCTTCCCCTGCCACAACACACTGCTGGGTGCCAACAAATGGGGACTGACCAGCCTGCGCAATCTCGGGCAGCTGCCCGAGACCGGGGCCGTGATCGTCGTATCGCCGCTGCCGATCATCGGCGGATCCGGCAGCCCGGCCCGAGTGCTCGCGCTGGTCGAACGCTGAACGTACGGAGGACAATCGATGGCTGAACGGTCATTCGCGAACGAGGTCGGCAAGCTACGCCAGGGGGCCGGCACTACCCTGCACGTCGAGGGCATCCTCGCGGTCACCAAGGCACTGCTGCAGTCCGGCGTCGCCTACGTTGGCGGCTATCAGGGTGCGCCGATCTCGCATCTGATGGACGTCCTGAGCGACGCCAAGGAGGTCCTGGACGAACTCGGTGTCTACTTCGAGAACTCGGCCTCGGAAGCCACCGCGGCCGCCATGCTCTCTGCATCGGTGCACTATCCGCTGCGCGGCGCCGTTACCTGGAAGTCGACGGTCGGAACCAACGTTGCCGCAGACGCCCTTGCCAATCTGGCCAGCGGCGGCGTCACCGGAGGCGCCCTGGTCATCCTCGGTGAGGACTATGGCGAGGGCTCGAGCATCATGCAGGAGCGCTCGCATGCCTTCGCGATGAAATCGCAGATGTGGCTGTTGGATCCGCGACCGAACATCACCGCCATCGTCAACGCTGTCCAATCCGGCTTCGAGCTGTCCGAGGCCAGCAACACCCCGGTGTTCCTGTTGCTGCGGTTGCGGTCGTGTCACCTGCATGGCGCGTTCGAGGCCAAGGACAACCAGCGCCCGCAGATGACGGTCACCGAGGCGACCCAGCAGCCGAAGCGGGATCTGAGCCGAATCGTGTTGCCGCCGGCCAGCTTCCAGCACGAGAAGGAGAAGGTCGAGAATCGGTGGCCTGCCGCGGTGCAGTACATCCGCGAGCATGGACTCAACGAGGTGTTCGCCAACGATCGCGCCGACATCGGCATCATCGCGCAGGGAGGGCTGTACAACACCCTGAACCGCTCGATGGAGATGCTGGGCTGCTCGGACGCGTTCGGCGACACCAAGATACCGCTGTATGTGATGAACGTGGCGTATCCGGTCATCGACTCCGAAGTCATCGACTTCTGCGCGAACAAGCGGGCGGTGTTGTTACTCGAAGAAGGCCAGCCGGATTTCGTGGAGCAGAACATCAACACGATCCTCCGCCGCGCCGCCGTGCCGACCACCCTGCACGGCAAGGACATGTTCACCATGGCAGGCGAGTACACCTCGCTGGTGGTCACGCGTGGTCTGCAGACGTTTCTGAGCCAGTACCTGCCCGAAGTGATCACCGGCGCGCCTGCGTTACTGCGCCCGGCGGACGACCCGGCCAGCCCCTTCGCTCTTCGGGTCGATCCGCAGCTCGTGCAGCCACGCCCGCCGGGTCTGTGTACCGGCTGCCCCGAACGGCCCATCTTCTCCGGGCTCAAACTCGCCGAACGCGAAACCGGACAGCATCACATCAGCGCCGACATAGGCTGCCATCTGTTCTCCATCAATGCGCCGTTCAACCTCGGTGCGACCACGATGGGCTACGGCCTCGGCTCCGCGGCGGCGTCGGCGTTGAATTCCAAGGATTCCGACCGCCGCACCATCGCGGTGATGGGAGACGGCGGATTCTGGCACAACGGGCTCTCGAGCGGCGTCGGCAACGCCGTGTTCAACAAAAACGACCAACTTCTGGTCGTAGTCGACAACGACTATGCCGCCGCGACCGGTGGCCAGGACGTGCTCTCCTCGCACGCCGATCTGCCTGCCCGCTCCACGCAACACCCGATCGAACGCGCGGTACGCGGCATAGGCGTCGAGTGGGCCAAGACGATCGACAACACCTACGACGTCACCCATGTTCGCGACACCTTCGTCGAGGCGCTCACCACCGAAGCACAAGGCCCGAAAGTCCTTGTCATGCAGAGCGAATGCCAGCTCAACCGGCAGCGGCGGGTGAAAGCTCAACGAGGGCAGGCGTTGAAGAATGGCGATCGAGTTGTTCGCGAGCGCTTCGGAGTCGATCCGGAGACGTGCACCGGCGATCACGCCTGCATACGGATTTCCGGCTGCCCGTCGTTGACCATCACCGATAATCCGGACCCGATGCGCACTGATCCCATCGCGACCGTGCTGGACAGCTGTGTCGGATGCGGCGTCTGCGGGGCAAACGCCCATGCTGCCGTGTTGTGCCCGTCGTTCTACCGCACCGACGTGGTGTACAACCCGACTCGTCGAGATCGCGTGCTCGCACGGCTGCGCACATGGTGGATAGGGCTTCTCTCGAGGGGAATCGAACGTCGCATCGCAGGTTTGGAGGTCGCGTGATGTCGAGCTGGAACGACGGGAACCGCCCGATCACACTGGCCATCCTGGCGATGGGCGGCGAAGGCGGCGGTGTTCTCGCGGACTGGACCGTCGCCGTAGCCGAGACGGCCGGCTGGTACGCCCAAACCACCTCGGTACCGGGCGTCGCGCAGCGGACCGGGGCCACGGTGTACTACGTCGAACTGTTTCCCCCCGCAAAGCATCCGGCCGCCGACAGCGGTACCGTCGTCGGCCGCAGCGAGCCCGTCCTCAGCGTCTTTCCCACCCCCGGGGAAGTTGATGTGGTCATCGCTTCCGAGCTGATGGAGGCGGCTCGCGCCGTCCAGCGTGGCTTCAGCACACCCGATCGGACCACCCTCATCACATCGACGCACCGGGTGTATGCGATCGACGAACGGATGGCACTGGGCGACGGGCGCGTTGACAGCGCCGCCCTGCTCGATACCGCACGACGGGGTTCGAAACGATTGATATCCGCTGACTTCATGACGATGGCTGAAGACGCACGAAGCGTGATCAGCGCGTCGCTGTTCGGCGCGCTGGCCGGCTGCGGTGTGCTCCCGTTCGATCACGAACAGTTCGAGCAGCCGATCCGCGACTTCGGCAAGGGCGTGGAGCAATCGCTGCGGGCGTTCGACGGCGGCTTCACTGCGGCGACCGAGCCGGACGCTACCGATGCTCCGCGCAAGCCGAGTCCGGTGGAACTCACCCTCATTCCCAAGCCCCTGTCTGCCGAGGAGAAGAAGGAGCGGGAGGAAAAGCGCCGCAACGACATTGCCGCGAGTGATCCGGGTGCACTCGTCGGCCCGAAGCTGCGGCGGCTTGCCTCGCAAGTTGAAAGTCTCCCCGCCGCGGCACGATCGATGATTCTGCACGGCCTGGTGCGCACGGCGGTGTACCAGAACCTCTCCTACACCCAGCTGTACCTGAACCGCGTGCGCGAATTCGCCGCGCTGGACCCGGACAGCGATGGCGCGGCCCGGCTCACCCTCGAGGCGGCACGCCATCTGTCGCTGTGGATGTGCTACCAGGACACCATTCAGGTTGCGCTGCAGAAGGTCCGCAAACACCGGATGTCCCGCATCCGAACCGAGGCACGGGCCGAGGACAACCAGCTCATTCAGGTTCGTGAGTATCTGCACCCGCAGGTCGACGAGATCACCGACACCATGCCGGCATGGCTCGGCGCCCTGCTGCGGCGCTCCAAGACCTTCGAGCGAATCGTGCACTCCGCGACCAGCCGGGGCATGACGATCAACACCAGCTCGATGGGCGGATACACCGCGTTGTCGATCACCGCACGACTGCGGCCCATCCGGCCACGATCGCTGCGATTCGTCAGAGAACAAGCCGCCATTGACGAGTGGATGAGGATCGCACTTTCGGCTGCGGCCAGCGACGCGGAGCTTGCCCGCGAAATCGTCGAATGCCAACGAGTCCTCAAGGGCTACGGCGCCACATACGAGCACGGCAACGACAGCTTTGCCAAGCTCCTGCGGGCGGCCCAGGAGATCACCGGCATGCCCGACGCCGCGGCCCGGCTGGCCAGACTGCGCACCGCAGCGCTCGCCGACGAGGACGGCACGGCTCTCGACACCGCACTGGGCCGGGCGGTGGGCGCCCGCGCGACCGCTGTATAGACCGGCACACCGGCCGAGACCGCCGTCCACTACGGCGGGTGTGCCCTGGGTTGGTTGCTCAGCACGTCCAACGTGCTGAGCAACCAACCTTTCCATCTCCCGGACGGCGCCTCCAACGACGAGAAATAACGGAATTCATGTTCTCCAAAGTGCTGGTCGCCAATCGCGGGGAAATCGCCATCCGGGCGTTCCGCGCCGCCTACGAGCTCGGTGTGGAAACCGTTGCAGTATTCCCGAATGAGGATCGCAATTCGGTGCATCGCCTCAAGGCCGACGAGTCGTACCAGATCGGTGTCCCCGGGCATCCGGTGCGCGCCTACCTCTCGATTCCCGAGATCATCAGCGCCGCCAAGTCCGCCGGCGCCGATGCGGTCTATCCCGGCTACGGCTTCCTGTCGGAGAATCCGGACCTCGCCGCGGCCTGTGCGGCCGAGGGGATCACGTTCATCGGCCCCTCGGCCGAGGTGCTCGAACTGACCGGTAACAAGGCGCGGGCCATCGCGGCGGCGAAGGCGGCCGGGCTTCCGGTGCTGAACTCCAGCGCGCCCTCGGCCGATGTCGAGGAGCTGCTGCGGGCATCGGAGGAGATGGACTTCCCGGTGTTCGTGAAGGCGGTCGCCGGCGGTGGCGGTCGCGGTATGCGCCGGGTGGCGGATCGGGTGCAGTTGCGCGAGGCG
>NZ_JBMVFU010000038.1:0-54437 GCF_049538315.1 Nocardia sp. AB354 | reverse complement strand
CGGCATGGCCTGCAGCGGCGAGCGAGCGGGCTCGCCACGATGCGAGTGCAGATAGTCGGCGAGACCCTCGACCGTGGACGCGTCGAACAGATATCGCACCGGCACTTCTCGGCCCAGCGCGAACTGCAGCCGCGCGCTCACCCGGGTAGCAGTCAACGAGTTTCCACCCAGGGCGAAGAAATCGTCATCGAGCCCCGCTCGGTCCCGACCCAATACCTCCGCGAACACCTCGGCGACGATCTTCTCGACCCGAGTCTGCGGCGCCCGGAAGGGCGTGGCGGCAAACATCGGTGCAGGCAAGGCGTTACGGTCGATTTTGCCCGAGGAGGTCAGCGGGAACTCGTCGAGCACCACAATCTGCGCCGGCACCATGTACTCGGGCAACCACGCGCTCAACCGCTGCCGGACGGCGTTGATCTCGGTGTTGGTGTGGGGGTTATTGGCGTGGGTGGTGATTCGATGGTCTCCGGTGGTGGGCAGGTAGACCTCGGTCAGCGGTGGGGCGTGCCGGCGGTCGGGGTCGGTGGGGGTGATGAAAACGGCATCGAGGGTGCCGGGCTGGGCGCCCCAGGTGACGGCTACGTGGTATCCGGTGGTTTCGCCCAAGCGGTGCAACTGTTCGGGTGTAGTGGTGTCGGAAGTCGCGGCGGCCCGGGCGAGTGCGTCGGCCACGGGTAAGCCGTCTGCGAGGGCGTGTTCGATGCGGACATCGGTGATCAGTCCGGTACGGGGGATGCCGGTAATGCGCACGGTGGCGGGATGTCGGGAGATCAGCTCGGTATGCAGCCCGCGCAGCCCTGCGAATCGAGTCCATGCCCAAGAGGGTGCTGTTGCCAGTGAGCGGACCGGAGTGGGCGTTTTGTGGACGATGACGTCGTACCGGTACCTGTTGAGTTCGTTGTCGGCCGATCCGCGTTTGACCTGTATGTCGATTCCGGCCACCGACGGACGACCGGCGGCCCAGCCGGTGAAGAACTCGGGGGCCAGTAGCAATTCGGGTTCGCTGAGCACGGCGAGCCGGACTTGCCGGCGGATCTCGGCGGCGTCGGTGGTGGCGGTGCGGGCCAGCGCGACCGCTGTGCGAAACGCTGCCTGCAGGGTGTGATTACGGACGTCGCCGATGAACATCGCCCCACCGGGGGCCAGCAGATCCATAGCGGCATCGCTCACCTCGGTCAGATAATCCTTGGTGGGGAAGTACTGGACGACCGAGTTGAGAATGATCGTGTCGAAGTAGCCTCGCGGCAATGCCTCGGTGACGTGCGCCGGCTGGGTCAGCAGCTGGACTCGGTCACGCCACGGGATCCGCGACTGCTCGAGCGAGTGCGCGAGATTGTCGATCGCCACCGCTGACACGTCGGTGGCAACATAGCGCTCACACCGCGGAGCGATCTGTGACAACACCAGTCCGGAGCCCGCACCGATCTCCAACACCCGCCGCGGCCGCAGCGCGAGGATGCGATCCACCGTGGCCGCACGCCACTCCAGCATCTCCTCGAGCGGAATCGGATCATCGGTGTAGCTGCTGTTCCAGCCCCGGAAATCCATGCCGAACTCCGACGACGCCACCTCGGCGTCGTACAGCTCGTTGTTCATATGCCGCCACTGTCCGACGATGTCGGCATCGTGATCGGTGGCGGTGTGATCGAGGGTGACGTAGGCGATGAGGTGGGCGCCGGTGCTGCTCCGGTGCATGGTCGCGGCGGCCTGGGTGACCTGGGGGCAGGCCAGCAGCGTGTTCTCGATTTCGGCGAGTTCGATGCGTTGCCCGCGCAGCTTGATCTGGGTGTCGGCGCGGCCCACGTACATCAGGGTGCCGGTGGAGGTCCAGCGCACCAGGTCACCGGTGCGATACACACGCGTCCCGGCGTCCCCGTAGGGGTTGGCCACGAACCGTTCCGCGGTCAAGTCCGGCCGGCCCACATAGCCGCGCGCCAGCGCGGGCCCGCCCAGATACAGCTCGCCCACCACCCCGACCGGGGTCGGGTGCAGCCGCGCGTCGAGCACGAGCGCGCATATCCCTGGAATCGGGGTGCCGATGCTGACCGGCTGCCTCGACGACAGGGGCGCAAGGGTGGCGCCGATGGTGGTCTCGGTGGGGCCGTAGCCGTTGAACATCTGCCGTCCCGGAGCCCAGGCGGCCACCAACTCCTCCGGGCAGGCCTCCCCGGTGGTGACCAGTGTGCCCACCCGGTCCAGCCGGGCCCGATCCAGCGACGACAGCACCGTCGGGGTGAACACCGCCGCGCTGACCTGCTGGTCCTGCAGGAAAGCGGTCAACGCCTCCCCGGCATACACGTGCGGTGGTGCCACCACCAGCGCCGCGGCCGACCCGGCTGCCCACAACATATCGAAGATCGACGCATCGAAACTCGGCGCGGCCACCATCGAAATCCGTGCACCTGCGCCCAGCCCGAACACCGCCCGCTGCGCCGCGGCCAACCCCAGCAGACCGGCATGGCTGACCGCGACTCCCTTGGGGGCGCCGGTGGATCCCGAGGTGAACATCGCATACGCGGTGTTGTCCACCCTCAGCCCAGCCGGCCGATCGGCGTCCGTGATCGCCTCCGCGGACCGCCCGGACACATCCGGAGCGTCGATGCGCACTATCGGACGCGCCGCGGCCCCGGCTACCGTGTCGGACCCGTAGGTCAATACGCACACCGCCCCCACCGCGTCCAGCACCGTGGTGATTCGCTCGGCCGGATGGGCGGGATCCAGCGGCACATACACCCCGCCGGCCTTGACCACCGCCCACCATGCCACCACCAACTCCACACGGCGATCCATCGCCACACCCACCGCGCGCTCCGGGCCGACGCCCTCCTCGATCAGCACCCGCGCCACCCTCGTCGACCACCGATCGAGCTCGCGATACGACACCTCCCGGGCACCGTCGACGACTGCCGGCGCGTCCGGGCCGGCCGCCACCGCCGCCGCCAGTAACTGCGGCGCCAACCCGACCGGCGCCGCCACTCGGGCACCGGACCACACCGACAGCACCAGATCGCGTTCACCGGTGGCCAGCAACGACACCTCTCCCACCGTCACCGACGAGTCCGCCACCACGAGGCGGTCGAGAAGCATTTCCAAACGGGTCATGTGCCTGGCGATGTCGTCGGCGGCGTACCGATCCGGATTCCACATGAACTGAATTCGCGGCGTGCCATCACCCAATTGGGGATAGATGTTGATTGCGCAGTCTTGTATGGGATAGGTGGTCAATACGTTGTACGTCACTTCGGAAGAACCGAAATGCAACGGGGTGGCGAAGTCGAGGATGTTGACCGCCGGGCCGAATTCGATGTTCATGTCGGGTCGGGTTGCCTGGGCGATCAGGTCCGGCCAGCGCCGGAATTGTTGGTGCCGCAGCGCGCCGACTAGGGACTCGGCTACCCGATCGGTCAGTGCGCCGATGGTGTCGCCGTCATGGACTCGAATGAGCAGCGGCACCATGTTCGAGACCATGCCCGTACATTTTTTCAGTGCCGCAGTCGTGCGTGCCGACACCGGCAGAGACAACGAAACATCTTGCTGTCCTGTGGTTTTCGCGATGAACACCGCTACTGTCGCGACAACCCTTGCGACATCGAGTCGGACAGGCCGGTTCTCCTCGAATCGATGCGTGTACACCAGTTCGCGAACCAACGGGTGGCGTGGTGCCACCGGCCTGCGCGTCCCGCCCAGGTCGGTGATGTCCGAAGGTTCACGCACGACGTTTTTCCAGTACTCGGCATCGACACGACTGCGCGAAGACTGCTGATACTTCTGATCCGCGTTGCGGATCAGGTCGAATTCGGAGAAGTCGACTTCGCCGGTCTCGGGCGCTGCTCCCGAATAGACGGCCGCGATGTGCCGGACCATGGTGTGGGCGCCGTACCCGTCCAAGAGAACGTGGTGTGTGCGCAGGTAGAAATACGACAGATCGTCGGTGATGCGCAGCAGCGCAAACTCGGTGAGTCGGTCACGGACCAGATCGATCGGCCGGCGGTAGTCGTTGTCCATCCAGCCGCGCGCAGCGGATACCGGGTCGCGCTCGGCGCGCAGATCGATACAGCGAATGGTCCGCGGAAACGAGCGATCGACTATGAAAACCGGTTCGCCGTCGTCGAGGGATAGCCGCGCGCACGGTGTGCCGAATCGCGTTGCCGCCGATTCGCACGCAACCATGAGCCTCTCGGCGTCGACATCGTGATCGATCGCCAGGAAAACGGCAACGTTGTAGGGGACTTCGGGCCGGAGTTGCTGGGCAGCCCATATCGACCTCTGAGCGGCGGTTAAGGACCCCAGCACCTCCGGATGGACACCGTAGTTGAGCATGATGACGACTTCCGTGTAAGTCTTCGAAGCGTCGAATTCCGGCAACCAGACGACCGATTCGGTGATCGCATGCCGGTTGTAGCGGTGATCGCGATGGCGCACTATGCACCCATAGCCGTGGTCACGAGCGCCGATGCCGATCGGTTCAATCGAATGTTCATCGGGCAGAACTGGCCACCGCGATCTGCGGGCTTCCGGGGAGAGCGGCTGCCTGCCTGCGCAACTCGAGGGTGATCGCCGGGTCGGCGTACCGGGCCAACGCGCGCAGCGCCGACGGGCCGTAGGCGCGCAACGAGCTGATCAACGCGTCGTGCCAGTACGGAAAGATCACCAACGGCAGCGCCGGCGCCAGCATGACGAGGTGCAGTAACGAAGGCGGACGCGACAAGTCGATGATCAGCAGTTTCGCGGCGGCGCGGGTGCCTTCCGCGAACACCCGGGCAGCCAGCGGTGGTGGCAGATGGTGCAGGGACTGCACGAACACGGCGAGGTCGTAGTACCCGTCGGGCGAGTCGATGGCGGTCGCGTCCATCTCGCGCACGGTGGCCCGCGGATGACTGCCCAAATCACCCGCAGCGATCGCCGCGACAGAGGCGGGTTCGATGTCGGTGACCGTGACGTCGGCGGTGGGATGCATCTCCAGCAGCGCGCGCGACAGCCCACCGTGGCCGGAGCCGAGTTCCAGGATCTTGGGCTCGCGCACGTCGGTGACCTCGTCGAGCACGATGCGCGCGAGCTTCCGATGTATCCCGAAAAACCGTTCGCCGCGGTCCAGAGAACGAATTATCTTGCGCTTGCGATCATCGACGTCGTCGCGGTCGAGGTACTCCAGACGATCGGTTTCCAACCGCCGGTCCAGCCACGACGCATCCGGTCCGCCGCGCGGCATGCGGTTGATGTCGAAGGTCTCCGTGGTCATAGCGTTCACCCCCGCGCTGCGGGAACCGTTATCGGTGGATGTGGCCATTCCGGCTCGGCGGTTGGCTGCGACCAGCCGCATCAGGAACGAGGGCCGCGCGAGCCGGGCCGGCGGGTCGACGAAGTGCATCACTCGAAGGACCGCTTCGGCGACGGCCGGATCGTTCGCGGCGGCGGCCTGCGCCTTGTCTATGGGCCAGTTCACCAAGTGTCTCGGCACCCGTCGCCAACCACCTCCCTGGGACACGGTGAAATCGGTGAACCGATTTCCCCGCCACACCGGGCCGATCTGTTTGGCGGTCGCTTTGAAGAATCGCCGGCTCACATCTCCGTCGCGATCGGCCAGGCAGTCGCGCAGCGCGACGGCCTGCAGCGCGGCCATGGTCATGCCCTGCATATATACGGGGTTGAAGCTGCAGATCGCATCGCCCATCACCAGCAGCCCCGGGGGGAATCGACGCATCTTGTCATAGCGTCTCCACGTGCTGGCCGGGTAGTGCTGCGCAGACACCCCGCCGAGCGGCTCAGCGGACCGCAGCGCGTCGATCAGAGTAGGTGGCGCGAACTGCGCGGCACATTCGATTACGCCCGACAGGTCACGGGGAAGTTTGTACCCGCCTACGCCGAACAAGGTCAGGATCCAGGTGTCGCCCTCGTAGGCCACAGCCACCACCCCGGCCGGTCGTTCGGGCAGCGGACTGACCGAGAAACCCAGTTTCTCGCCGATCGTGCCCGCGGGGACCCGCAGAAATTGGCTGGCATAGTTCAGATGCACCGGGTAGCTCTGCTCGATCGGTCGCTCGCAGCCGAGATTGCCGAGGAACGCCGGCGTATGCCCCGAGCGGCCCATCGCATCCACCACCAAGTCGGCATCCAGCACGGATTTCTCACCCGTGTAGCGGTTGACCACCCGGGCGCCCGTAACCCGACGGTCGCGGTCGGTTGTGGGCTCGACGACAGCATGGCTGTCCAGAATCCTCACGTTCTCGATGGCGCGGACTCGCCGCCTGACATGGGAGTCCAAGAATGGTCGGCTGGGTTGATAGACGACCAGCGATGCCGGGTCGGCAAACTTGTCCGCGACATCGAGCTCATGCCGGCCCAACCGGACATATACCCGCGATGGCTCATTGGACAAGACTTTCGCGCCTGCAGCGACGAGTTCGTCGAGCACGCCGGGAAACAGCTCATCCAGGACGTTCGATCCCCTACTCAGCAGAGCATGAAAATGCCGTGCCTGGGGCACACCTCGCCGCTGCTCAGGACCGTCCGGCAGCGGATCCCGCTCGACGAGCGTGACCACCTCGTAGAAGTCCGACAACACCCGGGCGGCGAGCAGCCCGGTCATACTCGCCCCGCAGACGATGGCTCGCTGTCCGAGTTTGCTCATAGCGCTCCCTGCCGCAACTCGCCGTCGTCCTCCTCGGCGAGAACGTTGCCCGTCGACGCTTCGTCCTGTTCAGCAAGCACGAACAGCAGGCATGCCGGGTTCAAATCGTCGAATCACCGGTAGCCTCGTCACGCCAGCTGATCTCGATTTCTATTTCGGTCTCGTCACCGTCGACCTCGATTTCGAGCTCCACATGGACGCGCTCGGGGACGACGATGTCGATCGTGTCCCCGCCGGATCCCAGCTTCACCTCGGAGCCACCGGCAAGCGCCTGCCCGATCGCGATGAGCCGCTCGGCCACTTCTTCACGCGACAGTTCGGACTTCCTGTTGATCTCCAGCTTCGGCACGACAACTCCTGCCTCGATGCGGGACAGATCGATAACTGAACAATAGCTGGTGCGAGGGCGGCGTCGGAGCGAACCGGGAAGCTCGACTGTGCCGGTTTCGGCGAGGTTGTCGGCATTGTGCGCGGCCACGACAGGCACGGTCGGACGTATCTGTGGGGCGCAGGGCGAGTGCACCTCAGCGGCGGGCGCGCAGGGTGCGGAATTTTCAACGGTGGCATCGAGTCCGACATCTCGGCGGAAAGTGCCCAGGTGACAGAGGGGGCGTCATTTGTCGTCCACTGCATGGGTGAGTGCGCTCGAACACGCGGACGTCCGGAGGTGTCACCGGTGACACGAAACGGTGCGCGAGGGGGGATTTCGTCGCCCCGCTGCGACACGACTGGATCCGTCGCGTGCATGAGCGCATCTGTTGATGCTGCTTCCAACGGGTCCAGATCGTAGCAAGTCTCGTATTCGTGTTGGTGGCCGGGGTGCGTGGGCGAGGGCGTCCTGGGGCGAATTCTCGACGGAGAACCGTCCTGGTCGGGAGAAGCATCGCATCTTCGCTGAGTCGCCTGACCGGGGCCGAGCCGCGCCTGCCTGTGCGCTCGCACTGCGTGGTAACGCTGGACCGCTGGCAACGACAAGTCGTTGCAAGGCATGAGCACTGGAGAGGCAGAGATTCGTCGATGGGGTTCTATCTAGGAAAGTCGCTGCGAGCCGGACCGTTTCGCTTCAACCTGAGTACCTCGGGTATTGGGGTCAGCGCGGGTGTTCCGGGGTTCCGAGTCGGAACCGGGCCTCGTGGGAACTATGTTTCCGTCGGCGCCGGGGGGATCCGATACCGCACTGCGATCGGACTGCCGGCCTCCCGTACGCGCTCGGGGGTCAGCGTGAGTCGTACCGATCGGCCAGCCGGGTTCTCTTCACCACCGCCCTACGCGTCGATGACGGACTTGACCGGCGTATCAGCCGAATCACTTGTCTCCACCGGTGGCGATGATCTCGTTCGACAACTCAATGACGCAGCCCGCCGCTGGAATTGGGCACTGGTCCTGACGATTGCCCTTATCGTTCTCGTGATTGCCGCTTTCCCGTTCGGCTTGGTTGCGGTGGTCGCTTTGCCTGCGGTCTGGTGGTTGCGGCAATGGGACCAAGGGCGCCGCAACGTTGTTGTGTTCTACGACGTCACCGGCGACCCCGCCGCGTGGTACGACACCGTCGTCACAAATGCGCAAGCCTTGGCGCAGTCGCACATGCTATGGCGGATAGAAGCGAGCAGACAGCTCACGGGCACTCATCAACGCAAGGTCAACGCGCTGGCGAGAAGTCTCATCAACCGGTCACCTGTCAGGCTGCAGTTCGAAAAACCGAAACACCTGGTAACGAACGTTGTGGTACCGACCTTCGTTTGCGGCCGCGACGCACTGTATCTGCTTCCTGACCGTATCCTCGTCCGCACCCAACGTACGTTCAGCGATGTCACTTACAGTCGACTCGACATCGACTGGTCAGTGTCGCGGTTCATCGAGAGTGGTCGGGTTCCCCGGGATGGCAAACAAGTCGATACGACATGGCAGTACGCGAACATCGGCGGCGGCCCTGATCGCAGGTTCAAGAACAACCGGCAGATTCCGGTGATGGCATACGACAGGTTGACGTTGTCCAGTGGCGAAGGCTTGAGTTGGCTCGTCGACTGTTCCAGGCCGGATTCGGCCAAGCAACTCGCTGCTGTGTTGCGCCGCCCACCCGCTCTCGAAGTCACCGCACCACCGCCCACAGGGCTGCCGGAGCCAACTGCTCGGGATCGACGCGGTGCCCTCGCGCCGCTACCGGCGGAGGTGCAGCCAGAACCGACCCCCGTCGAGCCTCAACCGATCCAACCTATTGCCCCCGAGATACGGAGGGTGGAGAAGAATCCTGCCACGTCGGCGCGGCAACTGCCGGCCGAGGCCAAGTACCGGAAGGCCGCTGGTGCCAGCGACATCGAGGCGACGAGCAGTCTCGGGGACCTGTTCGAACAGGGTGATCCCGCACAGGCCGATCACTGGTATCGGAAGGCCGCGCAGGCCCGCGAGATCAGTGCGATGGTCTCTCGTGGGCACGACCTGCGGGAGAGTGATCCGGTGCAGGCCGAACACTGGTGGAGGCGGGCCGCCGGAGCCGGTGACATCCGTGCGATGGTAGGTCTTGGCCTGCTGTTCCGTCAGCGGGGTGACCTGGTGCAGGCCGAGCACTGGTGGAGGCGGGCCGCCGAAGCCGGTGACACCGTTGTGCTGGGTGGTCTCGGGGACCTGTTCCGTCAGCGGGGTGACCTGGTGCAGGCCGAACATTGGTATCGGAGGGCCTCCGAAGCCGGTGACACCGATGTGCTGAGCATTCTCGGGGACCTGTTCGAGGAGCGGGATGATCCGGTGCAAGCCGAACACTGGTATCGGAAGGCCGCCGACGCCGGCGACCGCGATGCGATGCGAAGTCTCGGGGACCTGTTCAAGGAGCGGGGTGACCTGGCGCAGGCCGATCACTGGTATCGGAAGGCCGCGCAGGCCCGCGAGATCAGTGCGATGGTCGCTCGTGGGTACGACCTGCGGGAGAGTGATCCGGTGCAGGCCGAACACTGGTGGAGGCGGGCCGCCGACGCCGGCGACACCCTTGCGATGGTAAGTCTTGGCCTGCTGTTCCGGCAGCGGGATGACCTGGTGCAGGCCGAGCACTGGTGGAGGCGGGCCGCCGAAGCCGGTGACACCGTTGTGCTGGGTAGTCTCGGGGACCTGTTCCGTCAGCGGGATGACCTGGTGCAGGCCGAGCACTGGTGGAGGCGGGCCGCCGAAGCCGGTGACACCGTTGTGCTGGGTAGTCTCGGCCTCCTGTTCGAGCGGCTGGGTGATCCGGTGCAGGCTGTGGCGTGGTATCGGAAGGCCGCCGACGCCGGCGACATCGACGCTATGTGCAGTCTCGGGGATCTGCTCGAACAGGCTGATCCGGTGCAGGCCGAACACTGGTGGACGCGGGCCACAGAGACCTGAGTACTGGGAGTGGGTGGGTACACCCAAACGACGGAATGGGCTTGCAGTCGGTGGGTCGCCGGTTGGGGAACGCTACAAAGCGGCCGCGCCCGTGCTCGGTGCGGGGTCAGTCCGGGTTGCGTTTTTGCCGCTGTTGGTTCACCCATTCCTCGTATTCGGTGCCGTCGAAGTCGTGACCTCCGAATCGGTCGGACAAGCGAAATTTCTTCTCTTCGGGAACGTTGGCGCGAGCCTGCTCGAATGCGGCGAAAGCAGCATTAATTTCGGCCATCTCTTCGGGAGTGGTGCGGGTCTCGCGGGTGGTTTCGAATGTCTTTCCGCCGATGTGCACGCGGTCTGATGATGTGTCGTCGTCGGTCATTTCCAGTGTCCTTCCTGGTGGATCAGTGTTCGACCATGCGGATGACGGTGTGCCCAGTGGCAGGATCGGTGAACCTTTCGGTCACATCGAACGGTGTGCCGCTGCGGAACAACACCTCTTGTTCGCGCCGATACTCCGGTTGCGCATATTCGGTGATGTCCTTGCCTGATTTCGAGAATATCTGAAACTCCACATCTCCTGGGAACGGTGTTCCTTCGGGGGCTCGTGAGGTCGAGGTGAACCCGTCTTCGGTGACGGTTTTTCCTGGTTGGTAGCGTGCCAGTACGTCCGGTGGCATCTCCTTGGAGTCCACGCGCCGGGTTACCACGCCCTTGTAATCCGGCAGCTTCCCAAGCGCTTCATTCACGTTGTCCACCCTGAATTTGAGCGCGTCGCTGCCTTCGACCCGGCCGTCGCGGAGTGCAGCATTCAGTTCGCGTCCGCCGGATGTGGTGTAGTCCAGCAGGGCGTCATTGTCTTTGCCGGTCCATCCGGCGGGGTCGACCCGCGCCGGCGCGGGCGCCTTTTCGATGGTAGGCGGTTTCTTTATTTCCTCGCCGAGCTTCGACAGATCTTGCAGCTCCTTGGTGCTTTTCGCGAGGTCCTGTTCGAGTTTGATGCCTTTTTCGAGTTTATGACCTGCTTTCCAGGCATCGATGATCCCCCGTATCGGTGCCGCGAAGCGGGCCGCGATTTCAGCCACTTTCGCCGAGGCAACCGCCGCGCCGATGCCGAACGTGACAAAGCTGGTGACTACGCCGATAGCCGCGGTGATCGCCAGTTCTTTCAGTAGTTCCTGGCCCAGTTCTTCGAGCTGGGTTTTCAGATCTTCCCGCAGCGTGTTCAGCGCGTCGTGATGCTGCGCGCACGCGGCGCTGAGCGCGCCGAACGCACCGGCGACGGTCGTGGCGGCGGACTTGAGTTGCTCCAGATCGGTGCTGATGAAATCGGTTTCCGGCGATCGGATTACCGAGAACATGCCGTGCACACGCTCGATTTCGGCAGGCAGATTCGCCACCGCTTCAGCTGCGGCCAGTTGGGCCCACGCGGTGGAGATCTTGCCGAGTTTGCCGGTGTCGCCGTTGGGCACGGTGATGCCGATCTTCTCTGCGAGTTTGACCCCGCCGTCCTCGAGGCCGTTGCTCGGGCCACCCGCCGAGGGCAACGGCACCCGGCACGAGTACACCGCTGGAGTCGGTGCAGCCGGCTTCTCCGGCGGAGATCCCTTGTCGCCTATGGTCGCGTTGTAGTCGGCGAGGGCGTGGTTGTAGCCCATCTCGCGCAATACACCGGCATAGTTGTCGATGGCTTCGGCGGCGTGCACCGCGGTGTTCATCGCGTCGTAGGCGTGCTGGTCGTAGCTGGCGGCCCACTTCTGCGCTTCGTCGTAGGTGCCGGCCATGTGCTCACAGTCGGCTAGCGCATCCCATTTGCCGTCGACGACGGTGAACAGGTTTTCCGCAGCGGTGTGCAAGGCCGCGGCCGCGTCGTAGAACACTTGCGGCTGGACCGCGATCGTTGTGGCCACCTCACCGCCCCAGCAGGCGCAAATTGGCTGCCACGGCGTCGGTGTAGTGACCGTGCGCCGCCGCGGCGGCGGCACGCATGGCTTCGATTCCGTCGTGCACTTCGCTGGCGGCCTTCATCCAGGTCTGGTGTGCAGCAAGGTGTTTGTCCGCGCCGGACCCGGTCCATGTCTGGTGCGCGGCCGAGATCCGGGCATCCAGCCCCGCCAGGCTGTCGGCGAGGAACCCTTGCAGGCCGGCGATCGCGCTGGTGACGGCATCGAGGTGGTCCAGGTCGACGCGATACCCGTCGATGGTCATGCGGTTTCCCCCTTGATCGGAATGAGAGCAGTCATGCGGTCGGCGTGGTGTGGAATGTGTCGGGATCCATGTTCAGCGCGCCGCCGATGCTGCCGGCGGCGCGGTCATCGACATCGGCGTAGGACACCGCGACCACTCCCAGTAGATCAGCCATCGTTGCCAGGGAGTCCAGAACCTCCAGGGCGCCCTTCTTGGTCTCCTCCCATCCCGATAGGTAGGAATCCGCCGCAGTGCCCTTCCATGTGGTCATGAGTCCGTTTATCTCGCTATCGGCGGACCGGATTCCGTTCACCAGCGCGGTGGCGGTCATCTGGACGAACTTCCCGGCATCGCGCACCTCGGCGGGAACCACCGAGAACGCGGCGCCCGGCGGCGTGTCTGCCATGAGTGCTCCCTGTTATCCGACGTTCGGTCGTGGTGTGCATGAACCCCAGGCCGTGGCGCACCACCGAATGAGATTGTGCCTGGCCGGTTCTGGTTCTGACTGACGGCCACCGGACCCGGACCCCGCACACTCGGTGCACGCCGCGCTGGATGACCATTCCGGCTGGACTAGACCGAAGCCCTGGGCGGCGAGAAGACATCACACCGCCGGCGACCGTAGCATCTCTAATTGCTGTTCCCCCCAAATAGATTCGTCCTACTATCGACTTCCGCCCGCTGCCTGTTCGAGGGAGAACTCCCATGCATCGACCCTGGCTTGTCACTTCTCTGCTGGCGGTCGGTGCCAGCTTGTTGCTCGTTGTCCCTGCCGGATCGGTACACGCCGACCCTGCTCCGCGGCCGGACCCGTGGATTCAGGGTCAGATTGACGCGCAAACCGAGGACGTTGCCGGCTTCTTGAACGCCATCAACATCATGGGTATCGATCGAAGCGGTATGAGTGACCCAGACCTGGTGGTCAAAGGTCACCTGATTTGCCAACAGGTCTACAGCGGGCGCGGCGACATCAGTGGCTCAGCTCTCCCTCACACCCGCCCTAGTGACTACCACACCATGGAACTCGTCGAAGCAGCGAGCGTGAAGTACTTGTGCCCGCCAGCAGCGAAATACATTGGGCAGGACAGCCTCGACGAAGTGCCATGACGAACCGCTGCGGTCACTCGCATCGTCCCGTCTCTTCCTTGGCTACTCTCCGGCTGGCGTTCCTCTGGGGTTACACCCACTCCGACACGGGGTGTGAGTGCAGATCCGTGAAAAGTCACGCTACGCGGTTTGGCACAGCCCGCCATGCAACCGTCCCAGGGCCTGATCCGCTCGTTGAACGGCTCGAACCATGCCTCCCGGAACGGGATTCAGACGCCACGGCTACTTGCTTAGCGCAGGATATCTCGAATCTGGCCCCCACGTGCCGGCACCGGTCGCGCCGGGGAGCCGTTCGTGTGCAACGGTTTCCGTCGCCTCAGCCCAAACCCGCGAATTCCGGCATCCGCTCGGTCAAGCGGCGTGTAATCATCGAGCCATGCACGACCGGGTGATGTTGATGACGTGGAATCCTGAAAAGTGGGATTGGCGTGGCGATTACGACGCCGCGATCGACCAAACAGCAACTGGTCGCGTTGTACCTGACAGCTGGTCGACAGGTACCAGGACGGGTGGGTTTTCCCCGGGGATCGGGCTTTTCTACTCCGTCAAGGCAATCGAGGGCGCGGCATCGTAGCCAGCGGTTGGCTGACCAGCGAGATCGAGCAGGGCGCACATTGGGACGGCTCCGGCCGACTCGCTAACTACGTCGGGGTGAAATGGGACGTCGTCGTCGGTCCAGAGGACGCGCTGGCAACGGAGATCCTGCAGGTCCGAGTGCCCGGCCAGCATTGGCGACCCCAGGGCGGCGGAGTCTTGGTGAAGCCGGATCTCGTCGACGATCTCCAGGGCCTGTGGACCGACCACATCACCGGTTTGGGACGTCGACCTGCTGGCAAGGGGTGAAGTGATCTCGTCTAGGAGTGCAGGGATTTCATCGCCCCGCAGCGCCACAGCTGGGCCGGTCGCGTGATTGAGCGCATCTGTCGATGTTGCTTCAACAGGTCGGGTAGTAGCACTTCTCTGTTCTGGATTCGTGCACTAGCGGTGCGATGCGCACGAATTGCCAGGGTCAGGATCCGGCCTCGTTGAGATCCGTGACGGTCGCGTCCGTGCCCCAGGCCACTGCCAGTTCGGTGGTGACGTAGGGGAGTGGGGAGTTGGCGAAGAACGAGGCGACTGCGACCTTGCTGGCGTGGAACTGG
Organism: Nocardia sp. AB354; assembly: GCF_049538315.1. Classification (NCBI taxonomy): domain Bacteria; kingdom Bacillati; phylum Actinomycetota; class Actinomycetes; order Mycobacteriales; family Nocardiaceae; genus Nocardia; species Nocardia sp. AB354. The sequence continues at coordinate 40,040 of NZ_JBMVFU010000038.1, read as the reverse complement.
CTGGATTGCGGGGAGCGCGGTTTCGGCGGCGACGATAAGCGTCGGTGCACCGTGAATGACCGCGGGCGAAACCGTGGTGGGGATCTGAGTATGAGCGGTGGCCGGAGCCGACGGTTGACTGGATCTTATTGTTGCTCTATACTTTTCATCAATCAGGCACCCAGGCTTCAGCCAATCGGCTGGAGCTTTTTTTATGCCCGCAACTCAGGGCCTCCGGTACTTCGCCGGGGGCCCATTGTCGTATTTGGAGGTCTTCTTGTTGATCATCGCCGCTTCCGTGGTCGCAGGGAGCCTTGCACGGATGGCTCCCCGGATCCAACTCCTCGCACCGATCCCCCACATGGCAATGATTGTTGTCGCCACCGCGGCAATGCGCAGGTTCGGTCCGGAGGATACGTCGAAGGCACCCAACGTATTCGGGCGCCCTCGCTGCTCACGGCGCACGACTACAAGCCCAAGTCGCTACACCCGACCGAGCAGGAACGAATAGGCGACCTTCTCGACGTTGAACGAGCTAATCTCAATGCGTTCCTCTTACCGAGGTTGAGGGAAGAACTGAGGCACCCAGTGCGTGACACCGTCCTCGTAGCCACGTTCGTCCACGGGATAGTGGTGACAGAGTCGAAGTCCGCCGTGGCCCACTCGCATTCCACGGCCGGATCCATCTTGAGGTATCGACGAAACCTGTCCGCCCCTTGTACGAGCGATGACCCGTCTCAGCCGAGAGCGGCAGACCCGTGTCCACTGCCGCCATCAGGTCCGCCACCATCGCGCGGAGCTGTACCTGGCCAGCACCACCCGGCACGCCGACTGAAACTTGTTGTCCGGCGAGCGCTTCAGCTGGTCCGATTTTGTCGCTGCTCCGATGTAGGTATATGCATGGAGTTCTCAACGTGGGGATCGCTAGAGGGGGTTCAACTGTGACGGCTCGATGGGCAGTGGGACAGTTGGTCGAGTATGCGGGTTCGGCGGGGATTGGGAGGATCGGCAAGATCGCCGATGGTGAGGCCCGCGTCGACTTCTTCGAATCTGTCGCCGAACCTCTGGCCTACTCCGATCAGGTACCGATAGCGAAGTTGCGGCGCGTCATCCTTGGCACCGACACCCGGGTCTACCGGCGGAATCCCGACACTGGCGACTGGCTCGCGGGCCGCATCCATACGCGCGTTGGCGGTACCTATTACGTACGGTTCCCCAACCATCAGTACCACTTTCCGATACCCGAAGACCAACTTCGCGTGCGGTGGGACCGTCCCGTGGCCGATCCGATCACGGTATTGACCGCGGGTGGCCACGAATCAGCCTACTTTCATGACGCCCGTATCCCCTTCCTTCGAAACCTCGTAGCCCAGCGAGCTGCGAGCGCAAATATCCCAGCTTTGCTGTCCTCGGCAGTCGAACTGTTCCCTCATCAGATCCGCGCCGCTCTGACAGTCCTAGCCGACCCAGTACAGCGATACCTGCTGGCTGACGAGGTGGGCCTGGGAAAGACGGTAGAGGCCGGCTTTATCATCCGGCAGACATTGATCGATAAACACGATGCACGGATCTGCATCGTGGCGCCCGACCTCCTTCGAAGGCAATGGATTCGGGAACTCCGACTTAAGTTCTTCATTGATGACTTTTGTCCGCCCGCCCAGATCAGCTTCGTTGCGCACGAGCATCCAGAGCGCTGGGCAAAGCATCATTACAGCGATCTCGTCGTGGTGGACGAGGCGCATCGCCTTGTCCACGTCGACGGCCCCGACGAATCCCCGTATCGGGAGCTCGCAGGTTTAGCGCACTCCTCGACACGTCTTCTGCTTTTGTCCGCCACCCCCATCATGTCGCATTACCTCACTCAACTGGGAATGCTCCATTTGTTAGCGCCCGACCTCTACCGGTGGACCGAGCGCGATGCGTTCGAGGAGAAGTATCGACTGCGTTCGGAGTTGGCCGACTCCGTGTTCGCCCTGGACAGCGAGTACACCTACCTTTTGCCCTCGGCGATCGCCAGGATCAGGGACCTGCTGCCTGCGACGGACGAGCGTTTCACGGATCTCAGTCGACATGTCCTCGATCTGCTGGACGATGATGATGAACTGCTAGCGGGTACTGATGCCTCAGAACTCAAAGCGCGCACCGAGGCTCTGCGAGCGCACATCAGTGAGGCGTACCGGCTCCACCGACGGGTTATCCGGCATCGCCGCCAAACCGTGCTGCACGATGATCCTGACGCTGAATTCCTGCCGTACGATGTTCGCGGTCGGCAAGACCCGGAACCGATCCTCATCGAAAGTGAGGCGCACGACTTCGCACAATCAGCGCTCGCCGACTGGCGTGCTCAGATGTGGGATCACCTCTTGGACAATGGTTTGGAAATGCTCAAGCCTGCCTACGGGATGGTCCTCGGCATCCTGGTTTCCCGCGGAAGTGCACTTGCCGGCGATCTTCTGGACGCCCTGGCGTGGCGAGTCGAGAGGGATGAAGATGCCGCTAGGCGCACTCATCTCAGCGAGAGCGAGCGCATACTGCTTACGGAACCGGAGGTTTTCGATTTCGAGCGCGCGATCCTCGATGATCTCCGTTCACAGCCCGGCGTCGTTGTCGCCTCAGCCAATCACCTGGATGATCTGATCAACGCGATGTTGCCGGCGCTCCGGCGCAATCGCCGAGTCGTACTCTTTTGTGGGCCTGGCACTCTTGCAGGCAGCCTTGTCGACCGTTTAGCGCAGCGGTTCAAGAGTCTGGCCGTCCACGAACACACTCGACGCCGTGATATGGACGCATCGGACGAGGCTGTTTCAGCCTGGTCGGCTACCGCCCAGGCATCGAATCAAGTGCTGGTAACTGATGATTCCGCCGAAGACGGACTCAATCTTCAGATCGCGGACGCCATTATCCACGTTCGTCTGCCTTGGTCACCGAACCAACTCGAGCAGCGATTGGGGCGAGTCGACCGCTACCAACCGCCTCAATTCGGTCTCAGTACTCCAGCACGTCAGTACAGACTCGCCGACCCGGACTCGGGAGCTTCCTTCCTCGAAGCCTGGGCTCGGCTCCTCACCGAGGGCTTCGCTGTCTTTTCCGGTTCCGTCTCAACCCTCCAAGATGCAATCGCGAACGGTATCAACGACGTCTGGATCGCAGCCCTCGAACATGGACCGGAAGGCTTGCAGTCCAAGATCGCAGCCGTCCAAAAGGAGTTGCACACGGCACAGCAGGAAATCGACAAGATGGACATGCTCGAAGCGATTCACGAAACCTCCACCGAGGGCCGGGACATCGCGGAATCGATATTGGCGATAGAGAGCGACTGGCGCGGGATGCAGGATTCCCTGCTCGACTATGTGTCAGAGAAGGGTGGCATCAAACTGCGGTACGAGGTTCGCGAGGTTGGGGGTGTTTCGCGCGTCGTGTTCGATCCACTGGGATCCCGACCGCTTCTCGATCCGCGCCAGTGGCAGAGGGCAAAAGCGCAACTGACTTTGCACACCGTGCAGGGTGCCTTCAATCGATCTGCTGCTCTGCGGGCATCCGACACACGGCTCTTCCGCGCTGGCAACCAGCTGGTCGATGTCTTGGCCCAGGCGATCTACCTCGATGACCGCGGACAGGCCTCGGCCTTCCGGCGAGTCCACAGAGGCTTTCAGGGTGATCCCATCGCGTATTTCGGCTTTGACTATCTCGTCGAGGCCGACCTGGCCACTGCCCTTGAATTGGTCAAGGATCACCCTGACGCGCGGACCGCTCTTCGTCGTCAGGCAGACAGGTTGCTGCCCCCGTTCACCCTCAAGGTTTGGATTGAAGCAGGTGCGTTCTCGCCGATCTCCAACGAACAGGCACTTGGTTGGCTCAATCATTCCTATGACAACAGGCGGGACCAGAACTTCAATATGAGCAATACCTCTGAACTGTTGGAGGTTTTCGGTGGTTGGGACCGTTATCGAGAGACAGCGGATCTTGCCGCACGGGTGGCGCATGACCATCTTTCCGAGGTCACCGACCTCGCCCGAAGGTGCACCCAAGCACAGGAACAATCGCGTGTTCATGTCGCGGTTGCGATGGCCCAGGCTCAGACTCGTCAGGCGGCCGGTCACCTTGTCGGTGATGCAGAAAGTCTGTTGACGGATACGGCCGTGACCAGCGCGCTCATCGAAGATCTATCCCAGCCTTCGGTGAAGGTTATCGCCGCCACGTGCATCATTCGGTCAGGACGCGAGGTGCGACGTGACAGCAAGTGACTGGGTCAAAGCCAAGCAACTATTCTCCGCTTGGCCGAATCCAGATTCGTCCGACGGAACACAGGGGACGGCCAGCCGACTCGCTGATGCATTGACGGGTTTGCGAGGCAACTCTGCGGGTTGGCGCGACATCACGTCGCTGACCAGGCAGATTTTGCTCGAGGCGAGCGCAAGAGGCAACACATCGCCGTTGCTCATTCCGGCCGTTCCCGAAATGCCCACGGTCGAGCAATGGAGGAATTCCGGATGCGAAGCGCTGACTACTACCGACGGGAGAATCAGCGTTTCAGCTATCCCTTGGCACCCGCAAGTTCCGGAAGGTCGAGCGGCTCGTGCTGCGGAAGCCGACCTAAAGGATGTCTATCTCGGCAAGGACTTTGCGCAGCGTCGTCTTTTCAACGAGGTGTCCGCGGATCCGTTCTGGGAGACAGCCCTTGGTTACGACAGCTACTATTCCCTCGGCCAGAGGCAGGCGGCACGAAGCGTCATCATGGCTCCGGCTGGAAGCACGACAATCATCTGCCTCCCAACTGGACATGGGAAGACACCGGTCGCCCTCGCCCCGGCACTACTCGCCGGCCGGGCACAGGGAATGTGCATTGTGGTCGTCCCAACGGTTGTGCTGGCCCTCGACATGGAACGCCGTACACGTCACTTGCTGGAATCCAAAGGCGTGAAGTCTTCTACTGGGCGTTATGCCTACACTGGCGACCTTCCCGAAGGAGTAAAAGAGCAACTTCGCGACGACGTTCGATACGGGCGCCAACCTATTCTCTTCACTTCACCTGAGGCCATTACGACAGCCTTGCAGAGGCCGTTGGATGAAGCGGCCGCAGCAGGGTGTCTCGGCTATTTCGTCATCGACGAAGCTCACCTGGTCGAGCAGTGGGGCGATGAGTTCAGGCCCGACTTCCAAACTATGGCCGGACTACGCCGCAACTGGCTTCGTAGGGCCCCCGTCGGGCTCGAGCCCAGGACCATCGCAATGAGTGCCACGCTAACCGACCAACAAATCGAGACGTTGGAGGGCTTGTTCGGCACCCCCGGTGCAACGGGCATCGTCTGGGCTTCTCAACTTCGTACCGAACCCAGTTACTACGTCGACTTTCTCCCCGATGAAGAAGCCCGTCGTGACGCGGTCCTGCAAGCTCTGACTCTGCTGCCCAAACCGTCGATTCTCTATGTGTCCAAGGTCGAGAAGGCGACAGAGTGGGCTGCATTGTTGGCAAGATCGGGAATGCGCCGTGTTGTCGCAGTCACCAGCAAGTCCAGTGCGGACGATCGTCGAGAGGCGATGGAAGGTTGGGGAGGCCGCGGCACCGAGGGGGCGCTTCCAACTAAGTTCGACACTGTAGTCGGAACGTCCGCCTTTGGACTGGGTATCGATCTTTCCGATGTGAAGACGGTGATCCACGCCTGTATGCCGGAAACCGTGGATCGCTACTACCAGGAGGTCGGGCGTGGGGGTCGTGATGGTAGCCCCTCGCTGGCCTATATGGCGACCGTAGAGGCGGATATCCCGATCGCAGAGAGATTGAACGAAAAGGTAATCCTTCGCCCAGAGACTGCGTGGGACCGCTGGAACGCGATGTTCCAGCAGCGCCAACGTCCTGATCAGGACGGTATCTATCGAATCGATCTGGATAGCTACCACGCCAGGCTTTCCATGGAATCGGGGCACAACCGTCTCTGGAACATCCGAGCGCTCAATCTGATGGTTCGAACCAAGCTGGTGGAGTTGAGCGCACCTGAGGCTCCGCAACATGCGGAGGACGAACCTGAAGACATTTGGCTGCGGCGGCAGCAAGAGTACTTCACGTCGCTATCCCGAACGATCGATGTCCGATTGCTTGATGGCAGAACGAACGACCGAGAGCACTTTCTGCGAAGGATCCGGCCCGCGCGGGCTCAGATCCTGAGTAGTCAAAGGTCCGCACTCAACCGACTGCGGGTAGCAGTTCGGGGCAACCAATGCATCGGCGACGTGCTCGCTGACTACTACGTCCTCAATCGCCCCGATGGGACCCACGAAACCGCGCCTGCATGCCGAGGTTGTCCTCATTCCCGTGAGTACCAGGAGTTGCCCGCGGCCGGCGGCTTTTACCGGACACCCTGGCAGCCGGACCCGCCTGCCATCAAATGGGTCGACGTACCAAGTGACCCACTCGCACGCTTCCGCGGACGGGACGAGACTGCACTCAGCATCTGGTGGGAGCGCGATGAGGAGTACCGCGAGTCGGTACCAGATCTCCTGACCGAACTGTGCAGGCGCGGCATGATTATCGTCGGAGGGCCAGGGATCAGCAGTGCCACGAGTAAGCGCATCCAACGGAGTGCCTTGCCACATCCCCTGATCTTTGATTCTGACGAGGACATGCTTACACGCTTCCGGGGGCCGATCGTGTGGGTACTGGACGGCTCGCAGGACACGATGAGCGCCGCCGCGGCCGATCGTTTCGAAAGCTCCGACGTGACCTACTTCGTTCACCAGCGGAGCCTGGTCCACCCGAGCAGACCCAGTGTTCGCCTCATCGATATTCAGTCCACCAGCAGTATTTCCATTCAGAGGGCGCTGAGGAACCTTTAATGGCATTGATCAACGTTTACAAAGAAACTCCGGTACTGCCGGCCCCTATGTGGGCAATAGTTCGCCTTCTCGCGGTGGAGAAGCGTTCCGTTCGGCTCGACAAAGCGCGGAACATGCTCAGTCCAGGGACCGTCTATCCCGACGACAAGTTATTTGAAGCCGCCCTCTACGGGCTGACCTCGCTAGGGCTGGCGAAAAGGTCCGATGATGAGAGACTTGAACTGACGGGTCGGGCCAAAGGTCTGGAGGAAACCGACTACATCGGATTCATTTCCGTATTGCGACAAGCTGTCCTCGCTGCGGACTTGAATTCTGGCCTCGGAGATGACGACAGTCAGGCGGGCCCTCGGGATCTCTGCCGCGCCTTGTGCTGGTTCCTTGCCCAGGATCCTTCTGGTGAGTCACTCAATTGGGCGGCTGCCCAGCAACTCCAAAACAATGCGCTCAAAGCCGAAGTAGGCCTCGTATTCTCCAACAATGCACGTTGGGCTCCATTCATGGCCTGGGCGACCGCGCTCGGCTTCGGCGCACCGGCGCTGGCCATCAAACCAGGGACAGCCAGTCATATAGTGGCCGACTGCACCCCAGCCGTGAGACAGACCGTTCTATCACTCTGGAAACCAGGCGAAAGCGTGAGCGCGATCGAATTGCTTCATGACTTGCGCAAGTCCCTGCCGGTGCTCCCGGGTGGGGCATATTCGCTGGCGGTCGGGCTTGATTATCCCGGCGACGACGTCGCTGGCCAGTCGCTATCACACGCACTTCTGCGCGGTGTCGACGAGGGCTGGTTGGAACTGCAACGTTTCGCGGACGCGAAGCAGGTCCTGAGCGTTTATGACCCCGATAATCCGAACTTCCCACGCTCGTACAGTTCCGCCAAGATCGGTGAGGACCTTCATGCCTGAACTTCGCGGCCACTTGTGCTGGGACCCAGACACTGCCGGTAGGACGGTACACACCGAGGCAGTCAAACCTTCGCCAGCAGTCTTCTTGGCCACCCATGCACCATTGCGTATTCACAAAGCTCGCATCCAGGGACGTTCATTGGTCCCCATGGACAGCGCCGTCACGGAACGAGTAGTCCTCGACGACTTTCTGAATCGCAAGTCCGATACCGGTACATTGCTGATGCCCATCGTAGGTGACTCCGGTTCCGGCAAATCGCATCTCGTCCGTTGGGTTCGGGAGAATATTCCGCAGCGCGACAACTACCAGGTGATCTACCTCGAGAAGTCGCAGACGAGTCTTAAAGCGGTCGTAACTGCCCTGCTCGAGGGAGTCGAAGATGATTCTCTCGCACAGTTGCGATCTGATGTTCGCTCATTCAGCGCCAGTTTGGATGATATCGGACTCGCCCGAAGACTGATCAACGCGCTCAATGAGGCTCTTGCCACCACGACCGCTAAGGATCTCTCAGGAGACGCTCGAGTTCTGGCTGGCCCCAAAGGCTTGGCCGTGATCCTCCAGGATCCCTACATCCAGGAGTACATGCTTGCACCTGGAAAGTTCGTGCCGCAGTTGGCCTATCAACTTCTCCATGACAGGGACCTCAATGCTCCCGAACGTCCGGCAGGGTTCACGACCGACGATCTTCCGTTGAAGGTGCAAGACATCAAGCAGGCCGCGAAGATCTCGCAAGGGATCCTGCAAAAACTGTTGTCCACCCCTGGTCTGAGGAGCGCAGCTGCCGACCTGCTCAACCAGCACTTGGAGACTGCCGTGCAGAGCGCATCCAAGGTGGGTTCTGGCCGTTTGCACGAGGCGATGCTGCAGGTTCGGGAGGTGTTCGCACGCCAAGGCAAAGAGATCATTCTTTTGGTCGAGGACTTCGCCCTCATCCAGGGTGTGCAACGAGAATTGCTTGAGGCGCTGACCGAAGCCGCGACTCGTGAAGGTCAGTTGCGTTACGCACCAATGCGCACCCTCATGGCCGTGACCACAGGCTACTTCAGAGATCTACCGGAGACGGTGATGAGCCGGGTGTCGGCTGCCACCACGGGCTATGTATACGACCTTGACTTGGTCTTCAGCCCTGAGGACGACGGTACAGACCAGATCGCTTCGTTTGTTGGTCGCTATCTCAACGCCGCGCGGGTCGGTGACGAGGAACTCGACAGTCTTGGTGATCGGCCGGTCCCGAATCGTTGTGACACTTGCCCTCTGAAGCCGCAGTGTCACGAGTCCTTCGGTCATACCGACGAGGGCTTCGGCCTGTACCCGTTCAATAGGTCAGCACTGGTGCGGATGGTGCATTCGGTCGCCCCCGCCGATCAGGAGTGGGCATTCGTGCCGCGATCGGTACTCAGCAGTGTTGTTCGTCCGATTCTGGTCGACAGTTCCGTCGAGATCAGGGAGGGTTCGTTCCCTTCCCGCGCTTTCAAGGAACGGTTCCGCACTGCACTTATCGATGAACCACTGTCTACTGCTGTAGCGGAGGCAGTCAACACCTACGACCCCCACACCGCCGAACGCCACAAGCTAATGCTTGAGTTTTGGTGCGACGCACCCGCCGATCCGGCCCATGTGGACGCTGGCTTGCTCGATGCGTTCGGTCTGCGGTCCATTCCCGGTGAGACTGAGCAGGTCGAAAATCCGAAGCGCTCCAGTGCACGCACGAGAACCCCCGGCCATCCCCCCGCACAAGCCGATGCGATTCCTGAATCGCTGAGCCGACGGATCAAGAGCGTTGAGAACTGGGTTGCCCGCGATCAACCACTTCCACAGGACGTTGCCAACGATATTCGCAAGATAGTCAGCGAGACGGTTGTCCGCCGCTATTCGTGGTCATTGCCGCTGATCAAGGAGATGACCGCGGACGAGGTCAACAAGGCGTGGCCGGCAAAGTCGACAGTGGTCTCCATCAGCGGAGCTGCAGGTGAAAATTTGGTCGGAGTAGAGAATGCTCCAATCACGTTCGAACGTACCGCGCGGAACAGCCAGTTCTTCCAGAGTCTGCTCCGCGCCAAGGCGGGCGTCGGGGGAACTCGTGCCGAAGATCTCAGAAGGCTCGCAAGGATCGCTGAGTCGAAATCCAACGCGTTGACTGCTGCACTCGAGCGGCATTTCGAAATCTCAAACGCGGAGTTGGTCGCGGGATTTCGCGCTTCTCTGCTCGGAGCAGCGCTGGCCGGCCGGGCATGGCCGGGCATGGCCGATGACGAGTTGCTTGCGGCGGCTCTGGATGACGGGCGCGAGTGGAGCCGCAGCGATCAGCAACTCCGCACCCCGAGTTGGCAGCAGGTTCTCGTCCGACATTTGGAGAATCGGGCTCCATTGGTCGACAAGCTCCGCAATAGTGTCGGGCTTTCTCAGGGTACTGGTGCGGTCCGGATGGTCGATGCGGCCCGAGCGCTTCCGCTGGTCCGCCTAGCTGCCCAGACTTGGACATGGAGTGGCCATCAGCCACCCCCAAGTTGGGTCAAGGATGCCGTCGCGGGGTTCGCTGGATTGGATACGTGTTTCGATGAGCAGGTCGGAGTGCTTCGCGCGAGTCTGAGTAGCGTGCGGCAACGCCTTCCCCGCGGTGTCGGCTACCGCGAAACCGTTGAGGCGGTGCGTGCGGCGCTGAAGGAGTCGGAAAAGGTTGGGCTGCTACCCGATCGGGACAAGAAGACCCGACTCAATGACTTGCTGTCTCGCTCGGACACCGCGGAGTGGCGCACGATCACGATGCTGGAGGACGACCTCGAGAAGATCTCCTCGGCCGAGGATGCCGAGTCGTCGATCTTGGCTAAGGTCAGGGCGGCGGCCCGGGATCGTGGTGGATCCCTTGAGCTCATTCGCGATTGCCTTGTCCTGGCTGACGAATGGCTGACCGATGCTTTGGAGAATGCCGCCGCCCGTAGCGACAGTATGGGCGACTCGGCCGTGCAGCAACTGCAATCTGTTCAGGACGAATGGGCTGCGTTTTCCGGACTGGGGGTCAACGGAAGTGTCTGATGGTTCGGTGCTGAGTAAAGCCCAGCGGCTGCAGAGCGCAGCGCGAAGGCTGGATCTTGGGCGTAAAGACGAGCAAGAAGCGCGACGCGTGCTTGAGCGTGTCGAGAGCCTGCGTGGCGCACTGAACGAACTCCGAGTGCAAGTCCAGCTTGCCCGAGCAGTGGAAAACGCGACTGGCCGCAAGGTCGGCATTGCAGGCATCGACCGGGGTAGGGACGAGTTCGCTCGAAAAGCAGCCGACGGTTTGCCTGGAAACCAGGCATTCAACACGGCCCGGAGGAAAATCGACGAGGCGGTAGGCAACCTCTCGGATGCGATCGCCAGCCAATGGCAGGACTGGGCTACAGGCCAACTGGAAGCTCTTCCCCAGAGCCGAATCGCGATGCTGGACCCGGCGCGGCAAATAGTAGTCCGATCAGAAGTAAAGAATCTGAAGGCAGCCGCGGGGACACTGCCGACATCAGCGAGCGTCGCGACCTTTATGGAGCGTTATCAGCGTGTCGAGCAGGAGCTCGGTGGGACACCAGATACGCCGGTCGCACTGTCAGCACTACTCGAACGATTAGGCGCCGGAGCGCTCACTCTTCGCGACATCACCGACGAAGAGATCGCACTCCTCCGGCAGTACGCAATGGACCTTGAGATCGAAGTACGAAGGAAGTATCTGTGACATTGGATCTGAGCCGGGAGTTCTCGGGTCATCTGCTCGACATGTTGGAGGATCTCGAACTCCCGCTACTGTCCTGGGGAGTCACAGATGGCGCGCTTTCCGAGTCCGAAGTCCTGGAGAAAATCGCCGTGGCTCTCGCTACTCATCCACAGGCTCCTCCACGCTCTGCGGCCGAAGATGTCCTGGAAGAACTTCAGGATCGGGCGCTTCTTCTCAGGATCCGGCCATCCTCACCGAGGCGGTATCGAACCCGTCTCGGTGAGGCGTTGCGGTTAGCCAGCAATCTGCGACAGATCTTTGCGCCACAAGACCGTCGGGTGCCGCTTCCGCTCAACTACTGGCAGGCGAGTCCCCGCCTTGTTGCGGATTACCGGCTGGATGCCCCTTTGCGGCGTTATCCGGCACGAGACATCCCAGTATCCGATGCGCTTCAGGACTTGAGTAGTACTCCGGGATGGGGACCGGCCCAGAACCGAGTAGCCGAAGCGCTGATTGGTACGCGGAAGCTCGCCCGCTTCCAGGTCGAAGCGACCCGCTCGATCTTTGGATCGTTGAGCAAAGGTCAATCCGCTGGTGTAATCGTTGGCGCTGGAACCGGCAGCGGAAAGACTATGGCCTTCTATCTTCCAGCCTTCGCTGCCATGGCAGGGCGTACCGGGGCGACGCGATCGCAAGTCCACACGCTGGCGCTCTATCCACGTAAGGAATTGCTCCGTGATCAAGTCCGCGAAGCGCTATCGAGTATTGAGCGTGGACTGACACCAAGAGGTGAACGGCCACTGCGTATCGGCGCACTTTACGGTGATACGCCCTTCACCCCTGGTGCCCTCGACCAGAGAAGTGCCGCCAGCAACGCCTGGCGACAACTGGGCGATGGGGTGGTGTGCCCTTTCACTACCTGTCCGAAGTGCTCAGATGGCGAACTGCTGTGGTCTCGCGCGGACCGTAAGGCCGGTTCGGAGAGGCTCACTTGCTTGAACTGCAAAACTGTCATTCCGGATGGGCGATTTGGTCTGACTCGCAGTTCGCTTCAGACAAATCCTCCTGACCTCCTCTTCACTACAACTGAAAGCCTCAACCGGAACAGCACGAATCCATGGCTGGCTCGCCTTCTCGGGTGGTCCGGATCGGACGCCCCTGCCGTGGTCCTCCTCGATGAAACCCACTCCTACACCGGAACTCACGGTGCGCAGGTCGCTCTGCTGCTTCGTCGCTGGAGGCACGCTGTTCGAAAACCTGTCACATTCGTTGGTCTCAGCGCGACCTTGAAGGACGCCACTCGGTTCTTCGCTCAACTGACCGGTTTGCCGCGTCGAACAGTCGAGTATATCGAGCCAAGTCCCGCTGACATGGAAGAGGACGGCAGGGAGTACGCCATCGCCCTCCGCGGCGACCCAGTGTCTGGGGCGAGTCTTCTCTCAACCTCGATCCAGACGGCCATGCTGTTCGGCCGAGTACTCGATACGAACAACACCGAACAGCCCCTCTTTGGCTCCACAGGGTTCCTGTTCACTGACGATCTCGATGTGACCAACCGTTTCTACGACAACCTCCGAGATGCTGAAGGCAAGCAGACCCGGGCTGGTCAGGTGCGCGGGCCGGTCCTGGCAGGCCTCCGCTCACGAGACCTGCCACAGCATGACGAGCGTTACGAGGATGGCCAATCGTGGGATATGTCCGACAAGATCGGACGATATTTGGATCCGCGTCTAAGAATGGGTGCGCTTCGAATCGGCCGCACCTCGTCGCAGGACGCCGGCGTCGATCGACGTGCAGATCTCACCGTGGCCACGGCCTCGCTCGAAGTCGGAGTCAATGACCCTCGGGTGGGTCTAGTGCTCCAGCACAGGTCGCCCCATAACGCCGCAGCCTTCATTCAGCGCCGCGGCCGAGCAGGACGTGTGCGTGGAACCCGCCCCATCACGATCGTGACGCTGTCTGACTATGGGCGCGATCGGCTGAGCTACCAAGGCTATGACTCCCTGTTCTCACCGGAGATCACCGCTCAGAATTTGCCAATCCACAATCGGTACGTGCTGAAAATCCAAGCCGCCCAGGCGGTGTTGGACTGGATCGCGCGCGACCTGCAACGTGTGCATCATGGGGTCGACTTGCGTCATGATCTATTGACTGCCCCAAATGACGGGGGAAGGCCATTGAACCCCGATGCTTCTCGTTGGCTCGCCGACCGGCTCGAAGAATTGCTCAGCAGTACACAACTTCAAGACTCCTTGCGCCGGCATCTGCAATCGGCACTCCAGATCGATTCTGACGAGGTACAGGCGTTGATGTGGGAGCAGCCGCGATCGATTCTCCTGGCGGTTATTCCTACGGCCCTGCGCCGTCTCCGCTCCGAATGGCAACCACTCCGGACCGATCCCGGCGCGACACCGCGCACGATGCTTCCTGAGTTTGTGACCGGCACGCTTTTCGAACCCTTGAATGTCCCGGAGGTGACATTCGAACTACCGTTCGAGACTAGGCGGAATGATGAAACGCGCATGCCTATCGCACGAGCTCTGCGCGAAGCTGTCCCTGGCCGAGTGAGCAAGCGTTATGGGTACGAACGCGATGAACATCGAACATGGATCGCGCTACCCGATGACAGCGATCTATTGGAACTGAGCGAGGATCTGATACCTGAGGCACATCTCGAGGGCACCTGGAAACTGTCCGCCACTTCCCCGGGTGACTATGTGGTGCTTCGGCCCTATCGACTGAACCTCCAAGAACCTGATAGGAGGATCAGCGATCGCTCCCAAGGCGTGCCTCTTTGGGGAACCCAGATCGTCGCGCCGAGCGGTTTGCGAAATGATGCGGATATCCCGGACCCGTCATCATGGCGACACCGAATAATAGGATTGAGCTTCAACACCCATGCTGCGGGGAATCCCGTCGATGTTCGACGAATGACGTATGGCGCCGATTGCGATATCTCCTTCAGCTCTCCTCGTGTCCCGAGTGAACAACGGAGAGTGCGATACACCTATGGGGGTAGCCCAGCCGCGATGGGCTTCCAACTGACGGTGGATGCAATGCGTGTCGATTTGGCGCCGCTCGACCTGGAGTCTTCAGCCATACAGAGCTATTTGTCGTCGCCGCAGTGGCGTTCCCAAGCATTCTTCCGTGCAGTGTCGGAGGATCCTAGGCTCGCGGAGGTCAGCAACTCATTCCAGCGCAACTGGCTGGCCCTTATTTACATCACTGCGTTCTCGCTCGCCGGACTGGATGGAACGAAATCTCCTGAACAAGTGTGGACAGCGCTCCGGCACGGCTCCTGGAGCCGCGACCTGGAGACGATCCTGCAGGTTCTGTATCGAGACGAATCGGCAGACACCCAAACAACCAGGCGCCTTGTCACAAAGCTGAGCGAACTCAGCCACCATGAGAACGTAGTCGAGGCACTTGACCGGGCGGGCCGGCTCCTTACCGATCCGCACGTCGCCTTGCGAACTCAAGACTTGGCTCGGCGGGCATATCGGGATTCGCTCGCAGCAGCCATCCTCGCGGCGACCCTTCGGGCCTGCCCAGATGCTCAGGAGGCAGATCTGATCATCGACGTGGTGCCTGGGCTCGATGACGAACAGTTCGACACCGTGTGGCTGTCCGAGACCACCATTGGCGGTCTTGGCGTCATTGAGCAGGTCGTCAGCTTCTACACCGCGGACCCGCGGCGCTTCTGGTCCCTCGTTTCCGGCGCGCTGCAACCCAACGAATACGAGTACATCGACTCGACCATCACGCGACTACTGCGGGACATCGTCGTCGACCGGCCCGCTGGGAAACCCGCTCAGGCGATGGAAGCGTTGCGCGCAGCCGAGTCCGCCGAAGATGCTCGCCTGGCCCTCTATCAACTCCGTACGGCGTGGGCCGAGTTGGATGGTCCGCCCAGACATGGAGCTGTCGCTGCAGTCTCGACACGGCTACTGCGGCCAGGCAGCAACCCTAAAACTGACGCCGCAACCTTGAGCCTACTAGAGGAGTGGAAAGCACTCGAAGAACGTCTCGGATTCGAAGTCGATGCCCGTGTCGTCGCCTACGCCGTAGGAATAGGCAAGCTTCAACTCACTGGAAAGGCCCTGACGGCAGATCAGGCTTTCAGCATGATGTGGCCGAGGGGGGCGCAAGCACGCGGCCATCACTTGGAGCACTATCAGCCGTATATCGGCTACGAACGTCCACCCATGATCGACCGTCTCTTGGTAGCGGCCGCACATGATGAAAACCTGCCGGCCATCGATGTCACCGAGGTTGGTTGGGAGAAGAGGTACCAGCAGATACTGGCCGAAACCGGTGCGATCGAGTTGACCTGCCCTGTCAGTGACCGGCGTAGCCTCAGCGATGCGATCGGTCGTATTCCGGTTCTACCGATAGATCGCGACGTGCTGCGCATCTACGGCGAGATTGGAGCGGTTGCACGGTTCGGACACGAGTACAGGGTGAAGGTTGAACTGCGGGAGGCAATTCAGTGACCGGCCTTACACGTACGGTCCGGACCGGCAATCGGATGCGCTTGCGAGCCGACTCGATGCTCAGTACTGCTCTCCTCGTTGAGTTGGCGCACCCTGGCGACTCAGTTTGGCTCGTATCGGGATGGATCACCGATATCGAAGTAATCGACAACACCCAGGGCGCCTTCGACACACTGCTCGGCGACAATCCACCCGCTGTCTGTCGGCTATCTCAGATACTGAGCCTCATCGCCGACGCTGGCGCACGTATCCATGTCGTCACTAGAGACAACGCTCACAATCGGATCTTCGCTGCGCACCTGGAGCGCGCTTTGACGGATCCCGAGCGCCAACTCGACCTCCACTTCGACGACAAGATCCACGAGAAGACACTGTGCGGCCGCAACTGGATGCTCACAGGCTCGATGAACTTCACCATCAGCGGACTGGGTGACAACGAGGAGTCCGTCACCTACAAGATCGACGATCCCGAGATAGCCCAAGCCCACCTGGACTTCACGGAACGATGGAAGGAACCGGCGTGACTGTCGGCGACAAGACCGCCACCGAACGCATAACCGAGGCCGCTCGTATTGAAGGCTTCATCCAGGCGTTCCTGAGCAATGGCAATGACGCAGGTGATCCGCGATACGCCAGTATCGTGATGCCATTCCTGGATAGCCTTCGCAGGGGCGACGATTCGCCGGTCATATTGCCCCGCTTCTCGCAGAATGCCGACACATTCGCGATGTACGTGATCGCTGAGTCACCGACACAGGCAACTCAAATCCGAGAACTCATCGGAGCCTTCGTCGGGCCAACCTACTGCACCAGAGGCGACTCGGTTCCAGCCAGCCTGGATCCGGCTGACCCAATCGACGCGGCGGTCATCGATTTCGGCGGAGCCGACACTACATTTATTCTTCATACAAGTTCAAATAGAATACATCGCGCGAACTTGCGAAAGGCACTCGGCCTGATGCAGCAGACCCTCGCACGTCGAAATGTGAGGATTTGGAATGGTGTCAGGCCCCTCGGGCGCTTGATTGCAGAATTTGATGCATCATTAGCGGCAGGCGGCGCTGGGTCGTCTAAAACAATCCTCGATCAGATAGCTTCCCAGGGTAGAATTACAGCCACGAACCTTGCCCATTTGCGGATCAAGCGCCTCGACCGACTTGGTATGAGCCAGGAACTAATTTCCTTCGCGGGCTTGAATAATGTGCTGCGACAGGATCCTCCACTCCCTGTCAAAGAAGCGGTGCTCAATGCCGTTCACGCGGCACTCCTCGCGGAATCCCTAAGCAGGGGCGACTTGCAGGGTGCGATAGATCAGCTATGCAATTCCGGGATACCTCTACCGACCTTCAGCGACATCCGTCCTCTTGGAAATGAGGCTGTGATTGCCTTACTTACTGCAGCGGTTGGTCGGCGCGATACACAAAGCATCGACAGAATTCTCTCGGACTTGGAGGTGGATGCGCGAACGGATGCAATACCTGATATTTTGCTGCGAGGGGCGATGGAGTTATCGGCACCGTCCGAAACTTCCGGTTTCGAAACGGAACCGCTGCCGCCTGGCAACGGCGATGTCGATGGAGAGCCCATATCGGACTCAACGCCCCTGCGAGCACCTGAGTCTTGGGTTGAGTTGTTCGAAGGCGCGGTCCAAGGCACTCAACTCGCTGCTGCGGTACTTCGTGATGAAAGTTGGCGGTCCTGGCCCTCGCCAGCCGAGTCCGATATAGCTCTGTCGCGGATACTTGACAATCTCGATGATAATTCTTGGCGCCAGGTGTGGGAACTAGTCGGGACGATAATCGATGCCGTGGGGTATGGACAGTCTGCGCCATTGACCGTCCGGGAATTCATCACCTACGCTCTTGCTTCTGACAAGCTATTCCCGGGCGATTTAATCACCATCCATGCGTTGATAGAGATACTCTTCCGATCCTCCCCAGTTCCAAGTATTTACCGCGCCGTATTGGACGAACTGCGAGAGTCCAGTACTCAATGGGTATCTCCGGAAAACGCAGTCGCAGTGTTGGACTTCGCGGATCGTCTCGTACTCGCCGCATGTCCAGACGAAAACGCAAGACTGAGCCTTGCTATTGCATTGCTGGAACCGCTTAATCGCTATCAACGCAGACTTGAGCCAGCGGTATTCTCCTTTGCCCGTCAACTCTCTCGGGAACTCGATGTGCCGCTCGAATGGGTCCAGGAGGAAGACCCCGAGAACGGCCATCCATTCGAGTCGCTTTCAGACGTTCATGTATTGTTGTATTCGCTCGATGAAGCTGTTCTCTCGCGAACCTCCGCAGAGTTGAAGCGAATGATTCCGGATTTGCGCATATCGCTGTCCCACGACAGAGTGGGGAGCGCAGCGCTCCGAGAGAAGTCGCGAAACGCCGATGTCGTGGTCCTCGCGACTCGATGTGCGAAGCACGCGGCCACCGGGTTCATCACCGAGAATGCCAAGGACTCAGAGATCGCTTACGCGGATGGGAGTGGATCCGCCTCACTACTGCGCGCCGCGGTGGCAGGACTTCTGAGCCTGGGCAAACTCAGATAGCCGTGGGGTATCGACTTCGGCGCCGCATGGAATGCGTGCGGCGCCGGAGTCCGCCACCGGCCGCGATAATGGTTCAGTAGAGCGGTACCGGCACTTGGTTGTCGACAACCTGTAGCAGGTAGTTCGTCAGCAGGCGAATATCACTCGGCGTGTTCTGCAGGCCGTTCCATTTCCTCTCGCCGCTCTCGCTGAAGGCCCAGACACCCTTGGTCCAACTGGCTATACTTTCGATCCGCTTCATGGCGCCGCAGACGACTTCTGAGTCGACTTCGTCGTAGGCCAGATGCTCGGTGAGGTGATCCATGACGAAACCCATGGACTGGATGCCCACACCGTGCGTGAGCCGGGAATTACGGGGGTCGAGCCTCCACGCCTCGGGGAACGTGTCTCGAACCAAACCCCAGAAGGTGTTGAGGTGCGCGAGCATCTTGTCGATATCGCCTGTCCCGTCTGCAGGATTGCGATACTGATAGAGAGCGCCCTCATACAAGCTGTGCTCGATCATCTTCAGAACGCTGTTGTCCTTGATGTACCCGTCGGGAGCAGTCGGCGTAGCGATGATCCGATAGAACGGGCCCCTGATCGTGCCGTTGAGCCGGGTCATGATCTCGGCAGGCAGCCGCCGTCGAGCGTAGACAGGGGGAAGATGGCCCGTGGTGTCGGGCAGCAGCTCGTTGACCAAGCCTTTGGGAAGCGGCTTAGTGTTGTTCACGAGAATGAACTGCGAACGCTGCTCAGCCTCGTCATCGGCAATGAACGCCACCGCGGCTACGGGAAACTCGCCGATATCGGCATCCCGGATCGCCGCACTGCGCTGCTGGCCGTCCACCAGCCACGCCGGCTTGTCCTGTTCGGCGAGCGTCTCGTCGATCGGGACCACCAACTCGCCAGGAGTGGAGTAGTGGACAGCCGGCGACGAACCTGTCGAGGGCTCGAAACTGACTCGCTTGTCGAACGCGAGGACCACCGCGTTCGGAAGCATCGCCTCATCCGACTCAAGATAACGTTTGATCGCTCGAATATGACTCGCGACCTCGGGACGCTGATACCCGTGAAGAGCTTCCTCTGCACCGCGGCGAATACGGGAAACTGCGGCGAATTCGTGAAGCCGTTTTCCGTCTACCGCAAAGCAGTAGATGCGGCGATTCCCCTGCCGGACCTCCAGCGCAGGAAGGCGAAGCGTGTAGCGGTCGGCCATTATCTCTCCTTGACGGACGGTCGGACGGCTATGTTGTGCATTCTCTCACTGAGCACCGACAAGTTGTGAAATCCGCGACTCTTGTTACGCTCGGTACCGCGGAAAATGACAATCTCTATCCCATGTTTTTGGCAAAGTGTGCATCGACAGGATTTCCACGGCTTGGCTTCTAGTGTTCGCCGATATCCCGGCAGTCGTGACTTCTTCTTCGGGTCGACAAGAGGCTCGTATTCGGCGAGTGCCGACAAGACCTCCTCCACGGATGCGGCATCCTTGTCGAAGGCGCGCAATTGCTTGAGGCACTCGCGTTCAGCAGCCTTCACCGTGTTCTGGCAGACGGCGCCGGAGAGTATTCGCCGCTTGAGCGCAGGATTTCCGTCCGACTGCTGGACGCGAATGGCCGGGAAGGTGTCGTACGCTGTGTGGTAGTTGTCCCGGTCATCCATGAACGCTTGTTTGAACGGTGACGTGCTGTCGAAACTCGTCACGCCAAGCCGGGCGAATTTTTCCATCGACGTCACCCGTGTTATTCCTAACAAGTGGAACTCGGTCCCTGGGTCACGAACTCCATCGATCTCCTCGAGGCAGGCAAGGATCTCATCGGTCTTTAAAGGCACCATGCCTCCCAGGGCAATCCTCTGATAGCCCATCTGCTGGAGGCGCTGCACACTGTCGGCGTAGCTTGCTGGGCTCCAGCCCTGCGCGGATCCGACCGGCTCGATATTTCGCCCCCGCGACTCGACGGCTGCTAGGAATTTCTCGGCGTAACTGAGAGATATCTGCCGGCGTTCAACCCACGCCGGGTTCACATCGGCATCGGAAATATCGGCGTCGTAGCCGAAGATGATGTGATCTACGCTGATCCCGGCGTCGAATCCGCAGCCTTCATAGAAATCCAGGACTTCGTCCACAGTGTACGGAGGAATTTCCTCGTCAATATAGTTGAAGGCTCCGCAGTCGCCGAGAGACTTGACGCCGTCGGGCAAGCGGAAATATTTCTTTATGCCGAGTCGGTATAGTCGTTCCCGCTGAGGCAACGAATATTTTCCGGCACCTTTCATGGAGCCGTCGACGATGGCCTTGCTGACCAATATCCCATCGTAGGGTGCCGGACTCAGCACCTCGTGGGCATATTTATCGTCCCGCTGACGCACCCGGAAAGGAGAGTACTCATCGTTGATGAAGTCATAAGTTGGGCTGACCATGTCCTGACTGTCAGGAAAGAAGAACTTCACATGAGTTCCCTACGTGTCGAGTGATAGGTGCGAATCAGAAAGTTGGAGAGTTCTTGAACATGTTTCGGTACGTTCTCGATCTCGTTCCAGTTGTGCCCGAGGTCGTTCCAGGTACCTGTGGTCCAGTGGCAATAGGGAACGACGAGAGCAAGGTGCTGGCGGATCCGTTCCGGGGCATCCTCTCGCAGTGGATCTACGGTTCCCAGGATTCGGTCCATGAGACGTCCCATCGCGCGGATCCCGGCCCCGTGCATGAGCCGGCTCTTCTCCGGAGGCTTTCCCCATGCCTCCGGAAAGGCGTCGCGAACGGCTGACCAATAGATGATCAGCGCTTTGATGATGCTGTCGAAGTCGGTTTCGCCTCGACCGATATCTCTATACGGGTACAAGCACCCCGACGATGATGTAAGGCTCTCCTGAATCATTTCCACGATCCCGGTGTCGGTGACAACGGCATGAGTCGGCTTGTTCCCAGACATCGAGGCACGCTTGATCATGCCCAGGAAAGGTGAGGACTTGTCCGTGTTCAGGACATCGCAAAGCTTTGAGGGTGCCTGCCGGATTGCGAGACGGGCCGGGAGCGGACTATCGACTTCCGGCAGTAGTTCGGTGACCAGTCCTCGGGGGAGAGGCTTCGTATTGTTGATGCGGACGAACTGGTCGCGCTGGAGATTGACGGTGTCAGCGATGAACGCCGTAATTGGAACAGGGAAATCCTTACGCTGGGCGTGGGAAAGGGCCAAGGCCCGCTGCTGGCCATCGACGATCCAAGCTGGTTTGACCTTGCCCACTTCCGGCAGTGGGATGGTTAACCTGCCGGTATCGGAGATCCCGTCGTCAGCATGGCGGTTGCCGCCCCGGGTACTCCTGAATACCACACCAGGGGACAACGCCATGATGATCGGGTTAGGGAAGATCGGAACGTCACTATCCAGATACTCCACAATTTCCTGGATATGCTTGCGTACCTGCGGTCGCTGATAGCCGATTAGCTTCCCTGCCTCATCACGACTGACGCGCGAGATGTCAGCGAAGTCCAAGATCTCTTTCGCTCGGAGCATGAAGATGTACAGTGGATAGTCCTTGGCCTGAACGATCCGGAGCGCGCGGACTTCTCGTGTGGGGGTCACTCTGGGCGACGCCATCAGAACAGCACCTCACTGGACACTTCGGTATAGAGAGTCTTGAAACGAGTCTGCTCACATGACAGGCCCGAATCCCTAAGCAGCCGCAGCAGTTTCGTCGCCGATATCGGTCCGCCGGCGATGTGCTCTCGTATGAAAACTCGAACATCTTCATCGACGAGCCTCATGCCGGCCGGGCGACGTCCTGCATCTTCAGGCGCTGCTGCGGTGGCATCCGAGATCAGCTTGACGAGCAACGATCGACGTAACGAGGCGCCGGTCTTACGTGCTGTTCGGAGAACAAGGTCGGCAGCGCGCACATTCAGAGCCTGCAGGCTACCGCCAACTGCTGGCCGTAGAGCCGCAGTTACCGGAACAATCAGGTCGTCGATCTCCGAGCAGTTTCCGGGCGGCCCGAATACCGAGATGTTCTCGGCGTCCGTCAACCGCGACGCCGCGTTCACGAGGTCATGAGAACACGCACGCAGATACGCGTCCGACATAACTGCGATGATTACCGAGTTGGGGTTGCGCTCGGCGAGTGCTACGAAGGACCGCGGTTCACCGGCGCACGGTCCTTCCCAGTTCGACAGATTAAGCCACCAACGCCGCGCGGCGTCGGAAGTTGTTGCTACCGAATCGGGCTGGCCGCTGGCGAAGGTCGCTGCGTAGGCATGGATCGGAGCGGCAGCTGGGATTAAGCCATAGCCGGCCGAACTGACCCAGAGATTGGCAGATGGGCCAACAGCTTCGGGCAGATTCCTGGCCACCTGCCAATGCTCACCTGCATACATATCTGTCGCGGAAGTCGTCGGTGAACCTGCAGAGAGCCGCTCGAGCCACGCAGTGCAACGCTCCTCCGGTCCTTCGACGTGCAGATTCTGAAGTCGTAGGCGTTGCGGTACAACCTGGCGTTTACGGTTGGCGCACGTCACCACGATGTGAACGGTCCGGTCCCGGGGGACTGCGAGGTTGTCCATGTCTAGAGGCTGCCTGCGGGGCTGGTCCAGGCAAGTTCGGCGAAAGCGGCGTGATTGTGAATGCTCTCGTCATTGACAGCTCGCACACGGTAGTCCCCGATACGATCCGAGTTTGCGAGCGACTGGGCAACATTGCGGACCATGTCTTCGACGAAGACGGGGTTGTCATATCCTGCGATCGTCACGTGGCGCTCGTCAGGCCGTTTCAGCAGCGCATACACCGGCGATGAGCCAGCGCCCTCGGCGATGTCGATGAGTTCATCGAACCACAGGTCGGTCGGATACTGGGCTGGGCGGACATCGATGGTGATCCAGCCTCGCTGGTTGTGCGCGCCCCGATCGCTGATCGCCTTACTGCACGGACACACGCTCGTGACCGGGACCACGACCTGCATCGTGAGGCTGGTGCTTTCGGGTTCGCTGACCGCCGATACGGCACAGTTGTATTCGACGAAAGCCGGCGCACCGGTAACAGGAGCCGATCGCTCGAGGAAGTAGGGAAAGTCCATGTGCACACGAGCACGAGCGCTTCCCATGCGTTGCCGAAGGTCGTCGGCGATTCCGATGGCGCTCGACGAGCCCAGTTGCTCACGCCAACTGTGGAGCACCTCGATGAAGCGGCTGAGATGTGCGCCTTTGACCCCGGATTCAAGGCTCACCGACATGTTCGCGGTGGCCACGGTCTCGCGCTTGTCGCCCTGCCCGTTCGAGATCAGTACCGGGTATCGAAGGCCCTCGATACCTACTTCATCGAGTGGGATGCCTCGCACATCGGGAGCAGCCTGTACGTCCTGGAGCATTAGTCCTCCCCGCGGTAGATGCAACCAGAGGTGCATGTCTCGCGCACTTGGATTGCGGCCAAAGGCAATTGGTCGACCAGGCGCGTCCAGATCCACCTCGCGAGTACCTCGCTGGTGGGGTTCTCCAGCCCCTCGATGTCGTTGAGGTAGTAGTGATCGAGTTGTTCCTCGATCGGCTTGAAGGCGGCTTTGAGGTCGCCGAAGTCCATGAACCAGCCCGAATCAGGGTCGATGTCCCCCTGGAGATGAACCTGGACGCGGTAGCTGTGACCGTGCAGGCGGGCGCACTTGTGGCCCTCGGGCACGTTCGGAAGCCGGTGTGCCGCTTCGAACGTGAACTCGCGGAAAATCTCGATCAACGGATCCCCAATGTCTTGTGCGTCTGGACGCTCAGTTGCCACTGCGGGTGTTCGAGGCAATAGCCAATCGCTGCCTGCGTGTTGGACAGCACGTCTGGGCCATCCATCGGCTGTAGCAGGAAGCGCGTGAAGTCGAGGTGTTCGAACTGTTCTGGCTGCGCATCCTTTTGTGGGTAGACCAACTTGAGGTCGTCGCCCGAGGTCAACACGACCTCGGCGCCCGCTTTGGGGCTCACGCACACCCAGTCGATTCCGGCAGGGGCTTTGCGAGTGCCGTTCGTCTCGATCGCGACTTGGAATCCCTCTGCGTGGAGAGCGTCCACCGCCGCCTGGTCCAACTGCAGCAAGGGCTCGCCGCCGGTGCAGACGACATAGGGGCGGCTGCGCGGATGGGGGCGCCCCTCCCAGGTCTTCGCTACTGCCGCCGCGAGGTCTTGCGCAGTCCGGAATCGTCCTCCGCCAGGCCCATCCGTGCCGACGAAGTCGGTGTCGCAGAATTGGCAGATCGCTCGATGGCGATCCTTCTCCAGTCCAGTCCACAGATTGCAGCTCGTGAATCGACAAAACACGGACGGTCGCCCCGCGTGGCTTCCTTCGCCTTGAAGCGTGTAGAAAATCTCCTTCACCCGATACATATGCGGGATCAGGCCTTGTGAGAAGTGAAGGAGGGATCAACCATGCCGAGTTCAGCGAAGCCACGGCCCCGCAGCAGGCACGAGTCGCAGGTCTCGCAGGCGCGCCCATCGACCGGGTCGTAGCAACTGTGAGTCCAGGCGTAGTCCACGCCCAGTTCAAGCCCTCGCTCGA
Source organism: Nocardia sp. AB354 (assembly GCF_049538315.1). NCBI lineage: Bacteria > Bacillati > Actinomycetota > Actinomycetes > Mycobacteriales > Nocardiaceae > Nocardia > Nocardia sp. AB354. The sequence continues at coordinate 15,095 of NZ_JBMVFU010000038.1, read as the reverse complement.
TCGTCTGAGCTTTCGTCAGGTCGATCAGCGGTGTGTGGATCTTGAGCCGTTGCGTGCCCTCAACGCCCGCCTTTGTGGCCAGGTTGGCCATGCGCTCGTAGGCCTCGATGTACTCGGGCCGACAGTCGGGGTAGCCGCTGTAGTCGAGTGCGTTCACACCGATGAAAACGTCAGAGGATCCCAGGGTCTCGGCCCAGGCGAGGGCAAATGAGAGAAAGACCGTATTGCGCGCTGGCACATAGGTAATCGGGATGCCAGAGCCCATGTCGTCGACGTGGTCGTAGTGCGGTACGTCAAGGGCACGGTCAGTCAACGCAGAGCCGCCGAAGATGGCCAGGTTAATATCGGCTATCACGTGCTGTGCAGCGCCCAGTTTCGCGGCAACGAGCTTCGCGGCCTCGAGTTCCTCGGTGTGCCGCTGCCCGTACCGGAAGCTAAGTGCGTAGGTCTCGAACCCCTGCTGCTGAGCTATCGCGAGGACCGTCGTCGAATCGAGCCCACCACTGAGCAGAACGACCGCCTTGCGCTTATCTGTGGTCACCGCGTCTTCCCATCGCTTGTAACTAGAGGAAACTGCTTCGTCATTCGCCAACCTGGTGAGCGTAGTTTTCCAGAACAGTCGCTGCAACATTGCCGCGGCCTTGAGCTCCTCGAAAGGCTGGCTAGCGTAGCCGTACGCATCCCGCCCAGACTGGCTCACCGTCTCGCTGAACTCGAAGCCGTCAGGCGCTTGACCTGGGTTCTACTTGTACAGAACAGCGATGCGGTGCACGTGTCTCCAGAAACTGCGCGCAAACTTGCTTGGTGGATAGGAGCAGTTTCTAGCCACGGCAAGAGGGCAAGGCTGCTTGATCGACCAAGACTTCCGGTGATGTGCGGCGATTCGGGAGAAAGTCTCGTCGGGTGGCGCCGGCGATCGACATAGACACAAGGAGACGTGTTCTATGTCAACGCAATTGATGTTAGCTGGGACGGCGCATCCTGAACCTTCGGACTGCCGGCTGGTACTCCGGGGCGACGACTCGGATGTCCGCGACCGGGGTGGAAGCGGCGTCGCGCTTGGCGCCGACCTCGACCGATGACATCTCGCCGACCGCACACTCGGCCATTTGTGATGACGACCATCAACCTCCAGTTGTTGGAGTCAATCCAAGCTCGTCCGGGTCTATCGTTTCGGACTCCGTTTCCCGGACTTGCTGCCCTGACATGCGCATTGTCAGAATTCGGGCCTCGGCGGGGCACCGGGCGGCATCCCTGCGGTCTTCCTGCCTGCCAGTCGATATCGTGAGCTTGTGTCAACAGCCACTCCAAACCAGCGCGTTGCCGTGTTCGCTCTCGGCGGCACGATCGCGATGACCGCGACAGACGCCGGGGGCGTAGCGCCGTCGCTGACGGCTGAGGATCTCGTCGCGGCGGTTCCGGGGCTCGACGCCACCGGAATCGTGGTCGATGTGGTCCAGTTCCGGCAGTTGCCCGGGGCGTCGTTGAGTTTCACCGATGTCCAAGCACTGTCGGATGAGATCTCATCCCAACCGGAGTGGATGTCGGGTTTCGTCGTCACCCAAGGCACTGACACGATCGAGGAGACGGCTTACCTGCTGGACCTGCTGTACGCCGGTGACCGGCCGGTTGTGGTCACCGGAGCCATGCGAAACCCGACGTTGGCGGGCGCGGACGGGCCAGCGAACCTTCTGGCCGCGGTCCAGACCGCCGCCGCGCCAACAGTGCGCGGTCTGGGCTGTTTGGTCGCCATGGATGACACGATCCATTCGGCCCGCCAGGTGCGTAAAACACATTCCACCGCAACATCGACGTTCGTATCGATCCACAGTGGCCCAGTGGGATACGTGGTCGAAGGGCAGCCCCGAGTGGTCAACTCCGCTGGGCGGCGCTTGGTCGTGCCGACCAAGCTCGCGGACGGTCTTCGGATCCCGCTGTACACAGCCACCCTCGGCGACGACGATGTCAGCCTGCGCGCAGTGTCCGAAGGCGCCGCCGGGCTGATCGTGGCGGGAATGGGTGTAGGGCATGTTCCGATGAACATTGCTGCGGCACTTGACGGCTTGGCCGCCCGGATACCTGTGGTCCTGACGTCACGGACCGGGAGCGGTCCGGTCCTGCGATCCACCTACGGCTTCCAGGGCTCCGAACGCGATCTGATCAGCCGCGGCTTGATTCCCGCTGGCTTCCTTGACCCACTCAAAGCCCGGATCTTGTTGGCCACACTGGTGGCCGGCGGACACGACATGGAGGCGATCCGTCGGGCGTTCGCGGTCGCGGGCGGTTACGAGGACGCCGAGATGTGGCCATGGCCTGTGACGTCCGAGGAGGGAAGCTGATGCGGGCACAACAACTTCAACTCGGCCGGACTTTCGGAGTCGCCTTCGACCACGGAGATGACTTCTTCGGGGCCCTCGCTGACTTCTGCCGAGAAAACGACGTACGCGCCGGGTACATTCCTTCGTTCATCGCCGGATTCGCCGAGGTTGATTTGGTCGGGGCGTGTGACCGTCTCGACGACCCACTGGCGCCCGTATGGACGAAGGTCCATCTGCGCAATGTCGAGGCATTCGGTGGCGGCACGCTGGCCTGGGATCCCGACGCGGGGGTGGTCAAGCCGCATATTCATGTCGCTGTTGGTCTGAAGGAGCAGGCGGCGGTCGGTTACACCAGCCATTTGCTCGGCGCCCGTGTCCTGTTCCTGACCGAGATGCTGGTCATCGAGGTGAAACAGCCTGCCATGGAGCGGGTTTCGGATCCCGAGCTGTACAACGTTCCGCTGCTTCGCTTCCGATGATCGCGTTGGCCGCTGTGGCGCGAGTGGTCGATAATCGTAACCGTGGGGCAGGCTCCTAAGAAGCTCGATCCGACGACGTCGCCAGCGGCGATGTTCGGGTCCCGGTTGCGAGACGCTCGTAACGATCGTGGCCTGTCGCTGGCCGCGTTGGGCAGGGCTGTTCACGTCAGCGGTGACCTCATCGGCAAGATTGAGAAGGCCGAACGGAGTCCGGCGCTCGACTTGGTCGCGCGACTTGACGTGATTCTCTGCGCGCACGGAGATCTGGTTCGTTTGGCCGAGTTGTTGAGAGCGCCGGAGACAATGGCGAAGGCATCGCTGACGGCCGTGCGATGGGCGCGTGAAGTATCGCGTGCGAGCCAGGAAATCGTCATCGAGACGCCCGCGGGCCGATACTTCGACGGCGCGATGACCCCGGCGGTCGTTCTTCCGGCTCAACTGGTCGACGGTCAGGTAGTTGCGACCGAGATCATTGGCACACGGCCGCAGTCGGTAGGGCGGCTGGCACGCCGACTGATCGTCACAGCTGTGCATGGCCCGGATCGACCGCGATTCTTCGGCGTGGACACGACTCGGCGCCGGCTGCCTCCGTTCGCGCAGGCGGACCCTGTTCGCGTGCCCATCGCATACGAACTCGACGATCTGACACTCGGATTATTGTGGGCGATCACAAATCTCGACGATGCGCTGCTCGAGGACGACAGTGTGCTCGCCGACACCGTGGGCACTCGGTCGGGCACAGTCGCGGTCCGAGACGCAGGCTCGGAGCTGTCGGCGGTCTCGCAGATGTGGTTGGGCTCCAGCTTCTGCGCGAGCCATATTCTGCGCAACGCGGGCGTCCTCTCGAGCACGCCGCAGTATTGGACTGCCGAGCGAAGCGGCGAGGAAACCAGTGGCTGGCTACTGTTCGCCCACAAGTTCGCCTACCTGCAGCGGACATCGGTGTTGGTAACAGGAGCGGCCGCGCCGTCACGAACCTTCTGTCTGCCCACCCCGATCACGGACTCGATGCCGGACCGCGTCCTGCTGCTGCTGACCGTCGCGTTGATGGAGTCGTTCGGCATCCGCGTCGAAGTCACCACCGACGCCGAGTTCGCGGTCGTTCCCGGCTTCGTGCTCGACCGAGACGATCACGCGATTGTCGCGAACTGGGTCCGTGGCGACGAGCTCTGGCATGTCGACATCATGCGGGAAGGTGGGGCAGTCGGCGAATTCAGTTCAGTAATAAGGGATTCCAGCCATCACAGCATCCTCCGCGCTCTGGACCCCCGACAGCGTTTGCGCACGCTCTCGGAGTTCCTGTCGATCGACTGGCTGTGGCTGGTTTCCCGGTGCGGCGCGCTCGCACAGGTGGGTCTGACACCGTTCATCCGCCCTCGGAGCCGCCTGTTGTCCTTGGCCGGCGCGGATCGGGCATGTCAGTTCATCGCCTATTGCGGTAAGTGATCGGCGCTCGGCTCTATTCGCCTGTTGGACCTCGCAGGGCCCGTTCGTCGTCGCGCACGGTGGCTCCTGATTCCTTCCGGACGCCGACGAACGAACCGAAGTCGGCGCTCTCTAGGCGCTTCAGTTGAGCACCGAGTTTTCCGCTGCGAGGAATGACTTCGACGCGCCTTCCGGCGGAACGAATGTCGCGAGCCACGGCCAAGGCGTCAGCGACCGATACGTCGGCGTCGTAGAGGACAGCGAGTGCGTCACGGGAATCACGGCTTCCGACGAGACCGATGATGCGTTCAAAACCGATTGAGAAGCCACACGCGGGAACATCCTTGCCGAGTGTCCGGCCGATCAGCTTGTCGTATCGGCCGCCGCCGGCCACGGAACTCGACATGCCGGCGTGGGAAATCTCGAAGATCTGGCCGGTGTAGTACCCCATGCCACGGACGAGGGTCGGGTCGAATCGCCATTCGACCGATCGCACGAGCGACAGGCTGTCCAGACTGCCGGCCGTCGCCGCCATGTCCTCGAGGACATGTTCAGCGAGGCCCGGAAGCGCGTCGGCGAGGGTGTCGACGAGTTTCCCGGCCTCGACGTCCTGTAGACGGTCGATCACGTCCAGCGCCCGGGAAATCGCGAGCTGCGGCAACCCGAGCTCCGCGAGTTCCCCGCGGACACCCTCCCATCCGATCTTGTCCAGTTTGTCCAGGGTGATGAAGAACCGGTCCCGGCTGGCTTCGGGGAGCTTCGCATCGTCAGCCAGCGCGGACAGGAACCGGCGGTCCGACAGTCGGACGGTCATGTTGTCGAGCCCGACGGCATTCAGCGCCGCGGTGGTGGCTTCGATCAGCTCAGCCTCGGCCAAAACTGTTGGCTCGCCGATCATGTCGATGTCGCACTGATAGAACTGCCGGTAACGGCCCTTCTGGGGGCGCTCGGCGCGCCATACGGGTCCGACCTGCAGGGAGCGGAACGGTGTCGGCAGCTGGGCGTGATTGTTGCCGTAGAAGCGGGTCAGCGGCACAGTGAGGTCGAACCGGAGGCCGAGGTCCACCAAATCGGCAACTGGACCGGCGCCGACTTCCAATGGCAGGCCGCGCCGCAGGACTTGGTAGATGAGTTTCTCGTTCTCCCCGCCTTGTCCACCCTGCAGACGGGTGATGTCCTCTAGCGCTGGAGTCTCGATTCGGCGGTACCCGAAGTTCCGGTAGATCTCGGTGATCGCCGACAGCACATGGTCCCGGGTCGCGACCTCTTGGGGGAGCAGGTCACGCATTCCGCGGGCGGGGCTGTTGTCGGCCTTCACGAGGGGATTCCTTCACGGTAGGTATCGGATGAGAAGCGGCAGAGGCCGCCGATGACGACAGGACCATGCTAAAGGCCATAGGCTCCGCCGTGGCTTTCGGTGTTGCCGTGGCGCTATAGGGCTCAGAAGACCTCATAGGCGCGTTGAGCTCGCCGCGCGGCCTCGAATTCGGCACGTGCTTCGTCGCTGTGCCTCCATTCGTTGCCGTAGACCAAGTCGAGCTGATCCGGGACCACGCCGTAGACGTCGCCTGGCCGGCTGCGGGCCCCGAGGTCGCCGAGTAGTCGTCGGCGGCGCGGCGTTTGGCGGTCGAGGATTATGGAGTCCGGCGAAGTCCAGTAGTCGACCGGGCGGCAGAAGAGTTGGCCATAGCGCAGCACCACGCTGATGCGTGTGTCGCTGGTGATGTTGGGGGCGACGCCGTGGCCGAGTGACAGCGGGAACAGCACGACGTCACCCGCAGCAGCGATGATCTGCACGCTGTCCCGCACGTCGCGGTATTCGATCTTTCCGGGAAATCGACGATCTTGCGACCCCGGAACGACCGCGAAGTTGCCGGAGTCCGGCTCATGGAGGTCGGTGAGGAAGAACTGGGCTTTGATTTGGATCTCGCGGTCGACAGGCATCGCATGCCGCAGCGATGGCCCCTGGTCGGTGTGGAACGCCACCAACGGGTCGCCGTGGGGGTAGCGGAAGAAGATCTCCGATCCCAGCAGCTGTAGATACGGGCCCATGAGGCCGAGGATCTTCCCGAACACCCCTGGATGGTCGACCAGAGGATCCAGGTCGGCGCACCATTTCAAGCTGTTGGCGATGCTGAGGTCCCGGTCGTTACCGGCGTCGAAGACGTCGCTCCAGTTGGAGACCTTCCCGCTGGAAAACTGTGACCGCACGTCGGTCAACGCCGACCGCAGCCCGATCACCTCTGCGGAGCTGAGCGCTTGGCGAATGTGCAAGTAGCCCTGACTGTTCCACTGCTCGCGCTCAGTCTCGGTCAGCAGGTCGGTGATCATCGGCTGGCCACCGAACCGTAGAGGGTGGTGATCGAGTACCGGGGCCTGTGGGTGACGGTTCGCACCGCGTGGGCGCGGCGCGGCGAAAGCGGCAGCAGCAGTGCGGAGTTGAATGTCGGCGCTACCACGTGCCGCTCGTCACTGATATGCCACCGGTTCAGCGGCATGAACCACTCGGGATGGTCGTATTCCTCGACACGGTCGACCAGGCCGACGAGGGTCTCGCCGCCGTCGGACGGACGCCAGCCGTTGGTGAGGTTCAGGCTCACCGACAGTGTGTATTCCGGTGCCGGGCAGTCATCGTGAGGATCGACATAGTCTCCTGCGTCGAGCCGGTATGGCGTCGGTGGGCGCAGTACCTGTATCGGCTCGCCGAACCACCTGCTCAATCGTTCGAGCCAGTCGGGGCTGGTCAGAAAGTTCAGTCCGGCGAGGGCGGGAGGCGATGCCGGAGATGTCGTGACGAGCGGGCTGTTGGGCATCTCCCCGGACCGCGAAGCGCGGTTGGCGCGTTTGGTGTCGCCGATCTCATCGCGCTCGTACACGATGTCGGCGGTCAGGTGGTCTGCCAATGACCGTGCGTGCTCGCTAGGCAGGAAGTTGAGGATCCGCACCGCGGCGAATTCTCCGCCGAGCCGGAGCGTGTGCTCGATCGACCATTGACCAGCACCTGGCGGTAGGTTGCGGAGCTCGGGATTGGCGAAAATCATCGTAAATCTCCCTTTCCAATCAGCAAGATCCGTTGAGTCGGCCGAGCGCCTTGCCGCGGGGCCGCTTCCAGGGAGGTGTTGCGGCGTCGTGGGCCGCGACGACCACCTTGCTCACCGCAACGGCGGAAGTAAGCGAGGCTCCCCAAGGCGGTCGGCCTTCGACCAGCCGAATCAGGTCAGCGACGGGACGGGCCATCTCACCCGCGAGCTCGGATATCGGCTCGCCGTTCAGTGGTTGGAGGATCGCGCTCGTCTCGTCGATGGATGCTGTGCCACGGTCGCCGTGGAATTCGACTCGCCACGAACCGCAATCGGGGTGGTCGGCTTGATCCGAGACTTTCAGATCAACGGCCACTTGACCGACTCGGAAGGCCAGATCAGCCTTTACTTCGGCGCCACGCGGATTGAATTCGATAATGGACTTCATCTGGGTGGGGTGGTCGAGACCGGCCGAGACCGAACGGGGAACCACCATCGCGACGAGATCCAGTGCGTGGCTGGCGTTATCGACCAGGACACCCTCACGTCGGCTGGCCGTGGACCGGAAGGTCTGGGCTGATTCCGCGTACCGGGCTCCGAAGGGGCCGGACCAGATGGCGTCGACGCGGTCGAGTGTGCCGATCGCCTCGTGTGACAGGGCATCGGCCAGCCACCTGGCATGGGGCTGGTATCGGCGGTTGAAGGGGGCCAACATCCTCGACCGTGACTTCTCCAGCGCGGCAAGCCGGCGGATGTCCGCTCTGGTGGTCGCGATCGGCTTCTCGGTCAGGCACGCCAGCTGTGGCGGCACCTGCTCGGCGATGTCGAGGGTCAGTCGGTGCGGCACCGCCACGACCAGTGCGTCGAGACGCGCGACGGCGAGCAAGGTGGCGAGGTCGGCGTACACGGTGCTGCCGAAGGTGTCGGCCAAGGCCTCCGCTGACTTGGTTCCGCCCGACGTGACGCCGACCAGCTCCATCTCGGGGTTGGTGACGATGTCGAGGGCGTGGGAATGCGCGGCGAGCCCGGCCCCGACAAGTCCGATTCGTAGGGTCATGACGCGGTCCTGATCAGCGGAAGGTGACGTTGGACCTGCTCGGCGGCGTCGTCCCACTGTTCCTTCACCGGTGTCAGTCGGCGCAGGTGAGAGGTAGAGCGGAAGTCGGGGCTGCAGAACTCGTCGTAGCAGCGCGACACCCAGTCGCGGATGTCGCGTGCCGACATCTCGTCGTTGTGGCAGACCGGCATGTCGAGCCAGCTGGTCGTCTCGTACCAGTAGCGGTCCGGGATCGTGATCCCGTACTTGCTCGGGTTGCTGAATACGTCGGTGCCGGGCCGTGGTTCCATGACGTTGAAGGTCGCGACGGTTGGGTTGACCAGGCGGACGAAATCCATAGTGGCCGAGAGGGTCTCAGGAGTGTCGCCTGGAGCGCCCACTATGAACGACGCATGCAGCTCGAGGCCGGAATCCATGATCCGGGCGGCGGTCTTGTACAACCGGGCCGGCGACGTACCCTTCTTCACCAGCCGCAGCGTCTGCTCCTGAATCGACTCGAAGCCGACGAAGACCCGGTACGCGCCGGCCTTGCGCATCGCGTCGATGACCTGGGGGCGGGCGTCCTGGGCTCGCATGTTGCTGGTCCACGGAATCGACACCCCCCGGCGTTGAATCTCCTCGCAGATCGCCACCGCGCGGCGCGGATCGCCGGAGAAGGTGTCGTCTCCGAAGAAGATTGACGAAAACCCCATCCTGGCAACAATTTCCATCTCGTCGACGACGTGAGCCGGACTGTTCCATCTCGCCGCACGTCCCGCGATCGTCGTCGAGCAGAAGGTGCACCGGCTGGGGCAACCACGGGCGGTCATCACCACCGTCTCGTAGTCGTAATCGAGGTAGTTGCGCATGTCGAAGATGTCCCGGTCCGGAAGTCCGTACCGGTCCAGTTCCATCTCTGGAGGTTCGGGTGGCGTCACTCGGACACGGGTCCCGTCACGAAACGCCAGACCGGGCACTTTCGCCAACCCCGCGGTGTCCGCTCCCGCCTCGACCGCGGCGGCGAGACCGACGATACTGTCCTCGGCGTCGAACAGGAGCACGTAGTCGACGCAGTCGTGCCGGGTCAGGCACTCGCTGGAGATGAAAGACACGTGGGGCCCGCCGAATACCACCGGGGTGGTGGGATTCCAGGCACGTACCGTGCGGGCGATTTCCAGAGCGTGGAAATAGCTCTGGGCTACCGAGGTGACACCCACAAGATCCGGCCGCAGCTCGTCCAGACGCGGAATCAGCGCGGCGGGGCTGTTGCCCTCGAACGGCAGATCCAGGTGGACCACCTCGTGGCCGGCGCGCTTCAACGCGCGGGACATGTAGGCGTAGCCGAGTGGAGGATGCAGCAGCAGGGTCTGCGGGTCGTGGGTGTAATGGGGGTTCACGAAGAGCACCTTCACGGTCGAACCTCCGCTCGCAGCCGGGGAAGGCCTACGAAAACGCCTGGCTCACGGTTGGGTTCGACGGCGGGGATCGTCCGGTGTTCGGTACCGAGGTGATGAGGGTCCGAGTCGGTGAACCGTTGCGCACCGCACCGCTCGTCGTACTTGCCGTTGTAGTGGAACGCCTTGCAGCCGCCCATGCATCCGGCGAGGGCGGAGCACGAACCGCATGGCCCTGATGGTGGGTCGGTACGGTCGCTGTAGCGGGCGACGAGGCTGTCCCAGATGGCGGCGAAAGGCTCCTGCCGAACGTTGCCGATGGACTCCTCGATGAAGTTGCAACCGGATACGTTGCCGACCGGGTCGATCGACACCATGCTCGTGCCGACGTTGCACAGGTTCGAACCGATGAATGTCTCCCGGGTGCTTCGGTCGGTCAGCCGATCGTCGAGCAAGGTCAGCATGAACGGGTCGTGGGTGTAGATGTCCAGAGCGCCTTGGTGATCGAGGATCAGCTGATACAACCGTCGCGAGGTCTCGCGGTAGACCGGCCAGACGGAGCGGTCGAAGACTCCGTGGATGTTGTACCGGTTCTGCATGAAGCTGATCGCGTCGACACCGATGCTCAACGCGAAGTCGACGATTCGCTCGACCTGGTCGTAGTTGTGTGTGTCGATGGTCGTGGAGAACCCGACCGTAGTCATTCCCTGGTCCTTCAGCCGCCGCAGTGCGCTGACTGCGACGTCGAACGCGCCGGCCTTGCCGCGGACCTTGTCGTGCGTCTCAGGGTCGATGCTGTCGATGGACACCATCGTCCGATTGATACCCGCGTCGACCAGCCGTCGGGCATCCACGGCTGAGCGGATGTAGAAGCCGTTCAGCATGAGGGTTTGGTAGAAGTCGCGGTCCCGGAACAGTCCCGCTGCATCGTGGAAGTCGCGGCGAATCATGTTCTCCCCGTGGGAGTACACCAGGCTGGCGCTACCGGCGCGGTAGAGTTGGTCCGCGAGGGCCTCGACCTCCGGCAGCGTGAATTCGTCGCGGTCCCGTCGGTATAGGGCGTAGCAGTGGCTGCACTTGAGGTTGCAGCGGTACGTCAGTCCCAGCTGCACCAGGATCGGGATCGGATGCTCCGGCAGTTGGAAGTCTTCCGGTCGGACGAGTATCTGGTTGTACTGCATCACGGCCGCCCGATTGTGAGCAGGCCCGCCTCGCGGAAGTCCTCGACGAAGCTCATGACATCCGCCTCGATCTCGTCACGTGGTCCGTCGAACTCCCCGCACAGGTGATCCACGATCTTCGGCAGTGGAAGTGCCTTTTCCGCCAATAGTTTCACCACCTCGGACGCGGTCTCGTTCAGCTCGTACATCACACCCTTCGCGCGGTCGAACAGCATTGTCAGGCTCGAATTCGTCACCCGGGCGACCGCATGCGGCAAGAGCGCAACAACCACCGTTTCGTCATTTCTCGTATTCATCGCATGCCTTCTCGTCCGACTGACAGATTGGAAATGGTGGACCGCCGAAGCCGGTGTCCATTCGCGTCGCCGACTGGGCACCGGCCTACTGGCCGGAATCAGCAGTGAGTCCGGACGTTCCGAGCCCGCCACTGCGGCCGGCGCCACGGGCGCTTCGATTGAGCCATCGGTCAACCTCCCTTCCGCCCATCGCGTTGTGCGTTGCTGCACAACACAATTCAGGTTCCAGCGCATAGGCTCTGCGGTCAACGGGATCTGGACGCCGCCATGCGGACAACCGTGCTGTCCGCATGATCGATCACAAGCGAAGCCTTGCGTCTACATGTCTGCGGGAGAAATGTCCGCAGAGTCACGAAAGCTTCGACGAAGCCACAGGAGGCGCGGCAGTAGTCCTGGATCAGTCGTCTGTATAGCGCCATGGCCCGGTCGAATCCGTCCGAACCCATCAGTTCAACTGTGTTGACCGGTGGTGCTCGAACCCAGCTCATGTCCGGTAGTCGATGCTCGCGTAGATGGGGGACTCACGGCTCTGGCGTAATCCGCTAAGACTTAACCACGCTTGAGCAACCCTCAACTTTCGGACATCTGTCCGTCCGAGACAAGGGGGTGCGGTTCGCCGGTCAACGTAGATAAGGCCATGGCTGTTTCGGCAAGTGTGGCGCGAATGTAGGTGATTGTTGTGCCGGCGTTCCCCGCTTCTCCGAAATGGCCGGCGTATGCGCGGGCGATGGCGTAGCCGAAGTTGCGTTCGACCCAGGTGAGTGTGGTGTGGCGGAGCCAGTGGGCGGTGATTTGTTGCGTGCGTACCCAGGGTAGGTGTCGTCCGATGCGGTTCCAGAGGTGGTCGTATCGTCTTCCGGTGATTGGTTTGCCGGTGCGGTAGCGCAATAGTTGGTCTTCGGGATCAGTGCCACGGGTGGAGTGGGCCAGTAATGCGTTGGTGAGGGTGGGGGAGATGGGTTGCCAGCGGTCGGATTGGTCTTTTTCGCGTAGCCAGAGCAGACAGTGGTCGGGGTCGATGTCTCTGTGGCGCAAAGCGAGTGCGCCTCCGCGGCGACAGGCTGTTTCGATGTGCAGGCGCAGGATGAGGGCGTCGAGTTCTGGGTCATTGCCGGTGGTTTCAGCGATCCGGATGATTTGTGAGAGTTGTTGGTCGGTGAGGGCGCCGCGCGGGCTCGGTGCCCGTCGCGGTTTGGCCAATGTTGTTGCTGGGCTGTCAGTTGAAGCGAGATAGCCATCGTCGTGGGCGTGGCGGTAGAGGCAGCGGATGGCGGCGACCATGTGCTCGGCAGCGGAGCGGCCGCCCCGGGAATTGCGTCGCACGATCGCCTGAGTTCTGGCGGTCTCGACCAACTGTTTGAGTTCGGAGGCGGTCGGTTCGTCGAGCCGGCGGTCGGACCAGAGGATTTCGATGCGCGTCCAGTAACTCGCGTAGGCCCGCGATGTTCCGGCTGGTACCGCGGTGCGGAGTCGCGGGATGTAGTCGCCGAAGGTGGGTATGGTTGTCGAGGTTGCGCCGCCGTTCACGAGGTCCTCGGGACGAACGCCGAGGTGTTGCAGCACGATTCGAGCGGCCTCGACATCGGTTTCCTTCATCGCTGCGCTTGATTGTGCTCTGCGCCTAAAACTAGCAAGGCTTGAAGCTTCATCGATGGGTAAATCCTGAGGCGGCCAGGGCCGAGCACGGCCGCGAGCACTGTGTCGCCTGACCGAATACCCGCCGCGTGTCGCAGGGACGCCGGCAGGTAGAGGTGGAGGCTTCGATCTACTCGAAGGGCGACTTCCTCATCGCTTGCTGTTCGAATCTCGATGTAATCATCATTCAGCGTTGTCGAAAGCCGCTGCCCTGGTGTCCATTCCAGATGGCGAACTGGGCCCGCAATGGCCAGTCTGCCGCCGGGGCTGACTTTCGACACCGCGATATACGGCCCCAGCCGATGATCGACGGGTGATTGCCTCAGGGACGGGAGAGGTAGCCCTTGAGCTTGGTGGGTGACGTGATTCGTCTGGGTGGCCGAGATGTCGAGACCGGCCAGTCGCTGCCCGCCGTCGAAACTTGGAGTATGCGCCACAATGAGCCTCGATTCAGATTCCAGTGATCGAGTCCTCGCGTGCGCCAGCTCTGGTTAATTGTGACACTTTCACAGCGGCAGAGAAAGTGGTATGCGCGATCTTGACTGACCTGGCCTCTTTATGCGGGAACCTCATCACCGATGGAGGCCTTCCTGCCGTGCCACTATCTTTCGGTCAACCTTCAACCAGCCGGGTCCGCGCCGTCGAGGCGAATGCTGCGGTTCAGGGCTACCGGTATGCGGCATTTGGTGCGTCCTGATCGGGATCGTTCGAATCCGAGGGGCAGCTCTGGCCGGAAACACAGCGCACATCCGGTCCCGACGGCGCGGTGAAGATTCTTTCGACCGCCGCGATGAGTTTTCCGGACCGCCCCCGTCCGTACTGCTGAACGCGCTACCAACCCGGCGCGACCGACCCAGAAGGAACAAGAAATGACCGCCATCACCGCCACCCGGACCACGGCCGCCGTCCGCCCCGGCAAGATCCGCAACCGCGTTCTGTGGACTCTGCAGGTCGTGCTCGGTCTGTTCTTCATGATCGCCTCCGGCGGCCCGAAGCTCGTGATCCCGCAGACTCTGATGGAAAACAACGCCACCGCTTTCTCGATTCCGTTGGCGCTGCTGGTGTTCATCGGTCTCGCCGAGGTCGCGGGCGGGATCGGGCTCATGGTGCCCCGGCTGACCGCGGCTGCCGCGATCGGTCTGGCGATCGTCACCTTCCTCGCCGCCGGCTTCAACGCGTTCCTGGCCGGCACGCCGGAATTGGCCCCGTTCCCGCTGGTGCTCACCGCGATCTTCGCCTGGATCGCCTACGAACGCCGGGGCTCGATCACCGCCTTGGGCGCGCTGATCAAGCGATGACCCGCGCATAAACGCCCGCCCGGCTACCGTCGGCACCCAGCCGCCGGTAGCCGCGTTGTGCGTTACGGGGGCGGTCCGGTCGGGTTGGTCGGGCCGTCCCATCGGAGTCGCGGGGCCCGGGGCCGGGCCGCCCGCCCCGCGACCCTCCGAACCATGTGATGACAGTTGTTGTTTCGCGGCGGGCGGTGTGTGGTGCCCCAGCCCATACGCGCGGGCCTGAGCCGTGCGCGGGCGAGTCCTCTTTTCGCTCGTCCGGCACGGTCATGGGAGCTGGTACAGGATGTTCAGCGCGGCAGTCGATCTCGCGCCCCGTTCGGACGATATGCGGCAATTGAGTGCGTTGGGGCCATTCGTGTTGACGTTGCGCTGGCTGCCGACTGCTGGCGGGTGCGGTCAGTCGATGATCAGGTCGACGGTGATAACCAGGCGCTCCAGGAAGGCTGCGCGGGTCGAGACCTGTGTTTCATTCAGGAGGACGTGCTGATCAAGGTCTGCGTGATCGCCCGCCGATCGGCGCGCCGTGTTCGGTGACTCGGGTAGGGCGGCGTCAAGTAGCACCGGTGAACTCGGCGATGGCGGGTACGAGCAGGTCGGCGTATTCCTCGCGACGGTGGTCGCTTCGCGGCTCATCGCGCCGATATAGCGACCGGTCCACTCGTCGAACGCGTCGAGGAGTCGGTCACTCAGGGGCCGGGTCGTGTCGGCGAGCACTGGGTGACTACGGCAACGCTGCGGTCCAAGGCGTGCTGTGAAGTAACGACCGTCATGCATCGTCGGATAGGCAAGGGTCGACTCCGGTCGGATCGGCGCGGCACAGCCGCTCCGATGTCGCCGAAGGTTGGTTCAGAAGCCAAGCCTGGACCCGTATGAGTTGGCTGCGAAGAGGCCCCAACCCGTCATAGTCGCCCTCGCGAAGAGCGTTAAGTACATGGAAATTCGACTTCCATAGTGCTCGGACTCCATCAGCGTGGTTCTTGTACCGAGCCGTTTGTCGCTTCCGCCTGAAGACTGAC
>NZ_JBMVFU010000037.1:0-59956 GCF_049538315.1 Nocardia sp. AB354 | reverse complement strand
CGATATCCCGAACTCTGCCATTCCTCTTTGATCAGCGATTCGAGCTCGTCGTCGGAGCCGACATCGTCGAAATAGTGGGACGCGCGACGGGGAAGTTTCGGTTTGAGGGGTGCGAGAAGCTCTCCGTACGCGCCCTGTTCGGTACTGGCGGCGTACACGGTCTGCTGACCTTCGACGTCGTAGCGGTTCCACTCCGCCCGTGATTCGTCGCTGGAAATCCCGCGCTGGAGCGGATTGAGCGGTCCATAGGAAGGTTTCGCCAGCCGATAGACCTCGCGAGACGCCGCGGGGAGAAGCGCGAATCCGGTCTTTGCGCAGCGCCGAGCATTTCGGGTTTCGCGCACAGACACCGGTCTCCCTCTTCCGACAGCCTCCCAAAGGGGGAAGTTTATCGAAAGAGAGCTTTCCCGCGCGGCCAGGTCGACCGAGTCAGTTGTCCGAGCCGTCGACGAATGCGACTGCGGCAGCGATGGTCTCGCGGAATCGGTCCGCACGGATCGCCAGGGCGGGCGACTCCTCACCCAGCCGCGGATTGGCTCCGATGAACCACGACCGCGCCACATCGCTGTCCTCGGCGGTCGCCAGGATGATCCAGCATCGATGCGCGACCTGCAGGCGAGCCAGTGCGGCATCCCGGGGCGTCGGCCCTTCGGCATGGGACCACTTGTGCGGCAGCTTGCGGTCGCGGACTCCGGCGATCAACGCCACCAGCGTGGGACCCAGATGTTGGACGAGTTGCCGCGCCAGCTCCGCCGGACGCAGTTTGGCCGTATCGACATGACTGGTGATGGCGAGAGCGTTCGCAACGGTCATCTGTCTCAACCCTCCAGTGCACGTGCCGGCCGCAACACGGGCGGATAGTTCAGTGTAGCCGAAAATGCCACCCTAATGCAACCACTTCTGCTACCTTATCAACCTCCGTATCACCCGTCCGGAACACCGCACTCCCGCTAGGACCTCCCTGTTCCATGCGACTGTCGAGAAATACGCGCGGAAGTCACTCCTCGGGACTGCACAGTCCCCCGTCGCCGCCCAGCGACGCCGACGCCCTGACCGTGAGCCTGCACTACCTGGTCTATTACCGGAACGAGTACGAACGCTCCCGACTGGTGGTCAAGACCCGGGCCAAGCGGGTGGTCGTATGGACCGCCGTCGCCAACGGTGTCATCGCCGTCCTCGGTACGGCGGTGGCCGTCTTCCAGGCTCCCTGGATAGGTCTGCTCAGCACGGGCCTCGCCGCGTCGATCGGCGTGGTCACCGCCTGGGACGGCTTGTATCGCCACCGCGAGATGTGGATTCAGCGCAGCGTCATCATCGGCCAGCTCCAGACACTGCTGCGCGGCGTCGAACTCCGGCGCGCTCAGCACGAGGACCGCGATGTGCTCGCGCGAGAGGCGATGATCGAACTCAATGCGATCCTCGCCGAAGATCTGGAAGCCTGGACCTCGATGCGCCGGACCCAGCCACTGGCGCGCGAAGCCGCCGACACGAGCAAGGACCGCTAGTCCCGCTCTGCTCGAATCCGGTCCGCCTCTGAGGGGTTGTGATCGCTACGAAAGAGTCTCCGGACAGCCGGCAGCGGCCGACATTTCTACAAGACGCGCGGCCGCGACCTCCGGGACGGTAAGGGGATCAGCCGTCCTCAGGAGGAGATATGAAAACTGCCGCTGCCGGTCGGGCGAGACGCGTGGTGCTGCTGCTGGTCAGCGCGCTCGTCGCACTGCTCGTCGGGAACACCACAGGGGTCGCGACGGCCGCACCGGACGATTCCGTGGACCGGATGGTCCCGCTGCCGGACGGCGATATCCACGTCGTCACCAGCGGAGCGCCGAGCGCACGGGCGGTGGTGCTGATCCACGGGACCGGTGGCTCGGTCTCGTGGTGGGATCCGGTACTGCCCGCGCTGGCGGACTTCTACGTGGTGCGGGTGGACCTGCTCGGTCACGGCCGCTCGGCCAAACCGGACAGCGGTTACGGCATGGCCGAACAAGGACATCGGGTCGGGGCGGTCCTCGACCGGCTCGGGGTGCGGCACGCGATCGTCGTCGGGCACTCCACCGGCGGATACGTGGCGACCGAACTCGCCGCTCAGCGCCGGGATCTGGTGAGCGCGATCGGATTGATCAGCACCGGGTCCCGCCTGGACGCGTTCACCGACAACGGCCCGCTCGGCAACCTGCTGTTCGTCCCGCAGATCGGGCAACCGCTGTGGCCCCTGCTTCCGGACGCCGCCATTCGGTACGCCATGAGCAGCGCGTTCACTCGCGACGTCGCGATTCCGCAGCAGCTGGTGGACGACTTCCACGGCATGACCTACCGCAGTATCACCGCCACCTCCGACGCATCGGATGTCTATCTGCGGGAACGGCAGGAACCCGACCGCCTCGCCGATCTCGGGCTGCCGAGCCTGGTGCTCTACGGTTCCCGGGACCACCGGTGGCCGGCCGCATCCTTCCAGGACTACCGGCGCGTGCCGGGTGTGCGGATCGAATCGCTCGACTGCGGCCACAGCCCGATGATCGAGGAGCCCGGCCTCACCGGAGAACTCCTGCGCGACTTCGCCGGTCGGCACTGAAGCCGCACGACGCGCCTTCGAGCGCCGGGAGTTCGTGACCCACATCACTGTGCGAGGTGGATGAGTTCTCCCGGCGCGTTCCGTCTACCCGAATATGAGCGCACAGACCACCGCAGCGGTGAAGGGTCCCGCGTCCTACTTCCCCGCCATCGAGAAGAAATACGGTCGGCCCGTCGAGGAATGGTTCGACATCGTTCGCGGATCGGAGCTGACCAAGCATATGGAGCTGGTCGCCTGGTTGAAGAGTGAGCACGGGCTGGGGCACGGGCACGCGAATGCGCTTGTCGCGCATGTGCGCAGCATCGACAACGGGTAGGCAGCGCGGGACCGGCCCGACACGCGCAGGCGCCGGCCGTCGAACCGGCCCACGTCCTCAATCGGTCGCGAGAGCCGCCGCGCCCACCAGCGTGGCACCGTCGGTGATCGGGGATTTCAGGACACGAAGTTCACGGATGAAGCCGAGGCCGGCATGTTTCACCACGGCCGCCCGCAGCGGATCCCACAGCGGGGCGCCGGATTCGGCGAAACCGCCACCGATCACGACACGGTCGATGTCGAGCATCGCGGCGGCAGACGAAATGGCTTGTCCCAGGGCTGTCCCCGCGCGCGACAGCGCGGCCGCGGCGACGGCGTCACCCGCTCCGGCGGCGCGTGCCAGTTCCATCCCGGTCGTTCCCGTCCAGCCCTGTGCGCGTGCCCACCGGACCGAGGACATGCCACTCGCGACGGCCTCCACACATCCGACACCGCCGCAGGCACACGGCACATCCCAGCCCGGTACCACGATATGGCCGACGTGCCCGGCATTCCCGGTGCGGCCCACGAGAACTCGGCCGTCGCTGACGATGCCGCCGCCGATTCCGGAGGAGACCGTCATCGCCAACCCGGAACGGACACCGCGTAAACCACCGACGCGATACTCCGCCAATGCCAAGGCCGCGCCGTCGATCGCGAATCGAATATCGGCCTCGGGGAACAGTTCTCGCACCGCGGCGACGATCGGGAAGCCGTCACGCCACTCCGGAATGTTCAAGGGCGCGGTGCTACCGGCACCGACATCCACCGGACCGGCGGCGGCGATTCCGATCGAGGTCACCTCGAATTCGCCGGTGCCACAGGTGTCGTCGGCCGATGCGACAGCTACCACCTGCCGCAGCAGCTCGCGGCAGGCTTCCCACGCTCCCCGGGAAGGCACGTCGACTCGGCGCATGTGCCGCAACAGGGACAG
The DNA here is from genome assembly GCF_049538315.1 of Nocardia sp. AB354. Lineage (NCBI taxonomy): Bacteria > Bacillati > Actinomycetota > Actinomycetes > Mycobacteriales > Nocardiaceae > Nocardia > Nocardia sp. AB354. The sequence continues at coordinate 56,153 of NZ_JBMVFU010000037.1, read as the reverse complement.
CGATCGGGGTCGCGCTGCGGGGTCGTCGTACGAAACGGACTCGATCGGCGCCGCCGCCACGGCCGCGGCGAATTTCGTCGCGCCGATATCCACAGCCAGCACGCCCATCTCGCCACCGCCTCCTCAGCGCATCACCCGATCGGATGCACGGTACCCACTCGGCGAGCGAGAGCTGTCAGGACTCCTCGGTATTCACCAGATGCTCGAACGCCCGCAGGTTCTTCAGCGATTCACCGCGCGAGACACGCCATTTCCATTCGCGCCGAATGGATTCCGCGAAACCGAGCTCCAGCAGCACATTGAAGTCGCCGTCGACCGCCTCGAGAATCTGGCCGAAGATGCGGTCCAGTTCGTCGGGGGTCACGGCATGGGTCGCGATGCGGCCGACCAGATAGATGTCACCGACCCGGTCCAGGGTGTAGGCGACACCATAGAGGCGGCGGTTGCGGCGCAGCAGATACTTGTAGACACCCTCGAAGTTCTCGTCGGGTTTGCGGCAGACGAAGCATTCGAAGCGCACGCCGTGCTTGCCGACCGTCAGCATGACCGTCGTCTTCAGCTTGCGCTCACCGGGCAGCACCACGACGAAGGTGTCCCGGCCCTCGCGGGTGTAGTCGATCTCGCGCTCACGCACGGTGTCGTCGATCAGCTGCGCGGTCTGCGCGATGGTGTCACTCACCGGCGTACCACTCCCATCCGGCGCCGCCACAGCGCCCGCGACCTTGCTTGACTGCTCTCTGTCAGCAACGTACCCGGCATTCGCGAACGCACACCCCGATGCCCGGCCAACGCCCCGGCATAGCAGTCGAGCAACCCGTCGGCGGTGTGTTCCCAGGAGAAACCGGCCGCATGATCCACCGCTGCCGCACCCATCCGCCGCAACCGTTCCGGATCGTCGAGCAGCCCGCGCAGGGCGGCCGCCCACTCGTCGGCCTGGTGCCCGGACACCAGCATGCCCGAAACACCGTCTCGCACAGCGGTACTCAACCCGCCGACGTCGGCGGCCAGCACCGGTGTGCCGCTGGCCTGCGCCTCGATGGCGACCAGGCCGAACGACTCGTTGTAACTCGGCACCGCGACCATATCCGCGGCCCGGTACACCTGCACCAGACGATGCGGCGGCTGCGGCGGCAGGAATGTCACCCGATCCGAGATGCCGAGCGTGGCGGCCAACTCGATCAGCGCGTCCGGGCGATCCAGCCCGGTGCCCGAGGGTCCACCCACGATGAGCACCCGCAGCTTGCGTTCGGGTTCGGCGCGCAGCACCTCGGCCGCCGCGAACACGAGCACATCGGGAGCCTTGAGCGGCTGGATCCGGCCGACGAAGGCCACCACCTGCTCATCCGGCTCGATACCGAATTCGGCGCGCGCGGCCGCCCGGTCACCGGGGCGATAGCGGGACAGGTCCGCACCCGGGGGCACCACGTCGATGCGCTCGGATTCGGCGCCGTAGAGCTCGACGAGCTGGCGGGCCTCCTCGGCGGTATTGGCGACCAGCCGATCCGATTCGGCGATGATCTGTTTCTCGCCGACCACCCGCGACAGCGGTTCCGGTGTATCGCCCTCGGCCAGGAATGCGTTCTTCACCGCGGCCAGCGTGTGCGCGGTGTGTACCAGCGGCACCCGCCACCGATCCCGGGCCAGCCAGCCCACCTGCCCCGACAGCCAGTAGTGCGAATGGATCAGGTCGTAGTAGCCGGGCAGCTGCCGGGCCTCCTGACGCAACACCTCCGCCGCGAACGGGCAGAGCTGAGTCGGCAGATCGTGCTTGTCCAGCCCCTCGAACGGTCCCGCCACCACATGCCGCACCAGCACCCCCGGCGCGGCCTCGACCACCGGCTCGTCGTTGGAGGATGTCGCACGCGTGAAGATCTCCACCTCTACGCCGCGGCGAGCCAGCTGTAGCGCCGACTGCAGCACGTAGACGTTCATCCCGCCCGCATCGCCGGTACCCGGCTGCGCGAGCGGAGAGGTGTGCACCGACAACACCGCGATCCGATGCGGACGTTGATCCGGGCGATAACTCACACACTCCAGTGTGCACGCCTCGACGCGTCAACCGTTATGCGCTCGTGCCTCGAGTGAGCGTAGTCACACCCATGGCTGGGAGGTGGTGGTGGACGGGATCACCCGAGCGAGACAACGAATTCCGTGAGCTCATCGGCGAAGCGCTGGGGATCCTCGACGAACAGGCCGTGCTGGGCGTCGTCCCAGAACGAGGTGCGCGCCTGGGGGGCGTGCTCGGCGATGTAGCGGCCGTTCTCGACGGGCACCACGGGATCGGCGGCGCCGTGCATGACGAAGACCGGAACGTCGAGGTTGCGCAGGGTCTCGGTGTTGTCGACGGTGCGGTAGAACAGCGCCTTGCGGACGCGGGGCGGAGTCGCGAGGCTGCCGCCGAACAGGCGCTGGGCGTCCTCGCCCTTGTCCCGGCCGGGTCCGGTGTTGGCGTTGCCGAAGGCGGCGAAGCCGCGCATCGCCCGGCCGGCGCTCTCCTCGAACACGTCGGGGATGGCCTTCTGCATCGCCGGCCCGGGCTGGGAACCCTCGACGCCCCGGCCGATCCCGGCCTGCGATCCGCAGTACACCACCCCGGCCACGGCGCCGGTGCCGTACGCGGTCAGATAGTCGCTGAGCACGATGCCGCCGTAGGACCAGCCCAGCAGCACGGCATCGGCGGTGATGTTCTCCGCGGCCAGCACCGCGGCGACGTCGGCCGCCCAGTTCTTCGGATCGTCGTATCCGGTCTCGGGCGCATCGGAGTACCCGTGCCCGCGCAGATCGACGGCGACCACGCGGAAGGTCTCGGCCAGAATCTCCGCCGCACGGCCCCAGCACCGCAACGTGCCCGCCCACCCGTGCAACAACACCAGCGGACGTCCCTGTTCGGGCCCGGAGACCTCATACACGATATTGGTTCCGTCCGCGCTGACCACATCCCGAATCGCCATGCTCGCCAGGTTAACGGGGACGCTAGGCTCGATTCCCATGAGCACTCGTCACGCCGTCGTCACCGGAGCGAGCTCGGGAATCGGTGAGGCTACCGCCCGCGAGCTCGCGAAACAGGGCTATCACGTGTACGTGGGGGCGCGCCGGATGGACCGGCTGCAGGCGCTGGCCGACGAAATCGGCGGTACCGCAATCGAATTGGACGTCACCGACGAGTCGTCGGTACGCCTGTTCACGGATGCGGTCGAACGGGCCGACGTGCTGGTCAACAATGCCGGCGGGGCGAAGGGGCTGGCGCCGGTCACCGAGGCCGACCTCGACGACTGGCGGTGGATGTGGGAGACCAACGTGCTCGGCACGCTGCGGGTGACCAAGGCGCTGCTGCCGAAGTTGATCGACTCGGGTGACGGGCTGATCGTCACCGTCACCTCGGTCGCCGCCCTGCAGCCCTACGACAACGGCTCCGGCTACACCTCGGCCAAACACGCGCAGGCCGTCCTGCATCGCACACTGCGCGGCGAGCTGCTGGGCAAGCCGGTGCGGCTCACCGAAATCGCGCCGGGCGCGGTCGAAACCGAATTCTCGCTGGTCCGGTTCGGCGGCGACACCGAGCGGGCGGCCAAGGTCTACGAAGGTATCGACCCGCTGTTCGCCGCCGACATCGCCGAAATCATCGGCTTCGTCGCGAGCCGCCCCCCGCACGTCAACCTCGACACCATCGTGGTGAAGCCGCGCGACCAGGCCGACGCCGGCCGCTTCGCCCGCCGCTGAGCCTGCGCCCGGCGCGCAGCCGGACGCGACCACGACGGCCCGAACTCGACGGGCCGGTCAGCGGGTTCTAGCTGCCGCCGCGCACGGGACCCGGCGCCACCGGAGTCGCCGATACCACCGGTGCGGGCTGGCCCTGGATCGCCGACATGGTCTTCCAGGTGTCCCAGTCGATGGTCCAGTCGTAGAGGTCGCCGTCGGCGGCGGACAAGGCGATCGACGTGCCGGTAACCTCGACCGGGTCGCCGTACATGGCCGTCGGGAAGTACTGCTGGGCGTCGCCGGTGCTCAGGTTGATGCAGCCGTTGGTGACGTTGGTATTGCCTTGCGCGGAGGCCGATTCCGGGTTCGCGTGGATGAATTCGCCGTTGTTGGAGATGCGTACTGCCCAGCGTTCGCGAACGTTGGTGTAGAACGGCGGATTCGACATCAGGAAGTCTTCGTACTTCTCGGTCACCACGTGAATGCCCGAACGCGTCACGTTGCGCGCCTCGTTGCCCTCGCCGAAACTGCACGGGAAGTCGAACAGCGTCGAACCGTCCCGGATCACCTGCACCCGGTGGCTGGGCGCGTAACCCTTCACGATCTGGCTGCGGCCGATGGTGAACTGCGAGGACAGATCGGAGTTGCCGTAGGCGCCGCCGCCCAGGTCCAGGCCGTACAGCTTGGCGGCGAAGGTCACCGCCGTGCCGGGCGCCCAGTAGTTGCGCGGGCGCCAGTGCGCGCGGGACCCGCCGTTCTCGTCGGGCAGCCAGGCCCAGCCGCCCTCGGTCTCCGGAGTGGTCGTGACGGTCAGCGCCTTCTCGACCGCCTCCTTGTTCTCGACGTGCTTCTTGAACTGCACGATGATCGGCGCGGCGATGCCGACCTCTTGCCCGTCACCGATGTTGATGGTGGCGGGCACGGTCTGTTTGGGGGCGAGGGTGGTGAATTTCGACTCGATCGGCACGGGCTTGTTGTCGGTGCCGACCGCCGTGCCCGACCAGGTGTAGGTGACGCCGTAGCCGAGCGGCTCGTTGACCTTGAAACTGCTCCTGTCGGGCGACAGGACGCCGGTGACCTGCTTACCGTCCGGATTGGTCAGGGCGACCTGGTCCAGGCGGCCACTGGTCACGGTCACCGAGACGGGCGCGATCGGGTTGACGTCGCCGGTTCCGTTCCCGGGCTCGAATTTCAGCTTCGCGACCGGGCCGGACTCCTTCGGCGCGGACGAACCGCTCCCGCCGCTGCCCGAACATCCGGCCACCAGCGCGGCCACCGCCAGCTGGCCGGCCCCGACCAGAACGGCCCGGCGGCCGGCAATTCCTCGAATGTTCACTTCCGCGAATTTACCGCGCCCCTCCGACAGCCCGGCCCGATCGGAACGTGGCGCCCGCCACCCGTCAGAGCTCGAGACCGACGGTCACCGGTTCGGGTTCCAGCCTGATTCCGAAACACTGTTCGACGCCCGCCCGCACGGTGCGCGCCAGGTCCACCAAGTCCGCGGCGCGGGCAGAACCCCTGTTGGTCAGGGCGAGTGTATGTTTCGTCGACAACCGGACGGGAGCGTCCGGACCTGGGAAACCCTTGCCGAATCCCGCGCGTTCGATCAGCCAGCCCGCGGAGAATTTCACCCCACCCTCGGCGGCATAGGTCGGAATAGTGATATCGCCCACATGCGCCCGGATCGCCTCGACGACGGCGGGCGCCCGATCGTGCGCCACCACGGGATTGGTGAAGAACGACCCGGCGCTCCAGGTGTCGTGGTCGGCCGGATCGAGCACCATGCCCTTGCCGGCGCGCAAGGCGAGTACCGCCTCGCGCACGGCCGCGGCCGGACGGGACTCGCCGTCGGCGGCATCGAAGGCGCGGGCCAGTTCGCCGTATCGCAGTGGGGCGCTGGCACCGTCGGGATTCACCTGGAACTCCACCGCCAGCACCACCGCCCGATCGGAATGCTTGAGCACCGAGGTGCGGTAACCGAAGCCGAGTTCCTCCGGTGCGGCCCATCGGATTTCGCCGCTGACGCGATCCAGCAGGCGAATCCGGCGCAGCGCCTGCGCCACCTCGACGCCGTAGGCGCCGACGTTCTGCACCGGCGTCGCGCCGGCCGAACCCGGAATTCCGGACAGGCACTCGAGTCCGCCGAATCCGGCGGCGACCGTCGTGGCGACCACGCCGTCCCAGTCCGCGCCCGCCTCGGCCGTCACACTGTCGGCTCCGAGCTCGACGGCGTCGGTGGCGATGCGGACGACGACGCCGGCGAATCCGCTGTCGGCGATCAGCAGGTTGGAGCCACCGGCCACCAGCAGCACCGGAACGCCCGCGGTGTCGAGCGTGCGCACCGTCTCGACGAGTGCCTCGGTGGTGCGACATTCGGCGACCGTCGCGGGCCCGCCGACCCGCAGGGTGGTCAGCTGCGCCAGCGGCACCGATTCGCGCACCTGCGCGCCGGTCGCGGCCAGCAACTCCCGCACGTTGTCGAATGCCACCACTCGAGATGTCTGCACATCGAAAGACGGTAGCGTGTCACACCATGGCGACACCCCTGGCGTACACAGCTCACTACGCGCACCCCGCCGCGGCGGTGCGTGCTGCGCTCGCCGACGAGCAGTACTGGAAGGACCGCATCGAGGAGGTCGGCGGGCCCGGTGCGCGGCTGGACTCCTTCTCGGCCGACGGGGACCGGCTGCGCGTGGAGATGGTGCAGACCATCCCCGCCTCCGAACTGCCCGCCGCGATCACCTCGGTCCGCCCGGGCGATCTGATCATCCCGCGTACCGAGACCTACGAGGGCCTGTCCGGCGTTTTCGAAGCGCATGTCGAGGGTGCGCCGGCGAAGGTGCGCGGCACGGTCACCCTGACCGGTTCCGACACCGCCTCCCAGGCCGTGGTCGACGGCTCGGTCGAGGTGACGATCCCGTTGTTCGGCAAGAAGATCGAGGCCGTGGTGGCCGAGAAACTGCTGGAACTGCTGGCCTCGGAGACCGACTTCACCAACACCTGGATCGCCAACCACTGATCGGGGCGCTCCCCGGGGACCAGTACCCTGGTCCCCCATGGCCCGCCGACTGGACTATTCCGCTCGCTATCCGCTGCACACCACCGAAGAGGTGTACGCGGCGCTGTCCGACCGCGCCTACTGGGATGCGCGGATGGAGGAGATGCGCAAGCACTCGCCGAACGAGGTGGTCCACCTGCAGGCCGACGGCGACGGTATCGAGGTCGAAGTCCGCCACATCCTGCCGCGCGACATGCTGCCCGAGATCGCGCAGACGGTGATGCGCAAGGACCTGGTGATCACCCGCAAGGAGAGCTACGGGCCGTTCGGTCCCGAGGTCGAGGGTGAGTTCAGCGCATCGATTCCGGCCGGTCCGGGGACGCTGACCGGCACCGTGCGCTTGTTTCCCACCGAGACCGGCTGCACCCTGCGCACCTCACCCGTGGCTAAGGTCTTCATTCCGATGCTGGGGCCCAAACTCGAGCAGATGATGCTGGTCAACCTCGTGGACCTGTTCCGCGCCGAAGCCGAATTCACCCAGCAGTGGCTCGAAGAGCAGCGCCCGACGGCCTGAGTTCCGTGGCTCCACCGCACGCCTGCATCACCACGATGAGACCGCCGGGCCGGCCCCGTGCTGCGAACATCGGACATCTCGGCTCGGCCGGCCACTCGCGCACCGCCGCCGTACCGTCGGCCGGGGGTACGTCCAAGCCGGTGGGCGCCATCACGCGCGGAACCACCGGGATCAATCGGCTGCGCCGCAGCGACCGCTGGCTGAGCCACGATCCACTGGTCGTCGAGCGGCTGCGGTCGGCCGCCGACCCGCTGGTGGTCGATCTGGGCTACGGGGCGAGTCCGGTGACCACGCTGGAATTGGCGGCCCGGCTGCGCCGGGTGCGCGCCGACATTCGCGTCGTCGGTCTGGAGATCGATCCCGAGCGCGTCGTTCCCGCTCGCGACGGCGTGCACTTCGCCCGGGGCGGATTCGAACTCGCGGGACTGCGGCCGGTCCTGGTGCGGGCGTTCAATGTGCTGCGGCAATACGACGAGAGCGAGGTCGCGCAGGCGTGGGCGACAATTCTCGGCGGATTGGCTCCCGAGGGACTCCTGCTCGAGGGCACCTGTGACGAACTGGGCCGCCGCTGCGCGTGGATTCTGCTCGACCGCGACGGCCCGATCTCGCTGACGCTGGCCTGGGATCCGTTCACCGTCGGCAAACCCTCCGATATCGCCGAACGGCTGCCGAAGGCGTTGATCCACCGCAATATTCGCGGTGAACGCGTGCACACGCTGCTCACCGCGGCCGACCGGGCGTGGGCGCATGCCGCGCCGATGGCGGTGTACGGGCCGCGCGTGCGCTGGCGGGTGGCGGCGGAACTGTTGCGGGAACAAGGCTTTCCGGTGCGGAACTACCGGCGGCGGATGCGTGATTGCGTCCTGTCGGTGCCGTGGGAGTGTGTGCGGCCCGACTGAATTCGCGGTGCGCGATCGCCGGGTTCAGGCCGCGGCGAGGGCGCGGCGCACCCGTGCGGCCGCATGCGGCGGCAAATTCGCACTCGCCGAAGCGATTTCGTGCGGAATGCAGCGATGGATGGCGACCGCGTCGGCGACCACCTCGTCCAGCGCCCCCTGTCCGATCCCGGTTTCGGCGAGGTCCAGTACGGTCCGCACGGGGGTGGTCACCAGGAACGCACCGGCCGACTCCACATCACCGCGATGCAGCTCGCGGCGCAGGACGACCAGCCGCGGGGCCGCGGGCGGGCGGCCGGCACTCGCGGACAGGTGCAGAAAGCGCGGGCGCAGGCGGCCCAGGCCGTGCAGTTCGGCAGCGCTGTGATGGGAGACGGCGGCGGCGCCGTCGAACCAGGCCGCCCACATCGCGTATTCGTCGAGCGGGCCGTCCGGCCAATCGGCCATGCGCAGAATGCCGAGGCCGGCGCGGATCACGGAACCGTCGGCGAGGGCGCCGCGGATCCGGTGCTCACAGCCGGCCCGCAATACGATGCGCGTGGTGAAGTATCCGGCGTGCCGATCGGCCAGCCGGCGCAGCACCCACCAGCCTTGCTCGGAATCCCCCGGTCGGCGCGCGGCCGCGGCATCCCCTGCATCGTGCGCGGACATGGGATCAGGTTACGCCGGACCGCTGTGCCTCATGTCACAATCACGTCGGCACTGCATGACAAGCCTCACAGGCTCCACAGAGCGGGCTCAGAAAGCTCGGGAAGAATCGGTTGCCATGACCACTCCGGACACCGCGGTACCCGCTCCCGCACCGGCGGGTGAACCCAAACGCCGCAACGGGCGGCGGATCGCACTGATCGTCGGACTCGTCGTGCTGCTCGCGCTGGTCGGCACCGCGGCGGGCGCCGAAACCTATCTGCGCCACAAGAATCAGCAGTGCATGGCCTCCCAGGTCGAGAAGGAGCTGGGGTCGAAGGTCGATGTGGGATTCGGGCCGAAGCCGTTACTGCTCACCGCCGTCGACCACAAGGTCCAGTACATCACCGTCGACAGCGACGACGCGAAGTTCGGGCCCGCCGTGGACATGAAGGTGCACGCCCGGCTCAACGACATCACCCTGCTCGACGGCGGGCGCGGCGGCGCGAAGGTAGGCAGCAGCTCCGCCGACGCGACCTGGAGCAACGAGGGCATCGCCCAGACCCTGACCGGGCTCGTCTCCGGCGTGGAATCGGATCCGGCCGGCGGCACCCTGGACGTCAAGGTGCTCGGCGGTATCGCCGATCTGAAGGTTCAGCCGCACATCGTGGACGGCAAGATCGAGGTCAGCACGCAGTCGGCCTCGCTGCTCGGGCTGGGGCTGCCCACCGATCTGGTCGACAGCATCGTCGGTTCGATGACGCAGAGCCTGCAGAACTACCCGCTGGGTATGCAGCCGACCAGCGTGAAGGTCACCGACAACGGCATCTCCGTGTCGCTGCGGGGCGGCCCGACCACCCTGCAGGGCGGTGGCGACACGGAGATCCGCTGCTGATCGAGCCGGGGTGCAGCGAGCCCGGCGCCGCTCGCGGGCTCTACTCCGGGAAGCCGGCCAGCACATCGGCCGAGCGGGACAACCCCAGCCGGGTCGCACCGGCGTCGATCAGTTCGGCGGCCGCGGCGGCGGTGCGAATTCCGCCGCTGGCCTTGATGCCGAGCCGCCCGCCGACGGTCTCCCGCATCAGCCGCACGGCCCGTACCTCGGCGCCGCCCGCGGGGTGGAATCCGGTGGAGGTCTTCACGAAATCGGCGCCGGCGCGTTCGGCGGCACGGCACACCTCGACGATCGCCGCATCCGACAGCGCCGCGGACTCGACGATCACCTTGAGCAGCGCCCGATCCTCGACCGCCTCGCGGACGGTGACGATATCGGCGAGGACCGCGTTGTAGTCCCCCGCGACGGCCGCGCCGATGTCGATCACCATGTCGACCTCGGCCGCGCCCTGCTCTACCGCGAATCGCGCCTCGGTGCCCTTCACCAGGGAGTGGTGTTTGCCGGAGGGAAAGCCCGCGACCGTGGCGACGACCAGCCCGGGCGCGGTCACCGGCAGCATCGACGGAGACAGGCACACCGCGTAGACACCCAGTTCACGAGCCTCGGCGATGGTGTTCGCGACGTCGGCGGCGGTCGCCTCGGGGGCCAGCAACGTGTGATCGATCATCGCGGCGACCTGGGCGCGGGTGTAGGCGGTGGGAACGGTTTCGGACATGGGGACCAAGTCTGGCACAGCCCGCGAGCGTTCCCGGCCGCCGAGCGCTCGCGATCCGATGCGGCCCGCGAATTCGCTTACCCCGGACAGGCTTTGCGGCTCGCTGCCCGGGCGGCGTGATCGAACCGCGTGCGACCTGCGAGGATCGTGCCCATGAGTGGCACCGCGTCAGCCGATGATCGGCGTTTCGTCCTGAGCCTGGGCTGTCCCGACCGACCGGGCATCATCGCCCGCATCACCTCGTTCATCGCCGAATTCGGCGGGTCGATCGTGGAGGCCGGTTATCACTCCGATCCCGATACCGGCTGGTTCTTCACCCGCCAGGCCATCGCGGCGGCGACCGTGCCGTTCGGCATCGACGAGTTGCGTGAGCGCTTCACCGTGGTGGCCGCCGAACTGGGGCCGCAGACCGATTGGCAGCTGCTGGATTCCGGGCGTCGCCGCCGCGCGGTCCTGCTGGTCAGCCGCGACGGGCACTGCTTGCACGATCTGCTCGGCCGGGCCGCCAGTGGCGAGTTGCCCGCCACCATCGAAGCGGTGATCGGCAACCATCCGGATCTGGGCGAGATGACCCGCGCGCACGGTATTCCGTTCCACCACGTGCCCTTCCCCGCCGATCCGGCCGAACGCGGCCCGGCCTTCGAGCGGGTGCGCGAGCTCACCGACGCCCACGATCCGCACGCGGTGGTGCTGGCGCGGTTCATGCAGGTGCTGCCGGCCGAATTGTGCGAGCACTGGGCCGGGCGCGCGCTGAACATCCACCACAGCTTCCTGCCCTCGTTCGTGGGGGCGCGGCCGTATCACCAGGCCTTCGCCCGCGGCGTGAAGCTGATCGGCGCCACCTGCCATTACGTCACCGCCGACCTGGATGCGGGGCCCATCATCGAACAGGACGTCAGCCGTATCGACCATGCCGACACCGTGCGCGACATGGTCCGGCAGGGCCGCGACATCGAACGTGTGGTGCTCGCGCGCGGACTGCGCTGGCACCTGGAGGGGCGGGTGCTGGTGCACGGGCGGCGCACCGTCGTTTTCTCGTAGCCGGTCTTCTCGTAGCGACGCGGCGGGCCAAGACCGGGCGCCCTTGACCGGCCTTGGCGGACAACACGATTCAGCATCGTGTTGCCGTCCTCGCCGCGCGGAGCCGGCAGAGCGGCTCCGCTACGACAGGTCTTGTGGCGACTTCCCGATCCGAACGTGGGTCACCAGGATGCACCCGCGCCGCGAGTACGTCCAGCCCCGGCGGGCAGTCGCCGGGCGCTCAGCCCGCCACCGCACGGCGGCCGAAGCGAGTGACCTCGATCAATCGGCGCAGTTCGGCGTTGAACTCCGCACTCGCCTCGACATTCGCCAGATGTCCGGTGGCGAAGACCGAATAGCGATCCAGATTGCCCGCCGCGGCGAGCTCGTCGGCGATCTTGCGCGACATGCTCTCCGGCAGCAGATTGTCGTAGGCCCCGGCCACGACACTGGTCGGGATGCACAGATTCGCTGCGGCGCCGTGAATTTCGAGTTCGATCAGCGCCAGCGCGTACTTCGCCCGCACCAGCGGACGGCAGGAGCGCACGATCGAGAGCCCGAAGTCCACCTGATCCGCTGTGGCGTACCGATTCATGATGCGCGCCTTGAAGATTCCGCGCACCGGAGCGCCGGCCGGGAACGGCACGGGCTGGCCGAACAAGGCGCGGCCCAGCCAGTCGGGGGCCGGGACGATGTCGTTGAAGATCGGCAGAACCCGGGTTTCGGCGGCGATATCGCCCGCCGTCGTGGTCAGCAGCAGGGCCGCGCTCGCGCGCTGCGCCACCTGCTCCGGATGGAATTTGGCCCAGGCCTGAATCGTGATGCCGCCCATGCTGTGTCCCACCAGGACGGCCTTACGTCCCGCCGGCACAACCGCGTCCAGGACGGCGCACAGATCGTCGGCCAGCTGTTCGGCGTCGAACCGGCCCGTCCCCAGGGTGCTGTCGCCGTGACCGCGCTGGTCGAACGCGATCACGCGGTGGTCGCGGGCGAAGGAGTTGATCTGCGGGTTCCAGTATTCGAGGCAGCAGGACCAGCCGTGCACGAAGACGATCACGTCGCCGTCGGCAGGGCCGTACGCGTGTACCCGCAGCCGGGCGCCGTCGGTCGTCGTGACCGAGACGACCTCTGCGTCGGGCGCGCAGTTCAACTCGGCCGTGCGGTAGGTACGCGAACGCATTTTCGCGCGGTATCCGCCGGTCAGAGCGCCGATGCCGGTCCGAAGGGCGGCAACGTTCTCGGGCAGGTTCACCAGCATGAGCACTCCTTTGTGTCCTACCGCACGTTACCGCGCTAGCAACGGTGCTTGCTAGTGCAAGCAGCGAAGAATTTCCGGTTTCGCACTTTTGTCCGGCGAAGCCGCACCTCAGCGCTGCTCACACCCCCACAGAGACCGAATACCCATTCCGCCCAACGGCATTCACATCCGCCGGCGCAACGTCCCACTACCCGCTTCTATCGGCCGGCGCCACAGAAGTGCTACGCCGAATTCGCCAAGCGGTTGCCGAACCGGCTAGGCGGTCGCCTCGCGCACGTGCCGCGAGACGTACGTCTCGTCCAGCACCTCGGCGAGTTCATCGTTGAACGCCTCGTATGCCTCGACATTGCCGAGGTGGCCGGTCGGCAGTTCGACCAGCTTGCGGAACGCGCCGACCGAGCGCAGTTCCTCGGCCAGGCGCTCGGAGTGCACCGGCGGCGTCATATCGTCCACGGAACCGGAGATCACCGTGGTCGGCACGGTCACGCAGCGGGTACAGCTCTGCAGGGCCAGTTCGGCCAGCAGGAAGCCGAAGCGCGAACGCACGCGCGCCGGGCAGGAGCGCACGATCGCCAGGGCGAAATCGACCACCTCACCGGCCGCGGCCAGAGTCATGATCTGGCGGCGGAAGATCCACTTCACCAGCCGGATCGGCGGGAACACCACCGGCAGGCCGAGTCCGAGGCGGCCGATCGGGAACGGCAGCGCGAGCGGACCGCGATTGAAGCGCGGCACCACGGTGGTCTCGGCGATCAGGTCACCGGAGGCGGTATTGGCCAGCACCACCGCATCGGCCCGCTCGGCGACCTGCCGCGGATACCGGCCGGCCCAGGCCTGAATGGTCATTCCGCCGAGACTGTGCCCGACGAGGACCGCGCGCTGACCGGGGCGCAGCATGGCATCCAGGACGGCCGCGAGATCGTCGGCCAGCAGATCGGTGGACAGCGGTGCGGTGCCGGATTCGCTCTCGCCGTGACCGCGCTGGTCGTAGGCGATCACCCGGTATTCGCCGGCGAAGGCGTTGATCTGGGGATTCCAGTATTCGATGCAGCAGGTCCAGCCGTGCGCCAGCACGATCGCCTCGCCGTCGGCGGGGCCGTAACTGTGCACGCGCAGCCGGGCGCCGTCGGACGCGGTCACCGCGGTCACCTCACACGGCACCGCCGGGGAATTCAGTGCGGGCAGGTCGTAGGACCGGGTGCGCAGTGCGGCGCGATGGGCGGCCGGCAGCCCGCGGAGACGCTCCACGATCCCCGCCACCGTGCTGGGCAACGTTGCCTGCATGAGAACACTCCTTTGTGTGTTACTGATCGATACAGTAACCCGAAGGAGTGGGTGCTTGCTAGTGCAAGCGCGGGGTTCGCTGTTTCACCAGCGCGGACCGCGCTGAATTTCGTCGACCTTAGGCCGCACATCGGCCAGATAGATACCCGTGGCGATCACCGCGGCGATCCCCAGCAATCCCACCGGCGTGCGAGCGAGCAGCAGGAAACCGAGGGCGACCGCCAGAATCGACACCCAGATCGGTTTGGTGAGTTTGTCCACGGCCGTGAACGCGTCGGCGCGCTGCCGGATCGCATGCACCAGCGCGAAGATGGTCGCGGCCATCGCGGCGAGCCAGAGCAGCCACAGGATTGCACTAGTCAGCTGGTACACAGCACCCATGATAGAAGCAACGCCCGCATGCGGCAGTGCGCATGCGGGCGTTGCGGGATCCGGTACGACCCGGATCCGTGTGACGGTTCCGGATTACCCCTCGGCCGGTCTTTGCTGCGGCCGAATTACTTCTTGGCCGGAGTGGTCTTCTTCGCGGCGGTGGTGGTGGGCTTGGCCGGCGCCTTCTTGGCGGGGGCCTTCTTCGCCGGGGCCTTCTTGGCCGGGGCGGGCTCCTCGGCGGCAGCCTCGGTGGTCACCGCGACGACCTCGGCGTCGACGACCGCGGCGGCCTCGTCGGCCTGCTCGGCCGCTTTACCCAGAAACCCGCGAGCCTGATCGGACACCTTGGTCAGCACATCCTCGGCCCGGGTGACGACATCGGTGTAGATGTTCTCCACCTTGTCGAAACGCTCGTCGAAGCCGGGGTTGGAACGCAGCCGGTCGACGGTCTCCTCGCCGCGTACGGCCAGATCCGAGTACAGATCCACCAGCTGGCGGTAGTACTGGTCGACCAGCTTGCGCAGCTCCTCCGGGGTGAACTTCTCGCGCAGTTCGGCGAGGTCGTCCGGCAGTTCGGAGGGCAGTCCGGTCAGGCGGCCGCGCAGCGTCTCGATCTGATCCTGCACATCGGCCGGCAGATTCGACAGGCGCTCGCGAGCCTCCTCGACACGGGAGTTCACATCGACGGTGGCGGCGCGGTCGCGGACGCGGTCGACGATGTCGTTGACCGCCGCGTAGAGCGCGTCACCGGCTCCGACGGTCGCGTAGATCGGCTTGGTCACAGTGACGTTGGGCTGGGTCATGGTTGTTCGCTCTCCTGGCGTGGCGAGATTTCGGTAGTGCTGCCATCGGTGGCATGGTGCGGAACCTCGTTGTCCCTTGGGCTTTCGGGTGCACCGCCCCTCGGGCTCTCGGGCACACCGCCCCTGCTCCCCCCTGGAACGCCCCCCTCGGATTCCCCCTGAACGGATTCCGAGACGTTCCCTCCGTTGTCGTTCCCCCCGTTTTCGCGGCGGAACGATTCGTAGATGTCCAGGAGCACCTGCTTCTGCCGTTCCGTGATGTCGGTATCGGCCAGCAGTGCGTCCCGCACCGGGCTGTGCTCTCTCTGTTCGAGATAGCCGGCCCGGACGTACAAGACCTCCGAAGACACGCGCAGACCCTTGGCGATCTGCGTGAGTACCTCGGCGGACGGGTTGCGCAATCCGCGCTCGATCTGACTCAGGTACGGATTGCTCACCCCCGCCAGCTGTGCGAGCTGACGCAACGAGACCTGAGCGGCCTCCCGCTGCGCCCGGATGAAGCCTCCGATGTCGTGCGCCGCGTTGGCTACGCGACCCACCCGGTCTCCGGGAACCGCAGACGTCTCTGCGGTTTCCCCCGTGTTCCGATCAGAAACCTCTGGTTCCTGTGCCATCACACTGCTCACCTTCCGGCGGTTGTACGGTCGATTCTAAATGAGGGTGCTAACTCTTGCAAGCACCCCTGTTAGCACTATTTCAGCAAACTTCGGGCAGCGGCCGTCAGAAGCCTGGGAAGAGTAAATGGGATACGGCGTAAATCGCCAGGCCGGCAAGTGATCCGACCACCGTTCCGTTGATCCGGATGAATTGCAGATCCCGCCCCGCCTGCAATTCGATCTTGCGACTCGCCTCCTCGGCATCCCAGCGGGCAACCGTGTCGCTGATCAGGGCCGCGATCTCGGAACCGTAGTTGGCGACGAGATATCTCACACCGCGTTCAACCCAAGCGTCCACTTGTTTTGTCAGTTCGGGTTCGTCGACCAGACGCTGACCCAACTGCTGCACATTCTCCGAGATCTTGCGGCGCAAGGTGCTGTTCGGATCGTCGGCCGATTCCAGGATCATCCGTTTGGCCGCACGCCAGGTCGCACGCGCCATTCCGGTTATTTCCTCGCGCCCCATGATCTCGGCCTTCACCCGCTCGGCCTTGGCGATCATCGCCTCGTCGTACTGCAGATCGCGAGCGAAATCCTCGAGAAATCGGTTCGCCGCCATTCGCACTTCGTGATCGGGTTGTGAGCGAATCTTCCAGGTGAATTCCACCAATTCCCGGTAGATCTTCTCCGAAAGCAGGATATTGGCGAATTTCGGCGCCCACGACGGGGCGTCGCGCATGACGATCCGGTCCAGGGTCTCCTGACTCGCCAGCGCCCACTGGTGGGCGCGTTCGGCCAGCAGATCCAGCAGCGGCTCCTGCCGGTTCTCGGCCAGCAGTTCGGCGAGCACCCGCCCGATCGGCGGCCCCCACTGCGGTTCGGCGATGCGCTTGACGATGGTCTGGTCGATGACCTGCTCGACATCGGAGTCGCGCAGCGCGCCGATCACCGCACGCAGAATGGTCGACGACTCCTCCGACACCCGCGCGGCGTGCCGGGAATCGGCCATCCACGTTCCGAGGCGCAACGAGATCTGCGCCGAATTCACCTTCGTCGCCACGGTGTCGGGCGAGAGGAAATTGGTGCGGACGAAATCGCCCAGGCTGGTGCCGAGCTGATCCTTCTTCTTGCGGATGATCGCGGTGTGCGGAATGGGCAGGCCCAGCGGATGCCGGAACAGCGCCGTGACCGCGAACCAGTCCGCCAGCGCGCCGACCATGCCGGCCTCCGAGGCCGCGCGCACGTAGCCGACCCAGCTGCCGCCGATACCGTTCGAGCCGAGCCAGCAACAGACCAGATAGACGACCGTGGCCGCCACCAGGAAGCCGGTCGCGACCATCTTCATCTTGCGCAGATCGCGTTTCTTCCCGGATTCGTCCATCAGGTCGGCGAACGAAGACGGTGGTCCGGGCGCGCCCCGGGCCGAGGACCGTGTGGCATTTCCCACTCCCGCCCGCGTATCGGGGTGCGCGTTCGCTTCCGCCAGGACGGGGGCGCTGCCGGCAGATTGCTCCATATCCCCATTCTGGCCGGAATATCGGCGTCGCCGGCGTGCGCCCGCTCACCCCGCGCCGGGCGAACGCCCCAGGGCCGAGAGCCGGGCCACTCGGCGAACCGGGAACATCACCTCGGCGAAGGACTTAAGCTGGTGGTGCCCTTATCCCCGGATCCAGGAGTCCCCTCGAGCATGACCACACATCGTGCCGCGAGCGCTGCCGTCGACTCCGCTGCGGTGCGCCCCGGCCGGGTGGACGGTCGCAAGCGGCGCTGGCACCAGCACAAGATCGACCGCAGGGAAGAACTCGTCGACGGCACCCTCGCCGCTATCCGCAAACGCGGCGGCGATGTCGGGATGGACGAGATCGCCGCGGAGATCGGCGTATCCAAAACCGTCCTCTATCGCTACTTCTCGGACAAGTCCGATCTGACCCGCGCCACCATGGAACGGTTCATCGAGACCACGCTGATGCCGCGGATCTACGAGGCGATCAGCGACGACGCCGACGAATATCAGCTGGTCCGCAACACTCTGGCCGCCTATGTGCACACCGTCGAGGCCGATATCGACGTCTACCGCTTCATCATGGGCAACGGCTCGACCACCGACAAGTCCAGCCTCGCCGATTTCGAGAAGCTGTTCGCCGACGTGGTTTCGGTGGTGGTGCAGTCCAAGGCCTTCGATCGCGGCGTCGACACCGAGGGCGTGCTGCTGTATTCGTACGTGATCGTCGGCGGTGTGCAGCTGGCCACCGACTGGTGGATCAGCAACCGTTCGATGTCGGCCGATCGCATGCTCGACCATCTGGCGATGATGGTGTGGAGCGCCATCGAGGGCATGGTCCGCGCGGGTGGTTCGCCGGAGAAGTTCAACGCCGTGCCGCACGAACTTCCCGAGGCCGACCTGGGCTGATTCGCCCGCGAAGGAATCCGTGCTCGCCGTCTATGGGCCGACGGCTCGCGCTTGGCTACGCTGAAGACCGGCCAGGCGGGGCATCAACGGAGGTCATCAATGGCGAAAGAGCTGCCGACGTCGCGGCTGGCGCGGGGGACGAAACTGGGTGTGGCCGTCGCCGGCAACGTCTTACGTGCGCAGAAGACCCGCCGTTCCATGCGCGGACGCTCCGAAGCGGTGCGCGAGCGGATGGCCGAGGAGTCGATGATCCGCGCCACCGAGCAGATGGTCATGGTGCTGGGCACCATGAAGGGCGTGGCCATGAAGCTCGGCCAGATGCTCTCGGTGCTGGATCTGGATCTGGTTCCGCCCGAACATCGCGAGCGATTCCAGCGCCGGCTGGCCGTCTTGCGCGACAGCGCGCCGAAGGTCTCCTTCGACACCATGCGCGGCGTCATCGAGAAGGATTTCGGCCGCACGCTCGAGGAGCTGTTCGCCGAATTCGAGGACGAACCGATCGCGGCGGCCTCCATCGGCCAGGTCTACCGGGCGCGGCTGCACGACGGGCGCGCGGTCGCGGTGAAGGTGCAGTATCCGGGCATCGATACCGCCGTGCGCGCCGATCTGAAGAATCTCGCGATGTTCCGCCGCGTCCTGCAGTCGGCGATGCCGTGGGTGACGCCGGCGGTCCTCGACGAACTGCGGCTGAACCTCGAGAGCGAACTGGACTACGTGGCCGAGGCGCATACCCAGCGCGAGGTGGCCGAACTGTTCGCCGACCATCCGTTCATCGTGGTCCCGGCCACGATGCCCGAGCTGTCGAGTACGCACGTGCTGGTCAGCGAGTATTTCCCCGGTCGCGGTTTCGAGGAGATCCGCCGATTGCCGGAGGCCGAACGCGACCGGGTCGGCGAGATCATCTACCGCTTCTACGTCGGTTCGCTGTTCACCTTCAACGAATTCTGCGGGGACCCGCATCCGGGCAATCTGCTGCTCGGCGAGGACGGCCGGGTCGCCTTCCTGGATTTCGGGCTGTTCAACCGGATGGATCCCGAACACGTCCGGTTCGAGGCCACCTGCATCCGTGCGGCGGCCGAGGAACGTGCCGAAGATCTGCGCCAGTTGATGATCGACCACGGCATCATCGATTCGCCGGAGGAGATCACCCCCGAGGACTGTCTGGAGTATGTGCTCGCCGCGTGCGAGTGGGCGCTGATCGACCAGGACCTGACCATCACCCCCGAATTGGCCAGCGGCGCCTTCGTGCTGGCGGTCGATCCGCGCGCGAGTGAGTACGCCGGGATGAAGCAGCAGAATCTGCCGCCGGAACATCTGTTCTCCCGGCGTGCGGATTTCCTGACCTTCGGGGTACTCGGCCAGCTGGAAGCGACCGGGAACTGGCATCGGATCGCCCGCGAGTGGCTCTACGGTGACGACCCGGTGACCGAACTCGGTAAGCAGCACCACGCCTGGCTGGCCCGGCGCGGCCTGCCGCGCAAACCTGCCAAGCGCGCCGCGCCACGCAAAGCCGCCGGCGGAAAACGTACCAGCACAAAGTAATCGGCCACCACGAGAATGGGATGGGCATGACCGACAGGGAATTCGACCTCGTACTGTTCGGCGCGACGGGGTTCGTCGGCCGGCTGACCGCGCAGTATCTGGCCGAGGCCGCGCCCGCGGATGCGCGTATCGCCCTCGCGGGCCGTTCGCCGGAGAAACTCACCGCGGTGCGCGACGAACTCGGCGGCGGGGCGGCGATCTGGCCGCTGCTGGTCGCCGATTCCTCCGACCAGGCGGCACTGGACGCGCTGGCGGCCCGGACCAAGGTCGTGGTCACCACCGTGGGCCCGTATCTGCGGTACGGCCTGCCCCTGGCCCAGGCCTGTGCGAATGCCGGCACCCACTACGCGGACCTCACCGGCGAGCCGCTGTTCATCCGCGAATGTATCGATCGGTTCGGCGATCGGGCCGCCGAAACCGGCGCGAAAATCGTGAATTCTTGTGGCTACGACTCGATTCCGTCGGATCTGAGCGTTTATCGGCTCTACCGCCGGTCGGTCGAGGACAACACCGGGGAGCTCACCGACACCACCCTGGTGGCCTGGCTCAAGGGCGGCGCCAGCGGCGGCACCATCGACTCCGGGCGGGCGATGATGGAGGCCATCGCCACCGATCCGGCCAAGGGTTCGGTGCTCTCGCACCCGTATTCGCTGAGCCCCGACAAGTCGATGGAACCCGATGTGGGCCGGCAGTCCGATCAGGCTCTCTCGCGCGCCTCGGCCATCGACCCCAGCCTCGACGGCTGGGTCGCCACCTTCGTGATGGCCGCGCACAACACCAAGGTGGTGCGGCGCAGCAACGGCCTGCTGGGCTGGGTGTACGGCAAGAACTTCCGCTATCGCGAGGTGATGAGCGCCGGAAGCTCGCCGGCGGCACCGCTGGTCGCCGCGGGTATGGCGGGCGGCATCGTCGCCACCATGACCGCGGGCGCCCTGCTCTCCCGCGTGTCGGTGGGGCGCCGGCTCCTGGACCGGATCCTGCCGAAGCCGGGCACCGGCCCGGGCGAGCAGGCCCGCCGCAGTGGCTGGTTCACCATGAAGACCTTCGCCGACACCACCTCGGGCGCACGGTACGTCTGCACCTTCGCCGGACAGGGCGACCCCGGCTATCAGGCCACCTCGGTGATGCTCGGCGAGGCCGGACTGTGCCTGGCCTTCGACGAACTCCCGGAATTGGCGGGCATCCTCACGCCCGCCTCCGCCATGGGCGATCCCCTCACCGATCGCTTGCGGCGGGCCGGGATGACCATCGAGGTCGAGCGCGCCTGAACGACGGAAGAGCTTGCGGCGGCAGGCCCGTTCACAGATCGTCGGGCAGTGAACGGGTCAGCCGCCACAGCGTGCGCACCGCCGCGCCGTCGAGCATGCCGACCTCGTCGAAATAGCGCAGCATCGGCTCGGACAGGAAACTCATCGTCCGCCGGTACTGCGGGCCGGTGAAGGCCGCGGCGAATCCGCGCCGGGGGTCGATACCCACCGCGCGATAGACCTGCGGATTGACGAGCATCGGATACAGCACCAGCGCGAAGTAGGCCAGCAGGAGTTGATGCGGCAGCCGCTGCCACCGCGAACGCCGGGCCATCCCGCGCGCCAGCGCATCGCGGGCGAAACCGATGTGCCGCGCCTCCTCCAGCACATGAATCCGCATCAACTGCCGCACATGCGGCTGAACAGTGCTGTCGGCCATGGCTTCTCGTTGACCGCGATCGAGGATCTCCTCGATCAGCAGGGTGCCGGCGTAGACGACCGGACCGATCGGGAAGTGTTCGGCGACGCGCAGCTGCATCCGGTTGAGCGCCACCGGCCGATACGGCGGTATTCCGGTCTTGTCGATGAGCCGCGCGAACATGATCGAATGGCGCGCTTCCTCGCTCAGTTCGGTGAGCGCGTACATCGCATGCTGCGAGGTCGGGTCGCGTGCGACGATGCGCAGCAGATACTTGCTGAGCAGCCCCTCGGCGACGATCCCGAACGACAGCAGGCTCACCAATTCGTGTTTGCCGAGTTCGATCCGCTGCTCGGCAGTGAGCCGATCCCACAGCGGAGTGCCGTAGAGCGAGATCCGGTGTTCGGGCAGCCACGCCTTGTCCGGGGCCCACGGCTGCTCCCAGTCGATGTCGATATCGGCGTCGTAGAAGTGTTCCGCCGACGAGCGAAGCAGCCGCTGGGCCACGCGCTCGCGCCCGTCGAAACCGTCCTCCGCGAGATTGTCGGTGTGCTGTGTCATCGGCTTCACCGTTCTGCCGCTACGCCGCGGCCGGCGCGTTGTCCGTGCTCACCGTCGGCGCATTTGCCGACCGATGTGAGCGGTGGCACACTCGATATTACCTATTACTCATTGTCACGGCTATAGCGCGGCAGGACCTGACGCGCAGCTCGGAAAGGCGATCATGCGGCAACCCGATGCGGATTATCTGGGGCCGGCCGTCGTCGTGCTGGACGATCGGGAGTTCACCGTCCGAGTGCGGCTGCGCGGCCACCGCCAGCCGATCGACGGCATCTACCGCTGGTACGGACGCGTCGACCCGGATGCGGCGCTGGATGCGGCGGCCGGCAACCGGAAGCGGCGCGTCACGTTGCGGACCACCGAAGGCGCCGCGAACGCGATCCTCGGTGATCGCGACTTCTGGGGGCGACTGCGGCTCGTCGGGCACAGCGCACCGCCGTACCGGATCTCGACAGCAGACGACCTCGACGCGAGGATGACCCGGTGAATCTCGCACGCCGCACCATGAACAATCCGGTCTTCGCCCTGCTCTACGAGCGGGCGTGGCGGCCGACCAGTTTTCTGCTGGCCACCGGGCGCACCATGCAGGCCGATCGCCGTGACGCGGTGCGGACCTTGCGCCTCGACGCGGGCGACCGGGTGCTCGACATCGCTTGCGGGCCGGGCAATTTCACCCACTACCTGAGTGAACATATCGGCCCCGGATACGCGGTGGGAATCGATTTCTCGGTGCCGATGCTGCGGCAGGCCGTCGCCGACAACTCCGGCCCGCGGGCCGGCTACGTCCGCGGCGACGCTCGCCGGCTTCCCTTCCCCGACAACAGCTTCGACGCGGTCTGTTGTTTCGGTGCGCTGTATCTGATTCCCGATCCGCTGACCGCCGCCGCCGAGATGATCCGGGTGCTCGCGCCCGGCGGTCGTATCGCGATCAGCACCAGTCACCGCCCGCAGGGCTGGGTGGGCGAGGTCTCGAGCGCGGTCGGCGGGGCGGGCGGGCTCCGCGTATTCGACCTCGACACGTTCCCGAAACTGTTCGCCGAATCCGGGCTGGTGGATATCGTGCAGGAAGTGCACGGCCTGCTGCAGTACGTCAGCGCCCGGGCGGCCGACGCCGCCTGAAACAGACAGCGCCACAGTGATTTACACATTTTTCGCGCCCATCGATGTGCGCATTCACAATGCGTCGCCACGCGCCCGGCGACCGCTGCTCCGGTAAGCTCGCTCGCGGGAAACTCTCGGGCGGAAGGGGATCATCACGGTGCCGATTCCGGAGACCGGCCAGCATCTGGCGCGCGAGTTGTACGCCGCGGCAACAGGTTCCGGAGCGGAGGTGTTCGAGATCGCCGAGGACACCGCGCGCAATCTCGCGGCGGCCTGCGACCGTCTCGTCGAGGATCTCCATGCCGCTCGCAGCAGCGGCGCCGTACCGACGGCGGTGCGCGGCTTCGGCGAACTCGCCTCCGGCCGGTCCCTGGCGCGCGGATTCTCCCGCAAAGGAGGCGAATTCCTCGACACCGTCCTCTCGTTCCAGCAGACGGCACTGCTGTTCAAGGCCGCCTATCTGGCCGCGGGGAAACACTTCGACGAGGCCGAGGCCGCCAACCGCGCGGCGCTGGCGCTGATCCGGCCCGAGCCGGGAGTGTGAGGTGACCGACGCATCGCATGTCGATCCGCCCTTCGTCGCGGATCGGGAGGTGTACGGCTCCTACAGCCACCGGCAACTGTGGGAGCTGGTGCACGAGACACTGGATCCGGCCGCGCTCGGTGAGGCGGCCGCGGCCTGGCAACAGCAGGCCGACGCCGTCGCCGCGGCGTTCCGGACCTTCGCCGAGGCCACGCACGCCGAATTCGAGCATTGGTCCGGGCGAGCCCGCGCGGCGGCCGAACCCGCGACGGCGGCGTTCGTCGAACGAGGCGCCGCCGCGGCCGAGGTCTGCACCCGGCTGCGGCAACTGCTGGAGGCCGATGCGGAAGCGGCGCAATCCATTCGGGACGCCCTGCCCGCGCCGCGGGCCTATGTTCCGCTGCCCGACCCGGTCGCCGAGGTGGTGCACGGCGGCGCCCGCCGGATGACCCACGACGTCGCCGCCGCCGCGGCCCTGGCCGACGCCCGCGACATCATGACCTTCCGCTACAACAGCACCCTGGTCGCCTCCGGTGACCGGGTGCCGCGCTTCGTTCCCGCACCCCGGCCGGATTCGGGTGGGGGTCATCCGTAGTGAAGTGGGTGCTGACGCCGGACGAGTTCGCCCACGTCTGGGCCACCGAAACCGATCTCGACCGCCGTCCCTATCCGGTGAACATGATCCCGGAATCCACCGTGCGCACCGAATCCGAATATGCCGCACTGGGTTTGCGCACCCGCTATGCGCGCAACACGGATCCGGATCTCACCGCCGCACTGCTGCTGTGCACGCGGCCGGACGCCACTACGATCACCGTCTCCGGCCGGCGCTCCACACCGGCGGACGAGCCGGAACTGATCCTCGCCTTCGCCGCCGTCGTCCATCGGCACGCCGGGCTGCTGATCGCGCGGCCCGACGCCGTCACGGTCGCCGTCTGCCACGCGCGCGGGGTGGGCGAACGGCTGGTGGCCGCGATCGGCTCGGCGCCGGCGGGCACACGCGGGCCGATGCGCGAACCGCAGCACGCGGTGCTCGACATCGGGACCGACGCCCATCCGGGCGGCGATATCGACACACCGCAGGATCCGGGCGCCGCCCGCTTCCGCCGCACGCTGCGCGCCCCGGTCGACGCGCGCGGATTCATCACCGTCACCGTCGCACCTGACAATCCCATGTCGCCGCCGACGCGGCATCGCACCTGGCTCGACATCACCGGCGACGGACGTTATCTGCTCACCACGGCCGCCGAGCTGGTGCTGACCCCGGTCGACGACGCCGAATTCGCCGCACAGTTGACGAGACTGGCCGGAATCGGCTGACTCACGGGCACGATCACCGCCCGGCTGTCGGGGCCGCCGACCATACTCGACGGTTATGGCGAAATCTCCGTGGACCGAACCGCCCACCACCGCGTTGCGAGCCGCCGGGGTCCGGCTCGATTCCTACGACCTGTCCGCGACGCCCGGATTCACCGGCGACAAGAAACTCGGTGAGCAATTGCTGCCCGAACGCGGCCAGGTGCTGTCGGAGCTGCAGGAGATGCTGTTCGCGAACGGCCGCTCGGGTGACCACCGCAACCTGCTGCTCATCCTGCAGGGTATGGACACCGCGGGGAAGGGCGGCGTGGTGCGCCACGTGATCGGCATGGTCGACCCGCAGGGGGTCCGGCATGCCGCCTTCGGCGTTCCCACCGCGGAGGAACGCCGGCACCACTATCTGTGGCGAATCCGCCACCGGCTGCCGGCCGGCGGTCAGATCGGCGTCTTCGACCGGTCCCATTACGAGGACGTCCTGGTGGTGCGGGTGCAGAACCTGGTGCCGCGCGAGGAATGGGAGTCGCGCTACGACGAGATCAATCGGTTCGAACGGGAAATCACCGAGGCGGGCACGACGATCGTCAAGGTCGCGATGTTCGTCTCGCTGGAGGAACAGAAGCGCCGCCTCGGCGAACGGCTGGAACGCTCGGACAAGTATTGGAAGTACGACCCGAGCGATATCGACGACCGCGCGCTCTGGCCCGACTATCAGCAGGCCTATCAGGACGTACTGGACCGCACCGATACCGACCACGCGCCGTGGTTCGTCGTTCCGGCCGACCGGAAGTGGTTCGCCCGCCTGGCCGTCACCGAACTGCTCATCGATGCGCTGGGTGGTCTGAAGCTGGGCTGGCCCGCGCCGCAGTTCGATATCGACACCGAGAAGGCGCGGCTCGCCGCGAGCTGATCGGCACGGAGACGCCGGTCACCACCGCGGATATTTCGGCCCGAATCTCGGGGATCTCTCAGGTTGACCGGGAATCATGTGGTGCCGAGTGTGCCTCGTGCGGCCGCCCGCCCGCGATGCGGCACCGCGACGGCGTGGCGGACGGCCCGTACGATCGCAGGCGGCGCCCGGCCGCACAACACCGATGTCGCACACCGACACGTAACACAGGAAAGGCGTGGTGAACTCCGAGGTGAGCAAGAATCCGCGTGGGAAGAACTCGCTGACGGCGGTGCGAGGCGGAGATCGCACGCGCACGATCCTGATTCAGGTGGGTGTCGCGGCCGTGCTGATCGCGCTCATTGCGGCCATCGGCATCAGCATCGCCGTCAAACAGTCCAACAAGAACGACACCGGGCCGGTGCCCTCGGTCGCCGCGCAGCCGGCCTCGCCCGACGCGGTCACCGGCTCGATCACCGACCAGGGCGAGATCAAGATCGGCAAGCCCGGCGCCAAGGTCGACATTCGGGTCGTCGCCGACCTGCAGTGCCCGGCCTGCAAGATGTTCGAGACCGCGAACGCCAAGGCCATCGAGGACGCGGTGAACGCCGGCACGGCCAGCGTGCGCTACAACATCATCGCGTTCCTGGATCAGTCCTCGGGCGGCACCCGCTACTCCTCGCGCGCGGCCAACGCCGCCTACTGCGTCGCCGGCTCCGACCCGACCAAGTTCCTGCCGTGGCTGACCACCATGTACGAGCAGCAGCCCCCGGAGGGCGGCACCGGCCTGCCCGACGAGAAGCTGGTGCAGATCGCCCAGGCCGCCGGCTACACCGATCCGGCCGTGGCCGAGTGCATCACGTCGAACAAGTACGACAAGTACGTGCAGAAGACCACCAAGGACGTGCTCAACAGCGGCATCAAGTCCACGCCGACGGTGTACGTGAACGGTAAGCAGATCACCAGCTCGCAGCAGCTGATGCAGCCCGACGGTCTGCGCCCGGTGATCGAGGCCGCGGCCAAGTGATCACCGTCCGGCCCCGCCCCGCGTGGCTACTCCTGCTCGGCACCCTGCTGGGCTGGCTGGCCGCGGTGACGTTGACGATCGAAGACTTCAAACTGCTGAAGGATCCGTCCTACCGGCCGTCGTGCAGCATCAATCCGATCCTGTCCTGTGGCTCGGTGATGGCCACCCACCAGGCGTCGGTGTTCGGATTCCCGAATCCGATCATCGGCGTCACGGGATTCTCGGTGGCGGTCACCATCGCGGTGCTCGCGGTGGCCGGTGTCGGCCTGCCGCGCTGGTTCTGGGGCGGGCTGTGGATCGGCCTGGTCGCCGGGATGGGCTTCATCTTCTGGCTGATCTTCCAGAGCCTCTACCGCATCGGCGCGCTGTGCCCGTACTGCATGGTGGTGTGGACGTTCACGCCGGTCTGCCTGGCGGTCGTCACCGATCAGCTGTGGGGTGGGGCCCGCGGGATCATGGGCATCGTCGCGCAGTGGCGGTGGACGATCGTGGTGGTCTACTACGCGATCGTGCTGCTGCTGGTCTTCCTGCGCTTCCAGGACTACTGGCTCTCGCTGTTCTGATCAGTTGGGCGGGCCGGCGGCCAGCGTCACCGCGAGCGTGCGGTGCGTGCCGTCCGGCTCGACCAGATCCAGCCGGATCACCTCGTCCGGCCGGCGCACGTTGAGCGCTGCCTTGAGCGTCTGCGCCGAGGTGACCGGTGTGTCGTCGACCGCGACGATCACCTCGCCGGAATCGAGCCCGGCCGTGAAGGCCGGCAGCCCGTAGATTGCCACGTCCACCCGGGCGCCGGTGGGTTTGGCATCGGAGGTCAGGACACCGAGTGTCGCGGTGGGACCGACGTGGACCGTATCGGTCGGAATGCCGGTGCGGATCTGGCGCACCACACTCAACGCCCGATCGATCGGCACCGCGTAGCCGCTGGCCTGCCCCTGCTGCCGGGACAGTTCGCCCGAGGCGGCGGTCACCACGCCGATCACCGCGCCGGTCCGGTCGACCAAGGCGCCACCGGACTGTCCGGAGACCACCGGCGCGGCCACCTCGATCATGCCGATCAACGCCTTGCGCGACAGATCGGCGGTATCGCGCGCCACGATCGAGGCATCCAGCGCGGTGACCGTGCCCGGTGTCGCGGTCGGGGAACCGGTTCCGCCCGCATTGCCGATCGCCAGCGCCTGATCGCCCACCCGGACCCCGGCGGAGCTGCCGATGCGGGCCACCGACAGCGCCGCCGCCCCGCTCAGCGACAGCAGCGCGATATCGGCGTCGGAGTCGTAGCCGAGCACCGTCGCCGGATAGTGCCCACCGTTGCCGAGATCGCCGACGGTGATGGTCTCCGCGCCCTTCACCACGTGGTGGCTGGTCAGGATCTCACCGTCGGGACTGAGCACGATGCCCGAGCCGGCCGCGCCCATCCCGCTGGGCCGGATCGACACGTTGATGTTCACCAGGTCGGGTTCGACGGCCGAGGCCACCGCCGCGGGATCCATCGGCGGCACGGGCGGCCCGAACAGCGCCGAGGTGGAGTGGCCCGCGGGCACCGCCCACCGTGGCAGATCCCCGCGGTAGCCCAGGAATGCCGCGCCGACCAGGGCCATGACGAGCACGAAGACGACCGTCGACAGCCACCCGCCGCGAGCCGGACGCGATTGCCGGCCCGAATGCTGCTCGTCCATCGCCGCTCCCGATTCTGCATGCCCGGGGTGGGCTGGCGGAGTTTGTGCTTTTATGTGTACCAAATCGGCGCGGCGCCCGGTATCAGTCCTGCAATGCCGCCACCGCGAACATCAACGCGGCACCGGCGATCGTGCAGAACAGCACGGTGCGCGACGGGCGGCCCGAATGTGCTTCCGGCAGAATGTCACTCGTTGCCAGATACAGCAGGAATCCGGCGAAATATCCCAGATACAGGCCCGCGACGTCGGGAGGCACCCGGATCACCGTGCCGATGATCGCGCCCGCCACCGGCGCCAGCGCATCCAGGAACAGCAGGGTCAGCGCCCGCCGCCGGGCATTGCCGTACAGCGTGGGAATGGTGAAGGCGTTGAATCCGTCGGCGAAGTCGTGCGAGATCACCGCGATCGCGACCGAGATGCCCAGCGCCGTGCCGGCCTGAAATCCGACGCCGATGCTGAGACCGTCGAGCATGCTGTGGAAGATCAATCCCCCGGTGGCGACCAGTCCGACCGACGGGAAGTCGTGGGTGTGGCGGCCGAAATCCTGCTCGTGCCCGATGTGGATCGCCATCTCGCGTTCGATGATGTGAATGGTGAAGAAGCCGATCACGGCCGCCACGAGCACGCCTGGCACACCCGAGACGACCCGGTCGGATTCGGCCAGGGCATCGGGGATCAGGTCGAAGGCGACCACGCCGAGCATGATCCCGGCGGCCAGGCCGAGGATCAGCCGCTTGCGCTCCCCGATGCGCGCGGCCGCCAACCCGCCTGCCAGCGTCGAACACATCGATATCAACGCCAGCACGATCGCCACCGGATCAGCATCCGATATCGGCGCGAGCCCGCCGAGCACATCCGACCGGCGGGTCGCCGGTGGTGGGTATGGCCCCCGCTCCGGTCGCGTCGCTCCAGGCGGGTGGTTTGCGTAGGCATCCATGCGGGGGTAGGCATGAACGCATGACGACAGCTGCCGCGTATTCCGTTTCCGCGCCCGACGGCCGGTTCACCAAGACCACCATCGAACGCCGCGCACTCGGCCCGCACGACGTGCTGATCGACATCAAGTACGCCGGCATCTGCCACTCCGACATCCACACCGCCCGCAACGAGTGGCACGGCACCAAGTACCCCTGCGTCCCGGGCCACGAGATCGCCGGTCTGGTCGCCGCGGTCGGCCCGGAGGTGACCGAGTTCTCGGTCGGCGACCGGGTGGGCGTGGGCTGCATGGTCGATTCGTGCGGACAGTGCGAGCCGTGCCTGGCCGGTGAGCAGCAGTACTGCGTGC
Organism: Nocardia sp. AB354; assembly: GCF_049538315.1. NCBI lineage: Bacteria > Bacillati > Actinomycetota > Actinomycetes > Mycobacteriales > Nocardiaceae > Nocardia > Nocardia sp. AB354. Next base: position 26,423 of record NZ_JBMVFU010000037.1, on the reverse strand, counting down.
GCGGCGCCACCATGACCTACAACGGCGCCGTCCCGGAGGAGATCCAGGCCGGCGGCTACACCCTCGGCGGCTATTCCAGCCAGGTGGTGGTGACCGACGGCTTCGTGGTGAGCATTCCGGAGGGCATCGGACTGGACGAGGCCGCGCCGCTGCTGTGCGCGGGCATCACCCTGTATTCACCGCTGCGGCACTGGAACGCGGGCCCGGGCAAGCAGGTGGCGATCATCGGCATGGGTGGGCTGGGCCATGTCGGGGTGAAGATCGCCGCCGCGATGGGCGCCGAGGTGACGGTGCTGAGCCATTCGCTGAGCAAAGAGGACGACGGCCGGCGGTTCGGCGCGCACCACTACTACGCCACCACCGACCGCCAGATCTTCCGCGATCTGCGCAACCGGTTCGACCTGATCATCAACACCGTCTCGGCCGATCTGCCGATCGACACCTATATGCGTCTGCTGAACCTCGACGGCACCATGGTGATCCTCGGCCTGCCCGAGCAGCCGCTCGCGGTGCGCCCCTTCACCCTCACCGGCAACCGCCGGTCGCTGGCCGGGTCGAATATCGGCGGCATCCCGCAAACCCAGGAGATGCTGAACTTCTGCGCCGAACACGGCATCGGCGCGGAAATCGAGGTCATCTCCGCCGACCGCATCGACGAGGCCTACGAGCGCGTGGTCGCCAGCGACGTGCGGTACCGGTTCGTCATCGACGCCGCCACCATGTGAATTTCGAGGCGACGCCGGCGTCCGCGCGCTCGGCGTCGCCGCCGGAGGGCGAAACCGAGCCGTCCGCGGATGGCGGAACCGAGCCGTCGCAGGATGGCGTTCCCGCGCGGCCGGCGGTGCGGTGCAACAACTCCGCGAGATTGCGGCGCACCCGGCCCATCTGGGCGCGGCTGTGATCGTTGGTGTCGTATTCCACCTGCACCGTCAGCCGCTCCCCCAGGGTGAACGCAGTCAGCTTGGGCGGCATGCCGGGCCCCATGGCGAGCAGGTTGTCCCGCACCAGCCGCACCCCCTCGGGGAGGATATGGTCCGGCACCCGCCCGATGTTCGACAGCGCGATACTGGGCTGTTCCGCGAGTATCCGCGCGGTGGCCTCGTCGCGAATGTACCGGCCCGCCAACGCCAGATGCGCGGGGTCGCGGCGCTCCAGGGCCGCGCGGACGTCGGCGTGCACCACCCTGCCCAGTACGAACGGATCGGCGGATTCGGCCACCGCCAGTAGCGTGCCCCAGCCGGAGGCGCAGTTGAGGACCGTCTCGTCGGGCAGCCACGGATCCACCGCGGCCCGCATATCGGCGGCATAGCCGCAGACCATCGGCAGTGCGCCCACACCGCCCAGTTCGGCCCGGACCGCGGCCAGCGCACACCCGCTCAGCAAGGCGTTCACCCCGATCCCGGCCGAGCGCGCCGCGGCGGCGAAGGCCGCGGTCTCCTCCGGTTCCAGCTCGATCCGCTCGGCGACGAACAGACCGCGCCCCGACCCCGCCGTGCCGTCGCGCGGCAATCGCGCGGGCGGCTCACCGATGATCGTGCGCATCGCCGCGAGCAGTTCGCCGACCTCCGCCCCGGAGACGACCGCGGCGAGGCGCTCGTCGACCGCTTGCGGCAGTTCGTGATTCGCGCGCACCGGCAGCGGCGCCCCGCGGCGATGCGCGGTGTAGCGCCGCCACATCTCGTCCAGCAGTGCGAAAGACGAACGGCCGTCGGTGATTCCGTGATGGACGACGAGCACGATGCGGGTCCGGTCGTCCTCGCGGAACACCCGCGCGAAGAACAAGCCCTCGTCCCACGGTTGCGGCTGGTTGACGAAGTCGACGTATTCGATGTCGCCACCGGGACTTTCGATGACCGCGGGGCGATAGCCCTCGACATGGCGAAGTACCGGCACCCGGGCGTCGTCGAATCGGCGACAGCTGAGCAGCGGATGCTCGGCGGCCAGTTCGGCCAGCACCGTGCGCAGCAGTTCGGTGTCGAATTCCCCTTCCACGGTCGACCCGATGAACAGCGCCATCCCGCCGACCGGCACGGAACCGAAGGTGGCGTGTTCCTGGAAGTAACCCGACTCGAAGGGCGATATCGGACGTTGCGTGACCATCTGGCACCTCTCGGACGATTCGGAGATCACACGGAGAACCATACAGCCGTTTCAAACACTTGTCACAAACATTTGTTTGAAACATTCGTCAGCGGGCGCTTGCTACCCTGCCGACGTGGGAACACGTGAGGATCTGCTCTCAGCGGCCAAACACTGCCTGGCCGAACGCGGCTACGCCCGGACTACGGTGCGCGATATCGTCGCCGCCTCGGGCAGCAATCTGGCCGCGATCAACTACCACTTCGGCACCCGCGACAACCTGCTCACGCAGGCCATGATCGAATCGTCCGCCGAGGCCGTACAGCAGATCCTCGACGCGCTCGCCGAGAGCAGCGAACCGCAACCGGCGCAGCGGCTGCTCACCTTCCTGGGGCGTCTGACCGCCACGTTCACCGAGCAGCGTGCGCTGTGGGCGGCCAATATCGAGAGTCTCGCGCAGGCGTTGCATTCCGGTGAGGTGAAGGCCGACATCACGACCAAACAGCGCGAGGGCAAAGTGGCACTGACCCGAATGTTGTTGCCCGACAGGGATATCGAGGACGACGACGGCGGCCCGATCGGCGTGCTGCTCTGGACGCTACTCGACGGCCTGCTCGTCCAGTGGCTGCTGGACCCGAAGTCCGCCCCCTCGGCCGAGCAGCTCGTCGCCGGTCTGCGCACCCTCGCCCCGATGCTGTAGCCGCCGGCCCGGGCGCGGCCCGCATCCGGTCATCCGCGCCCAGGCACCGACGAACGTCACGCGCCGAGAACCACCCGAAGCACAGTGCCCGTTCCCGTGGTGACCAGCAGCGCGCGATCGTCGGTGGGGACCTTCGCGACCGAGGTGGCCGGCACGCCGAGGTCGGCGACCGTGCAGACCGCGCCGGTGGCCGGGTCGACGCGGACCAGACGACCGGTCGTGGTCGCGACGTACAGCATGCCGTCCGGACCCATGGTGAGATCGTCGGGCAGGGCGGTCAGCGGGAGCGCCCCGACAGTGACCGAAGCGACGGTCGTCTGCGACTGCGGAGCATCGACGGGGATGCGGACGATGCGACCGTCGAGGCTCTGATAGAGCGTCGCGTAGAGCGAATCACCCTGCAGCACAATGCCGTTTACCCCGGCTACCGCGGCGCGCGCGGTCCAGTCGGCGTCGACGGAACCGCCGGGCCGCACCTTCACCACTCCGTGTGCCGTATCGGCGACGTACAGATTGCCCGCGCCGTCGAAGGCCGCACCGTTGGCCATGCCGAGACCGGAGACGTAGACCTGCGGCGCCGGATGGTCGGCGCCGGGATCGAACCGCACGACGCCGGAGGAATGCGCCCCGGGCAGCAGTCCGGCCGACGAGTCCCCGAAAACCACGTACAGCGCACCGTCGGGACCGAGCCGGACCGCACCGGGCGCGTCCACGGGTACCTCGGCGGTCACGTGCCCGCCGGAGTCGTAGCGCTGCACCACATTTCGGAAGACGCGCGAGACCCAGAGGTTCCCTCGAGCGTCGTAGCCGAGGTTCTCCGCGAAATCGAGCAGCGGGGCCTGGGCGGGCAGCAGCTGTTCCACCGACGAGGCCGGGCAGCCGGGTGTCTCGGCGCGAACCGGAGCGAGCGCGGACGGAAGAACGGCCGCAGCGCTGATCCACACTGTCGCGAGAACGCCCGCACTCGCGACATGTCCGACGGGCCCGTGCGCACCGCCCCGGCCGCGCCGAGAGATCCGTCGCCGGCCACGGCGCGCACCCCGTGGGAACGAACCACCCATCACGGTCCTCCTGCCGTTCGCCGCCATACCGCGCAACCGTCTTCGCGGCGGGCATCGACGCCATCCCCGGTTCGCGGGTCCGGCCGAATCCTACGTGCCGTGATCCGGACACGCCCAGGCTCACGAATACCGAGCACCCCCTCCGGAGCCGGCCGCATCGCAGCGGAGCAGGTGGCGAGCGACCGCCACGCGATCGTCGGGCGCCGAGTAATCTGTAATCGCCTGTGTACCTTTATATTCGGCGGAAGCACTGCACTGCGTATGCGCCCCGCCCGGACCCGCCGGCCCCGGCCGCGATTCGCTACCTCCGAACTCCGCTCCCGACCGCCGCACACAGCGTAAGGTCGACCCTGGAACCGGGTCCGGGACGGTCTCTGCCGCTATAACCGCAGGTCGGCCCCGTCCGGATCCGTGTCGGTGTTCGGCAACCGTGCTGGAGGTCCTCGCGTGCCCGACCGTGAATCGTTCGACTACATCATCATCGGAGCGGGGAGCGCGGGCTGCGTCCTCGCCCATCGCCTCACCGAGGACCCCCACGTCTCGGTCCTGCTGCTGGAGGCCGGTCCCGACGACCGGGCCGACGAGATCAAGATACCGGCGGCGTGGGGGAAATTGATTCGCACCCAATGGGATTGGCGCTACGAGACCACACCGCAGAAACATCTCGGCGGCCGGCGCGCGTACTGGCCGCGGATGAAGGCGCTGGGTGGATGCTCGTCGATGAACGCGATGATCTTCATCCGCGGCAACCGCGCCGACTACGACGGCTGGCGGCGCGACTTCGGCGCGGTCGGCTGGAGCTACGAGGACGTCCTGCCCTATTTCCTGCGGTCGGAGACCAACACCGGCCTGCGTTCGCCGTATCACGGCACCGACGGCCCGTTGCACGTCGAGAACCGCCGCTACACCCACGAACTGACCGATGCCTGGATCGCCGCGGCCGCGGCCGCGGGCATTGCCCGCACCGACGATTTCAACGGCGCGACGCAGGAGGGCGTGGGCCGCTACCAGGTCACCCATCGCAACGGCCGCCGCTGGTCCACCGCCGACGGCTATCTGCGCCCGGCGCTGGACCGGCCGAACCTGACCGTGCGGACCGAGGCGCACGCCACCGCGCTGGTGCTCGACGGGACCCGCGCGGTCGGCGTGACCTATCGCCGCCACGGCAGCGAGCACACCGTGCATGCCGAGGCCGAGGTGCTGCTCTCCGGCGGTGCGGTCAATTCGCCGCAGCTGCTCATGCTCTCCGGTATCGGGCCCGCGGCGCACCTGCGCGAACTGGGCATCGATGTGGTGGTGGACCTGCCCGGCGTCGGCGAGAATCTGCACGACCACCCGGTGACCCCCATCCTGTGGCGCACCCGCGGCGTCTCCGATCTCGCCGATTTCGAGACCCCGTTGCGGCTCGCGCAGTGGCAGGCGCTCGGCCGCGGGCCGCTGACCTCCAATGTCGGCGAGGGCGGCGGATTCGTGCGCACCCGCGAGGGACTCGAAGGTCCCGACATCCAATACCACGTCGCGCCGACAGCGTTCTACGACAACGGTTTTCACGAGAACATCGCGCCGATGTTCACCGCCGGGCCGACGCTGGTCGACGTGCACAGCCGCGGGCGGCTGCGGTTGCGGTCGGCCGATCCGCTGTGGAAGCCGGAGATCGATCCGGCCTACTTCTCCGACCCGCGCGATGCGGATGCCCTGCTCGCGGGCTGCCGGCAACTGCACGAGATCGCGCGGCAGCAGCCGCTGGCCGCCCATCTCGACAGTTCCTACCTGCCCGAACGCGCCGACCGGATCGACGAGGACGGCTGGCGGGCGCACATCGCACGCTGGACCCAGACGCTGTTCCACCCCGTCGGCACGTGCGCCATGGGCAGCGGCGAGACCGCGGTGGTCGACCCCGAACTGCGCGTCCACGGCGTCAGCGGACTGCGCGTGGTCGACGCCTCGGTGATGCCCCGCATCGTCCGCGGCAACACCAATGCGCCGACCGTCATGATCGGCGAGAAGGCGGCCGACCTGATCCGCGGCCGCACCCCGTCGTCCAGCACCGGCACCGCTACCGAGGAGGCCACCCGATGACGACCGTGAACGAGATCGGTGAGATCGATACGCACGCCACCTTCGATGTGCACGATCCCGGCACCGGCGAGGTGGTGGGCACCTACCCCATCCACACCGAGGCCGATATCGAGGCGGCGGTGGCCCGCGCCCGCACGGCATACGAGTGGTGGTCGAGCCTCGACTACGGCGAGCGGGCCCGGCGCCTGGCCGGATTCGCGGGACTGCTGGCCCGCCGGATGCGGCAGCTGGCCGCGGTGATGCACGACGAGACCGGTAAGCCGTATTCCGATGCCGCGCTCGAGGTGGCGCTGAGCCTTGACCATCTGAAGTGGGCGGGCCGCAATGCTCCGAAGGTGCTGGGCCGCAAGAGCGCTCGGGTGGGGCTGCTCACGATCAATCAGGCGGCGTCGGTGGAGTACAAGCCGCTCGGCGTCATCGGCGTGATCGGCCCCTGGAACTATCCGGTGTTCACACCGCTGGGTTCGATCGTGTACGCGCTGGCGGCGGGAAATGCCGTGGTGTTCAAACCCAGCGAATACTCCCCCGGCGTCGGCCGCTGGCTGGTCGACATGTTCGCCGAGGTCGTGCCGGAACAGCCGGTGCTGCAACTGATCACGGGCGAAGGGGCGACCGGTGCGGCGCTGTGCCGATCGGGCGTGGACAAGATCGCCTTCACCGGCTCCACGGCGACAGCCAAGAAGGTGATGGCCGCCTGCGCCGAGAGCCTCACGCCGCTGGTCGCCGAATGCGGCGGCAAGGATGTGCTGCTCGTCGACGCCGACGCCGATCTGAACGCCGCGGCCGACGCCGCGCTGTGGGCCGGAATGGCCAATGCCGGCCAGTCCTGTATCGGCACCGAACGGGTCTACGTCCACGAGCGCGTCTACGACACCTTCCTCGACACCTTGGTGACGAAGGCGAAACAGCAACGCGCGGGCAATGATCCGGGCGCCAAGATCGGCCCCATCACGATGCCGAAGCAACTCGACGTGATCCGCCGCCACATCGAGGACGCCGTCGCGCGCGGCGGCCGGGCACTGACCGGCGGCGCCGACACCATCGTCGGACAGGTGGTGCAGCCCACCGTGCTGGTCGACGTGCCCGAGGACGCCCCGGCCGTGACCGAGGAAACCTTCGGGCCCACCCTCACCGTCGCGAAGGTGCCCGATATGGACACCGCGATCGCCCGCGCCAACGACAGCCGCTACGGCCTGTCCGCGGCGGTGTTCTCGAAGGCGCGCGGGCGGGAACTGGCCGATCGGCTGCGTACCGGAATGGTCAGCGTCAACGCGGTTTTCACGTTCCCGCAGATTCCGTCGCTGCCCTTCGGCGGTGTGGGCGACTCCGGCTTCGGCCGCATCCACGGCCCCGACGGATTGCGTGAATTCACCTACGCCCACGCCGTCGCGCGGCAGCGCTTCCCCTCGCTGCTCGCCCTGACGACCTTCGACCGCACGCAGAAGGCCGACGACACCATGGCGACTCTGATGGCGCTGCTGTTCGGCCGGCACTGATTCGCACAGCACGAAGGCCACGTCCGGCACGAAGCCGGGCGTGGCCTTCGCCCGTGTACCACCTGTGCGTGGTCTACTTCTCGGTCTGCTCGTGCAGCGCCTTCTTCGCGGCCTGCTGCGCGGCGTCGACCTGCTTTTCGAACTTGCCGCCGGTCTGCTTGTCGACCAGATCGCCGACCTTGTCGATCACCGGGTCGAGTTTGTCGGCATTCTTGGCCGCCAAGTCGGCCGCCTTGCCGGCGGCATCCTTGAGCTGGTCGAACATACCCATGAGCGGTTCTCCTGATCTCGAAACAGTAGTCGTAGGCTAACGCACTCGGGGCGAGCGAATCTTCGGCAACAGCTGTGAGTTTCGCCCGGGTGGCGAACCACCCGGGCGATGCGGATTGCGCAGCGGCAGGAGCTATTCGGCCGCTTCGGCGCGACGCCGCACCCGGCGGGCGGCGGCGACCATATTGCGCAGCGAAGGATCCAACTGCCAGTAGTGGCGGGTCTTCAAACCGCCGTCCGGATTCGCCCACAGCCGCTGCGGGGTCACGGCTTCGGCTGCGGCGGTGAGCAATTCGTCGATCTCGTCGATATCCGGAATCCGCGCCGAGCGGCTCTCGTACACACCCGGGCCCACGCCGTGGCTCAGGCCGTGCCCTTCCTCGACATCCTCGGTCAGCGCCTTGAGCACCCATTCCAGCGAGCGGGTCGCGACGATGGCGGTGACGTCGGCGTCGAGTTCCTCGATGGCACGCACGATTTCGGAGCGGGCCGAATAGGCGATATGGGTGTGGATCTGGGTGTCGGGCCGAACCCCGGAGGTCGCCAGCCGGAACGCGTTGACCGCCCAGCGCAGATATTCGGTGCGCCCGTCCGGCCGCAGCGGCAGCAACTCGCGGACCGCCGGTTCGTCGACCTGGATGATCGCCACGCCGGCCTTCTCGAGATCGGCCAGTTCGTCGCGGATCGCGAGCGCCACCTGATCGGCGGTCTCGTACAGCGGCTGGTCCTGGCGCACGAACGAGCGCGCCACCATCGTTACCGGACCGGTCACGATGCCCTTCACCGGCTTGTCGGTGAGCGACTGCGCGTAGGTGATCCACTCCACCGACATCGGCTTCGGCCGCGACACGTCGCCGTAGATGATCGGCGGCCGCACACACCGCGATCCGTAGACCTGCACCCAGCCGAAGTGAGTGGTCGCGAAACCGTCGAGCAGTTCGGCGAAGTACTGGATCATGTCGTTGCGTTCGTGCTCACCGTGCACGAACACGTCGAGGCCGATGTCCTCCTGCAGGCGGATGGTCGACTCGATCTCGGCCTCGATCCGCTTGCGGTACTCCTCGTAGGACAGCCGGCCTTCGCCCAGGTCGTAGCGGGCCTGGCGCACCGCGTCGGTCTGCGGGAAGGAGCCGAGCGTGGTCGCCGGAACCAGCGGCAGATTCAGCCGCTCCCGTTGCGCCTTCGCGCGCACCTCATACGGTTCACGCTCGCGCATCTGCGGCGTGACGGCGTAAACCCGTTGCCGCACAGCGTGTTTCTGCTTGAAATGCACCGACGTCGGGCGCTTCGCCCACTTCGCCGCGGTCTCGCCGCCTTCCCCGCCCCGATGCACTTCGGTCAATGCCTTCGCCAGCGAAACAACCTCGAGCACTTTCTGTTTCGCGAATGCGAGGCGGTCGGCGACATTGCCCTCGATGTCGTATTCGACCAACAGGTCGTAGGGCACGTGCAGCAGCGTGGTCCCGGTGGACACGACGAGGTCCGGGCACACCTTCGACAGCGCGTTGAGGTATTCGAGGGTGACCAGCCGGTCGGCACGCCAGACGTTGGTGCCGCTGATCACGCCGGCGTAGAGCCGCTTGCGCCGGATTCCGGGAATCTCGGCGAGTTCCTCGGGCCGGGTGCGGTGGCCGGCCAGATCGAGCCCGATCGCCTCCACCGCGGTACCCGCCAGAATCCGCACGGCCTCACCGAAATCGCCGTACTGGCCGGTGACGAGGATGCGCGGACGCAGCGCGGCCGTCGACAGTCGCTGGTAGGCACGCTCGAACGCGGCCAATTCCTCCGGCGTGCGTTCACTGGTGAAGCACGGCTCGTCGAACTGCACACAGGTGGAACCGCGCTTGGCCAGGATCTCGAGCAGCTGCTCGTAGACCGGCAGCAACTTGTCCAGCAGGGTCAGCTTGTCGAATTCGGTCTCGCCCGGCACCTGCCCCGCCTTGGACAGCAACAGCAGCGACAGCGGGCCCAGCACCACCGGCCGCAGTTCGATGCCGCGGTCCATCGCCCGGTCCCACTCCTCCAGCAAAGCCTCGGGGTGCAGCGAGAATTCGGTATCGGCGTCGAGTTCGGGCTGACGGTAGTGGTAGTTGGTGCCGAACAGGCGAACCAGCTCCAACGGCGGCAGATCCGGCCGGCCGCGCGCCATCAGGAAGTAGAAGTCGAGCGGGTGCAACTCCTCGCGATACGGCTCGAACCGCTTCGGCACCGCGCCGAACAGCAGCGCGTTGTCGAGGATGTGGTCGTAGAAGGAGAAGGTGTTACCGGGTACCTGCGTCAGTCCGGTCGCGGCCAGCTCGGAGAACTGAGTGTCCTGGATGTCGCGCCCCACCGCGAGCAACTCCTCGCGCGAGAGGGCGCCGTGCCAGTACGACTCCAGTGCACGCTTGAGCTCCCGGTGCGGACCGATCCGCGGATAACCCAGGATGCTCGATCCGAAACCGTCGGTGACGTTGACCATGAGCGGGACTCCCTTTCGAGCTGCGGTCGAGGACCTTCTCCGCAGCCTATGCCTGTGTTGGTTGGCCTACGCTTCGCTCCGGCGGGTTCGCGGCACCCAGGGATCGTCGTTCGGGCACCACGGCTTGCTCTTTCGTCGCCTACGCAGCGGCACCCGAACGACGAGCCGACCGGCTCCGAGAAGCCCGATCGTCAGCGGTTGTACTGGTAGAAGCCGGCCCCCGTCTTCTTACCGAGCAGCCCGGCCTCCACCATGCGCATCAGCAGCGGCGGCGCCGAGTAGAGCGGCTCCTTGAATTCGGCGTACATGGAGTCGGCGATCGACTTCACGGTGTCGAGGCCCACCAGGTCGGTCAGGGCGAGCGGGCCCATGGGGTGGGCACAGCCGAGCACCATCGCCTTGTCGACGTCTTCCTTGGTGGCGAAGCCGGATTCGACCATGCGGATGGCCGAGAGCAGGTACGGCACGAGCAGCGCGTTGACGACGAAGCCGGAGCGGTCGGCGGAGCGCACGACCTGCTTGCCGAGGACCTCACCGGCGAAGGCTTCGGCGCGCGCGGAAACGGCTTCGCTGGTCTTGAGGGTGGTCACGAGCTCGACGAGCGGCAGCACCGGCACCGGGTTGAAGAAGTGCATGCCCACGACCCGCTCGGGGTTGTTGGTGGCGACGGCGATCTTCATGATCGGAATCGAGGAGGTGTTGGAGGCCAGCACGGCGTCGGGGTCGGTGACGACCTTGTCGAGTTCGCTGAAGATCGCGGTCTTGACGTCTTCGCTCTCCACGACGGCCTCGACGACCAACTGCCGGTCGGCGAAGTCACCGAGGTCGGAGGTGAACCGCAGCCGCCAGGCGGCCTGTTCGCGCTCGCGCTCGGTGATCTTGCCGCTGCTCACACCGCGATCCAGCGATCGCAGGATGCGGGCGCGGCCGGCGGCGGCCAGTTCCCGGGTCTGTTCGAACACGAGCACATCGACATGCGCCCGGGCGCAGACCTCGGCGATTCCGGCGCCCATCTGTCCAGCGCCGATGACTCCGACGCGTTGAATCTTCTCGCTGCTCACTGTTCCGCCTCTCCGGAATTTTTGCGGGCGGCTGAGTGCCGCGGTAGTCGTGCATCCGTTGTTGCGTCGGGTGCCAAACCGGTTCTGGATGTACCCGATGAGTTACCCATGTTCTTACGAAATCAGTTGTCTCGTATCGAATTTTGCCGGGCACGTTGTCGACTGTCGGGGTTCTAAGGGAAAAGCCCTCCCCGCCGGGGCTGTTCGACGGGAAGGGCTGCGGGCGCTCGTTGCAGGAGTGCCCATATCTGGTGGTGAGGTGAACCGGCGACAGCTGCCGCCGGTTCAGGTCACCGTCGCCCGGGAGGGGCGACCGGGTTCAGCTCAGTGGAACTGGCCCTCTTCGGTGGAGCCCTTCAGGGCCGCCGTCGAGGTGTTCGGGTCCACGGTGGTGGCGATGGTGTCGAAGTAGCCGGCACCGACCTCACGCTGGTGCTTGATGGCGGTGAAGCCACGCTCGGCGGCAGCCTTGAACTCGCGCTCCTGCAGGTCGACGAAGGCGGTCATACCCTCGCGGGCGTAACCGTAGGCCAGGTCGAAGGCCGCGTAGTTGAGCGAGTGGAAGCCCGCCAGGGTGATGAACTGGAACTTGAAGCCCATCGCCGCCAGCTCGCGCTGGAACTTCGCGATGGTGGCGTCGTCCAGGTGCGCCTTCCAGTTGAAGGACGGCGAGCAGTTGTAGGCCAGCAGCTGGTCCGGGAACTCGGACTTGACGCCCTCGGCGAACTTGCGGGCGACCTCCAGGTCCGGAATACCGGTCTCCATCCAGATCAGGTCGGAGTAGGGGGCGTAGGCCTTGGCACGCGCGATGCAGGGCTCGATGCCGTTCTTGACGTGGTAGAAGCCCTCGGCGGTGCGCTCACCGGTGATGAACGGACGGTCGCGCTCGTCGACGTCGGAGGTGATCAGGGTGGCGGCCTCGGCATCGGTACGGGCGATGACGACGGTCGGGGTGTCGGCGACGTCGGCGGCCAGGCGAGCCGAGGTCAGGGTGCGGATGTGCTGCTGGGTGGGGATCAGCACCTTGCCACCGAGGTGGCCGCACTTCTTCTCCGACGCCAGCTGGTCCTCCCAGTGGGTACCGGCGGCACCCGCGGCGATCATGGCCTTCTGCAGCTCGTAGACGTTCAGCGCGCCACCGAAGCCGGCCTCACCGTCGGCGACGATCGGCACGACCCAGTTGTCGACCGAGGTGTCGCCCTCGACCTTGGCGATCTCGTCGGCGCGCAGCAGCGCGTTGTTGATGCGGCGCACGACCGACGGCACCGAGTTGGCCGGGTACAGCGACTGGTCGGGGTAGGTGTGGCCGGACAGGTTCGCGTCACCGGCGACCTGCCAACCGGACAGGTAGATGGCCTTCAGGCCGGCACGCACGGCCTGCACGGCCTGGTTACCGGTCAGAGCGCCGAGCGAGTGGATGTACTCGCCCTCGGCGTTGACGCCCTCCCACAGCAGCTCCGCACCCCGGCGGGCAAGCGTGTGCTCCTCGACGACATTGCCCTGCAGCTGCACGACCTGCTCGGCCGTGTACTCGCGGGTGATGCCCTTCCAGCGCGGGTTGGTGTCCCAGTCCTTCTGGATCTCCGCAGCGGTCTTCGGGGTGCCGACGTTCGACATCTGATGACTCCACTTCTTCGTTCGGTCTCGGTTGCCCCGCTCGCCGAACATCCGCGCCGACTACGGGTCGCGATGTCCGAACTCTGCTGGAGCGGCAATTTGCAGGGTTGCTATGCCCATCGGGTGTACTTCCACACGATGGCACAACTAAAAATTGCCGTCTACCTGTTGCAAGTGTGAATCTCGGCTAGCTTTGCGGGGGTGTTTGCTAAGTCTGCAAAATTTGCCTGTTAATTGCACGCCCCACTTCTACTGGCGAGTAGGCCTGACATGCGGTTTTACGTAACGCCCGTACTGTTTCAGTGAGCCTTACCACCGCGGCGATTCGGGAGCACGCATTGCCGACTGTGAGGACCTTCACAAGCGCGGGCGGCTGCCCTCGGTGTGCGCCGCGCCACTCCCGGCTCCGTACGATTCGGACATACCTCGGCGGCTCGAACGAGCGGCTGCGACACTGATCGTCGTGCCCCGGGGGTCGGCACCGGAACCCGGAAAGGAACACGATGCGCACACTGTGGACCGCGGTCGCGGGCGTCGCCTGCTCCCTGGCACTGGCCGCGACGGCCGCCGTGATCGAGGCGCCCGGCGCCGCGGCAGACACGCCGGCGGTGCAATCGGTGGAGCCGCTGTCCGCGGCCGCGACGCTGCCCGGCTCCGTGGATTCCCAGCGCATCCTCTATACGACGAGCACGGTCGGGAATCAGCCGACGGTCGCGAGCGCCGCGGTGTATTTTCCGCCGGGCCCGGCTCCGGCCGGCGGCTGGCCGGTCGTCGCGTGGGCGCACGGCACGGTCGGCCTCGGCGACAGTTGCGCCTACAGCATCGCCGGCCCCGGCGCCGTGGATCGGGACTGGGCGTATCTGGGCACCTGGCTGAAGCAGGGCTACGCGATCGTGGCCGCCGATTACGCCGGCCTCGGCACCCCCGGCGATCACCCGTATCTCAACGGCGTCGTCGAGGCGCACAACGTGGTCGACGCCGTGCGGGCGGCCGTCGGCCACTACTCGCAGCTGTCGCGCGAGTGGGTCGTGGTCGGCCAGTCGCAGGGTGGCGGCGCGGCGATGTTCACCGCGCGCTACGCGACCGAGTTCGGTGGCCCCGACCTCGACTACCGGGGTGGCGTCGGCACCGGCGTACCGGCCTATATCGAGGACATCCTGATGCCGCTGGGCCCGGGCATCCCGCCGGTGAAGCTGAGCCCGCACACCACCGGATACGTTCTCTACATCCTGAACGGCCTGCGCACCACGTTCCCGGAACTCGGCATCGAGTCCTTCCTGACCGACTCCGGCCGGAACTGGCTCGACCGCGCGAAGGACGAATGTCTCACACCCCTCGGTGACGATCTGGCCGCCGCGGGCGTGGTGATCGGCGATCTGTTCACCCGCCCGTTGTCGCAGATTCCGAATCTGCACGGTTTGCTGTCCGGCTACCTCGGCTTGCCCGAAACCGGTTACGACAGGCCGATTTTCATGGGCCAGGGCCTGCGCGACACCGATGTGATCACCCCGGAGACACTGCGCTACGCGGGGGTTCTGACCGCCAACCGGCAGCCGCTGACCTTCCGGATCTATCCCACCGATCACGACGGCACGGTGAACGCCTCACTGGTCGATTCGTTGCCGTTCGTTCGCGGCCTGTTCGCCTGACGGTACAACTCGGTCGGTTATTCGGTTGTGCTATGTCACAGCCGGATTCCCGCGCCGATCGGTGCCCGTCGGGGAATTCCCATCGCCGACACGACGCCGCGCACGGGAGCGGTTATCGTGGCCCTCACGTGTGACGATCTGGCGACGGGACGCGACGACCGGCGGGCCCGCCCACTCGCGCACGCTGATCGGGAGCATGTGATGCGTGACATCGTCGAGGACCTGCTACGGGTCTGGCACAGCGGCCGCACGGGCGGCCTGGCAACCCTGGTCCGCACCTTCGGAAGCTCCCCCTTACCGGTGGGCTCGGCGATGCTCGTCGACCCCGACGGCGGTGTGCACGGATCGGTCTCCGACGGCTGCTACGAGGCCGCCGTCTACGAGGCCGCGGTGGAGGCCGCGCGCACCGGCCACCGAGAGCTGCGGCGCTTCGACGCGACCTCCGGATTCGACGTGAGCGCGGAATGCGGAACCATCGACGTGTTCGTAGAACCGTTCTCCCGCAACGACTTTCCGGAATTCGCGGCGGTGGCCGGGGATATCGCGCGGCACAAGCCCGTCACGGTGTTCACCGTCGTGTGGCACAGCGACCCGGAGGTGATCGGCCAGCATCTGGTCACCGACCGCCGGCACAACACCGAGCTGGTGTCGCTGCCGGAATCGGATGTGTTCGTCTCGTCCCACACCGCGCCGCCGCGACTGATCATCTTCGGCGCCAATACCTTCGCCGCCGCCTTGACGACCCAGGGCCGGCTGCTCGGCTACCGCGTGACCATCTGCGATCCGCGCGAGGCCTTCGCCGTGCCCGCCTCGTTCCCGGGCGCGGAAGTAGTGGTGGACTGGCCGCACCGCTATCTCAACGCCCAGGCCGGGATCGGGGCCATCGACCGCACCACCGCGATCGTCGCCGCGACCCAGGACCCGAAGTTCGAGATCCCCCTGCTCACCGTCGCGCTGCGCCTACCCGAGCTGGGCTATCTGGGCGCGCTCGGCTCGCATTCGGCGCACGACCACCGGCTCGAGGCATTGCAGGCCGGCGGATTCGGCGCCGACACGCTGGCCCGCTTGCACGCGCCGGCGGGCTTCGACGTCGGTGCCCGCACCCCGATGGAACATGCCGTGGCGATCGCCGCCGAACTGCTCGCGGTGCGGTCCGCGGGTTCGAGTCGGACCCCGGCACACGCCACCGCCGCCGCCTCCTGATCGTCCGGGGCCGACCCTAGGGTTCGAACCAGTCTCGGGCCGAACGTCGCAGCAGCAGCCCGGCGACCAGCACGGAGACCACCGGCCCGAGCCAGCCGGGCGGGCGGCCCACGACGATGGAGGGCACCGTCCACAGTGCGTTGAGCACCGCGAGCAGAACCGCGCTGATCCGGATGCTCGCGCCGACGGCGCCGAAGGCCAGGGCGACCGCGCCCAATATCCAGCTGGCGACGAACGACAGCCCGGTGATCAGCGCGACATGCCACCCGGACACCCAGCCCGCGGTGACGGTGCAGCCGACGCCGACCACGGCCAGGCCGAGCGCGAGGACCTGCGCCGCGCGAACCGTGAAAGGCATCCGGGGGATCGGCACGTCGTCGGCAGGGGTTGCGGCGCCGGGCTCCGAGACGAAGTCGGACTCGAGGGCGGGATCGGACTCACGAGCGGTATCGGACTTACGGGCGAGGTCGGGCTTACGGGCGAGGTCGGGCTCGAGCGCCGGGTCCGTGGCAGGCGCGAGGTCGCGGCCCGTGACCGGCTCGGGAGCGGCAGCGGGGTCTGGTGCGGAGTCGGGCATCAGCTCACCTCTTCCGGAAACTCCGGTTCGACGATCCTCTGGTTCGGCGATCCGAGGCACCGAGCATCGGCCCACGGCACGCAGACAACGACAAGCCCGTTGGCAATGTACCGCCCGCCACCGCCGCGGTCACCGCACGGACGCGGCGCGGCGCAATTCCCCTCGGCCCGAGCCGCCCCGGGGCCCGAGGCAGCGCCGCACCGGAAGGGTCAGCGGTCGCCGACCGGATCGGCCAGCTTCTCGACCACGACCTCCGCGAGCACCCGCTGCCGCAGCGACAGGTCGATCTCGCCGGCCACCGCCATCACCACCGCCGCGGCCGAGGTGGCAACCGCATCGGCGAGTATCGCGGGCCACTCCGGCCGGTCGGGTCCGGCCAGCGCGGCGATCACCGCGGCGGCCGCGGCATCACCGGCCCCCGTCGGATTGCCGCACAACGGCTCGGGCAGAACGGCCGACCACGCGCCGTCCGGTGTCACCGCGACCATGCCGCCGGCGCCCCGCGTCGCGATCACCGCTCCCGCGCCGTCGCCCATCAGCGCGGCGGCCGCCGCGGCCACCTCCTCGGTCGTGGCCGGGCGTGCCCCGGTCAGTCCCGCGAGTTCGTCGAGATCCGGCATGAGGATCACCCCCGGCACCCGGGCGGCGGCTTCGAGGGCGAGACCGTCCACATCGCAGATCACCGGAACCCCGGCGCCGAGTCCGATGCGGGCCAGGTCGGCGGGTAGCGACGCGCGCACGCCGCCGGGCAGCGACCCGGAGACGACGATGCCACCGGCCTCACCGGCCAGCCCCCGCAATCGCACCAGCAGTTGATCCACCGCGTCGGGATTGGTGAGTCGTGCCCCCGGCTCCCACAGCGAGGTTGCCGAGCCGTCGTGACTGTCGCTGATCACGACGGTGCGCCGCACCCACGGCAGCGCGTGCACGAAGTCCACCGGCAGTTCTCGTTCGGCAGCGGCGGAAAACGTATGATCAGCGAAACCTGTTGCGCGCGAATATTTCCCGATCTGATTGAGCACCCGGGTGACATTGATGCCCTTACCGCCGACACGCTGCTCGACCGACGAAACCCGATGCGCCCGTCCGGGTTCGAAGTTCTCGACCCGATAGGTCATATCGTAGGCCGGGTTCAGCGTCACGGTGAGGATCACCTCAACCACTGTCCTCGTCGCAGCACCGCGCGCAACTCCAGATCCGAATCGACCACCAGCACATCGGCGAACATCCCCGGCCGCAGATCACCGACGGCCGTCGCGCCGATCGCGGCCGCCGGCGTCGTCGCCGCCGCGCGCACCGCGTCGACCAGATCCACACCGCATTCGTGCACCGCCCAGCGCAGGCACCGCAATTGCGTCGCGGTTCCGCCGGCCAGGGCGCCGCTCGGCACCCGCGCCACCCCGGCTTCCACATGGACGGCCTGCGGGCCGAGACGGTAGTCACCGTCGGGCAGACCGGCCGCCTGCATGGCATCGGTCACCAGCGCCACGCGGTGCCGCGCCGTCGCGAAAACCAATGCCCCGAAACCGGATTCGATGTGCACGCCGTCTCCGATCAATTCGACCACCACATCACCGGCGGCCGCACCCACCAGTGCGGCGGCGACCGCGCCGGGCGCGCGATGGTGCAGCGGCGCCATCGTATTGGCGAGATGCGTGACCAGAGCACCGGCTCCGTTGGGCGCCAACGCTTCTGAGAACTGCTCGTAACCCGCGTCGGTATGGCCGAGCGCCACCACCACGCCGTGTTCGCCGAGTTGCGCCGCGGCGGCGGCGAATCCCGGGCGTTCGGGCGCGAGCGTCATCACGCGCAGATGCCCGTGCGCGGCCTCGAGCAGCCGCCGGATCAGTTCGGGATCGGGATCGCGGAGATAGCGGGGATCCTGTGCACCACAGCGCATCTCGGAAAGGAACGGACCTTCGACGTGTATTCCGGCGATCTCACCATCGGCGGCCACCTCGCGCAGGGCCGCGACCTGGGCCACCATCGTGTCGGGTGCGGCGGTCACGATGCTCGCCAGCACCGTCGTGGCCCCCTGGCGATGGTGATAGCGCGCCGCCGCGCGCGCCTGTTCCGGATCGGTGGTGTCGAATCGGTGGCCGTATCCGCCGTGGTTGTGGATGTCGACCAGACCGGGCAGCAAGGTCCCGAGATGCGGCGGCGGTTCGGCGCCCCGGTTGCCGAACGTCCATTGCGCGAGGGGCCGCACCGCCTCGATGCGACCGTCCAGCACCTCGAGCACCGCATCGTCGACGACCCCGGCCGAGGTGACCACGCGGCCGCGAAGCACCGGCTGCCCATCGTTCATTCGAGGACCTCCAGCCGGGCATAGCGGGCCGCGCCCACCAATCCGGCCCGCGCACCGAACGCACCCGTGACGACCTGCGGAACCGGCGCCACTCGCACCAGCCGCTCCAGACGCGCGCGCAGCCCCTCGCTCAGCACCGGCCCGGCGCCCGCCAGCCCGCCACCGAGCACGATGCGCTGCGGGCAGACCGCGTGCACGACCCCCAGGAGTCCGTCGGCCAGCGCGTCGATCGCGTCGTCGACCACGGCCCGGGCGTGCGCATCGTCCGGCAGAGCCGCGAAAACCGCTTCGGCGCCGTCGATGTCGCGGCCGGTGCGCTCGCGGTAGGCCCGCATGATGGACGGTCCGGAGGCCACGGTTTCCACGCACCCGATATTTCCGCAGGAGCAGCGTCGCCCGTCGTGCCGCACCGGGATATGCCCGTATTCACCGGCCTGCCCGGCGCCACCGCGCACGAGCCGCCCTCCAACGGCCAGTGCCCCGCTGATTCCGGTGCCGAGGTTCACCACCAGCACATCGTCGGCGCCGCGTCCGGCACCCAGGCGCCACTCCGCCCAGCCGGCCAGGATCACATCGTGTTCGATCAGTATCGGAAATCCCCACCGGTCCTGTAATCGACTGCCCACCACCACATCTCGCCAGCCGATATTGCTGCTGAACACCGCCAGCGACCGTGCGGCGTCCACGATGCCCGGCAGTCCGATCGCCCCGCGACGCAGGCCGGCCCGTGTCTCGTCGGAGACCTCGGCCAGCAATCGGTCGCCCAGCGCGGCCATGGCGTCGAAGGCCCGCTCACCGCGCGGGGTGGGCACCGTCGCGGCGGCCTCGACCCGGCCGGCGGAGTCGCTGATCTCCGCCTTGATCGTGGTTCCACCGACATCCATGGCGAGGACCGGATCGAGCTCCCTCGCTTCGGTCATCGCAGGATCACCGATCGCCGCAGCCCGCGCGGATGGTCGGGATCCAGTCCCAGATCCGCGGACCGCAGCAGGCACAGCCGATGCACGCGCACGAGATCGGCCATCGGATCGATATCGCGATATTCGACATGCGCTCCGGTAGCGGCGATGTCCTCGCGCAGCCCAGCGGCGACGTGCCCCAGCGCCCACACCGCACGACCCGGTGCCGCGATACTGATGGGACCGTGCCGATATTCGGTCGCGAGATACCCTTCCGCCCAGGCCCGGCAGGATTCCCGCAATTTCAACCCCGCCTCCTCGGCCAGCGCCGCGGCGAAACCCATTCCCACGAAAGTGATCTGCTCCGCGTTGCGGACGGCGGCCGGCACACTCGACTCGGCGGCCTCGTCCAGGACCGCGCGGGCCTGTTCGATCGCCGGCGCCAGATCCTCCCCCAGATGCCACCGCAGTATCGCGAGAGCCGTTGTCGCGAAACGGGTTTGGACCACCGAACGCTCGTCGACCGCGTCGATGAGGATCGGGTCGGCGAGCTCGAGTACCGGCGTCCCCGGACTGGAGCAGATCACGGTGCGCGCCACCGTGGCAGGCATCGCCCGCATCGCGTCGACCACCTCGGTGGTGGTACCGGAACGGCAGATCACCAGATAGCGGTCGTAATCGCGGCCACCGCGCACCGCACTCGCCGGCCACGCGTCGGTGAGACCGTGGCCGGCCGATTCCCGGAGTTCGGCGATCGCGCACGCCATGAAGTAGGAGGTGCCGCAGCCCACGACCGCCACCCGCTCGCCGGGGCTCGGCAGCAGCGTTCGGTGCTCTGCCGCGACCGCCGCGGCCCATGCCCAGTCGTCGGGCTGGGTGGCCACCTCGGCGGCCAGGTGGGGCCGGGGCGGATGCGTGCGATCCGAGCTCTCGGTGGAGGGCGGCACGGTCTCAGAATCGGACCGCGATTCGATCATGTCAACTTTCCCGCGAATCGTCCCGCGCGACCGCCGCCCCGGTTAGATTCGGACGAGCCGGACCGGTCCCCACCCTCCGGCATCCGCCGATGTCCCGCGAATGCCGCGGGTGACGGTTGTACGAAGGGGAAGGTTGACGCTTGGTGTCCGGTCGGCCGCGCGGTGCGTTCACGATCGCCGCGGTTCTCGTCGTGCTGTCGGTAACCGTCGCCGCCTGCGGCTTCCGCGGCCGCAGCACCGATGATTCCGATCCCGGCGCACTGGCACTGCTGGTGCCCGCCTACAGCGACGCGACCCGCGCGGAGTGGGCTGCGATCATCGCGGGCTTCCGCGCACAGAATCCGCAGATCACGATCCATCTTCAGGTCGAATCGTGGGATTCGATCAACGAGGTGATCCGCACCGATCTGCAGTCGGTGACGACCACACCCGACATTCTCGGCATCGACGCCTACTCCGCCTACGCGACCGACGACATGCTCTATCCGGCCACCGATATCGCCGACCCGGCGGTCCTGCACGACATCGACCCCGGCTTCGCCCGCAACGCCTCCATCGGCGGAACCCAATGGGCGCTACCGCTGTTCGCCTCGACGCGCACGCTGTTCTACAACACCGACCTGTTCGCCCGCGCCGGCATCGCCGCCCCGCCGCGGACCTGGTCCGAGTTGCGCGAGGACGCGCACCGCATCCAGGCCCTCGGCGGCGGCATCTCCGGTTACGGCCTGCCGCTGGGCAGTGAGGAGGCGCAGGGCGAGACGTCGATCTGGACGTTCGGCGCCGGCGGCAGCTGGTCCGACGGCGCGACCCTCACCGTCGACACCGACGCCAACCGCGAAGGGGTGCGGGCGATGTCGGAACTGGCCGCGGCGGGCGACACCCAGCCGAATCCGGGCTCCACCGATCGCAA
The DNA here is from genome assembly GCF_049538315.1 of Nocardia sp. AB354. NCBI lineage: Bacteria > Bacillati > Actinomycetota > Actinomycetes > Mycobacteriales > Nocardiaceae > Nocardia > Nocardia sp. AB354. The sequence goes on along the minus strand of NZ_JBMVFU010000037.1, from coordinate 5,076 downwards.
GGACGTGATCAACGCATTCGTCCAGGGCCGGATCGGCATGATCGAAGGTTTGCCGCCGGTATTGGGCATGATCGACCGGCAGAATCCGGCGTTTCGTTACGCCACCGCACCCTCACCGACGAAAACCGGTGCGTCCGTCACCCTCGGCGTCGCCGACCACTTGATGGCGTTCCGTAAACACCGCAACAAGCAGGCCGCGATCCGGCAGTTCCTGAACTACTTCTATTCACCCGCGGTCTACTCGGAATTCGTGCGGGCGGAGCACTTCATCCCGATCACCACCTCCGGAACTCGCGCGCTCGCCCACGATCCGGTGACCGAAACCTTCGCCGCCACCCTGCCGGTCGCCCGCTTCTATCCCTCCGCCGATCCGAAATGGGCCGCGGTTCAGGGCGCGATCCGCCAGCAGATGGGCACGGTGGCACAGGGCGCGGACCCGGCGGAGGTCCTGCGCCGCATCGCGCGGGCGGCGCAATGAGCAGCCCACGCGGCCGCACCGGATCCGCGATCCGCGCCCTGCCGTGGATCGGCCCGGTGATCCTCCTGATCGCCGCGGTGGTCGCATTTCCCGCCGGATACATGCTCTGGACCAGCACCCGCGATCTCAGCCGCTACGGTCGTGATCGCGGCTTCGCCGGGACGGCCAACTTCCGCCGGCTGTTCGGCATCGAGGAGCTCGGCAGCGTCCTCGCCCACACCGTCGTCTGGGTGGTCGCCGTCGTGCTGATCACCCTGGTGGTCTCGGCGGCGCTGGCGCAATTTCTCGCTCTCGACTTTCCCGGCCGTACCCTGATCCGGCTGGCGATCCTGGTGCCGTGGGCGGCCTCGGTGGTCATGACCACGAGTGTGTTCGCCTATCTGCTGGATCCGGAGGTCGGCCTCGCCAATCGCCTCCTGGTCGATGTCGGTGTGCTCGATCGGGGTTTCGGGTTCACCAAGGAGCCGGGATCGGCCTTCGCGGTGGCGATCGCGGTCGCGGTCTTCGTGTCGATCCCGTTCACCACCTATACGATTCTGGCCGGGCTGCAATCGATTCCGGTGGAAGTGGGCGAGGCGGGCCGGGTGGACGGCGCATCGGCGTGGCAACGTTACCGATATCTGACGCTGCCGCAGCTACGTCCGGCGATCGCGGTCGCCACCGTCGTCAACATCATCAACGTCTTCAATTCGCTGCCGATCCTGCAGGTGCTGACGGGCAGTATCGCCGGATTCTCCGCCGACACCACAACCACGTTGACCTACAAGCTGATTCGGCAGAATCAACAGCTGGCCACCGCCGCCGCGATGAGTGTGCTGAACTTCGCGCTGATCGCCGTGATCATCGCGGTCTACGTGAAACTGGTCCGGCCGACCGCGGAAGCCGGCGCATGACCACCCGCGAACGCGCCGTGCGGAAACCGAAGCGGCGCTGGGGACTGACCGCGGCCGGTGTCGTGATCGCGGCGGTGTTTCTCGTCCCGTATCTCGTGATGGTGCTCGGATCGCTGAAACCCCGGTCGGAGATCCTGCGCATTCCGCCGGCCTATCTGCCGGATCGGTGGCGGCCCGCGAACTACGCCGATATGTGGCATACCCCGGAAACGCCGCTGCCGTTCAATATCGTCAGCACCCTGGCCATCTCGGTGCTCGCGACACTGATCGTGCTGGCCGTGGCCGTGCCGGCCGCGTATTACACTGCACGACAGCACTTTCCGGGAAGGGCCGCCTTTCTCGGCGCGGTGCTCGTCACTCAGATGCTGCAGCCGACGGTGCTGGTGACGGGCCTGATCCGGGAGTTCTTCGCCGTCGGCATCAACGACACCTGGTTCGCGATGATTCTGGTGAACGCGGCGTTCAACCTCTCGTTCGCGGTGTGGATCCTGCACAGCTTCTTCGCCTCGATTCCGGTGCAGATCGAGGAAGCCGCGCAACTCGACGGACTGTCCCGCCCGCATATTCTGCTGCGAATCAGCCTGCCGCTGGTATGGCCCGGAATTGTCACCGCGACGATTTTCGTCTTCGTCTCCTGCTGGAACGAATTCGCGGCGAGCCTGGTGGTGCTGACCACTCCGGAAAATCAACCGCTCGCGGTGGCGCTGACGAAATTCGTCGGCCAATACGACACCGCCTGGCAATTCGTGTTCGCCATCTCCACCGTCGGCATCGTGCCGGTTGTCGTGCTGTTCGCCCTCATCGAGAAGCGGCTGGTCGCGGGCCTGACCGCTGGCAGCGTGAAGTGATCGCCACGACACGCCGGTCCTGGCGACAATCGACTTGACGAATCGCATATACGGCTGCCATTATTGAAGTGGGAAGACACCGATAATGCGGTGTCTTATTCTTGTCGCGCTCTCGACAACCTTCTCTTTGCGGTGTACTTTGGGACCTCCCGCAGCCCGGATGCCCGCCAACTCTCGAAATACGAAACAGCCGTGGACAGTGATGCAATCTGCGCGTCACCGACCATCGGCTCGGCCGAGGCATGTTCGGACGACATCCGGTGCGGATTTGTGCATACAGCCCCTACAGGACAAGCAGATCTCGTGCCGGTCACCCATGTCGTGACCGCGCGCGGTGCTGGAAGGACGCGCCTTGACAATCCCGAAACGACTCTCGTTCGCGAAACTCACCGAGCCCCTGGAAATTCCGGGGCTGCTCGAGGTTCAGACCGATTCGTTCGCCTGGCTGGTCGGAGCGCCCGAGTGGCAACGGCGCGCGGCCGCGCGGGGCAATGACTCGATGGGCGGGCTCGCCGAGGTGCTGGCCGAGGTCAGCCCCATCGAGGACTTCTCCGAAACGATGTCGCTCACACTCTCCGATCCGCGCTTCGAAGAGGTCAAGGCCTCGATCGATGAGTGCAAGGACAAGGACATGACCTACGCGGCGCCGTTGTTCGTGACCGCGGAGTTCGTCAACAACAACACCGGTGAGATCAAGTCGCAGACGGTCTTCATGGGTGACTTTCCGATGATGACCGAGAAGGGCACGTTCATCGTCAACGGCACCGAGCGCGTGGTCGTGTCGCAGTTGGTGCGTTCGCCCGGTGTGTATTTCGACGAGTCCATCGACAAGGGCACGGAGAAGACGCTGTATTCGGCGCGGGTGATTCCGTCGCGCGGGGCGTGGCTGGAGTTCGATGTCGACAAGCGCGACACCGTGGGTGTGCGGATCGATCGCAAGCGTCGTCAGCCGGTCACCGTCCTGCTCAAGGCGCTGGGCTGGAGCAGCGAACGGATCGCCGAACGCTTCGGATTCTCCGAGATCATGACCACCTCACTGGCCAAGGACAACACCGCCGGCACCGACGAGGCGCTGCTCGACATCCACCGCAAGCTGCGTCCGGGCGAGCCGCCGACCAAGGAGTCCGCGCAGAACCTGCTGGAGAACTTGTTCTTCCGGGACAACCGCTACGATCTCGGCGCGGTCGGCCGGTACAAGATCAACAAGAAACTCGGGGTGCACGGGGGCCGCACGGGTGGTCCGCGCGTGCTGACCGAGGACGACATCGTCACCATCATCGAATACCTGTTGCGTTTGCGCGCAGGCGATTCCACGATGACCGCGGCCGGTGGGCCGGAAGTTCCGGTCGAGGTCGACGATATCGACCACTTCGGCAACCGGCGGGTCCGCACGGTCGGCGAGTTGATCCAGAATCAGATCCGCATCGGGCTCTCGCGGATGGAGCGGGTGGTCCGGGAACGGATGACCACGCAGGACGTCGAGGCCATCACTCCGCAGACCCTGATCAACATCCGCCCGATCACCGCGGCGGTCCGCGAGTTCTTCGGCAGTTCACAGCTGTCGCAGTTCCTGGACGAACGCAATCCACTGGCGAGTCTGACCAACAAGCGCCGACTCTCGGCGCTGGGGCCCGGCGGCCTGAGCCGCGAGCGCGCCGGTCTGGAGGTTCGCGATGTGCACTACAGCCACTACGGCCGGATGTGCCCGATCGAGACGCCCGAAGGGCCGAGTATCGGCCTCATCGGCTACCTCTCGGTATACGCGCGGGTCAATCCGTTCGGCTTCATCGAGACTCCGTACCGCCGGGTGGTCGACGGCGCCGTCACCGACGAGGTCGACTATCTGACCGCCGACGAGGAGGACCGGCACGTCGTCGCCCAGGCCAATGAACCGCTCGATGCCGGAGGCCGCTTCGTCGCCGCACGAATCCCGGTGCGGCGCAAGAATTCCGAGGTCGAGCTCGTCGATTCGAATCTGATCGACTATATGGATGTCTCCCCGCGCCAGATGGTGTCGGTCGCGACCGCCATGATTCCGTTCCTCGAGCACGACGACGCCAACCGCGCCCTGATGGGTGCGAATATGCAGAAGCAGGCGGTTCCGTTGCTGCGCACCGAAGCGCCGCTGGTCGGCACCGGTATGGAGCGGCGGGCCGCCGTCGACGCCGGGGACCTGATCGTCAACGAGAAATCCGGTGTGGTGGAGGAGGTTTCGGCCGACTACATCACCGTCATGCACGACGACGGGACGCGGCGCAGCTACCGGCTGCGGAAGTACTCGCGCACCAATCAGGGCACCTGCGCCAACCAGCGTCCGATCGTGGACGAAGGGCAGCGGGTGGTCGGCGGGGACGCCCTCGCCGACGGTCCGGCCACCGAGAACGGTGAGATGGCGTTGGGGAAGAACTTGTTGGTGGCGATCATGCCGTGGGAGGGTCACAATTACGAGGACGCGATCATTCTGTCGCAGCGTCTCGTGGAGGAGGACGTGCTGACCTCGATTCATATCGAGGAGCATGAGATCGATGCTCGCGACACCAAGCTCGGTGCCGAGGAGATCACTCGTGATATTCCGAACGTGTCGGATGAGGTGCTGGCGGATCTGGACGAGCGTGGCATCGTGCGGATCGGTGCCGAGGTGCGTGACGGTGACATCCTGGTCGGCAAGGTGACTCCGAAGGGTGAGACCGAGCTGACTCCCGAGGAGCGGTTGTTGCGTGCGATCTTCGGTGAGAAGGCCCGCGAGGTGCGTGACACGTCGTTGAAGGTGCCCCACGGTGAGTCGGGCAAGGTGATCGGTATTCGTGTGTTCTCGCGTGAGGACGACGACGATCTGCCTCCCGGCGTCAACGAACTC
>NZ_JBMVFU010000036.1:0-68585 GCF_049538315.1 Nocardia sp. AB354 | reverse complement strand
CAACGGGGCCATCCGACATGACGACACCCGTGTCGATCGGGGGTTGCCCCGACGGCATCAGACCACCGTCGGCCCCGATCGAGTACGAATGCACCATCGTGGTTCCGTGCGCGGTCAGCACATCCGCGAGATACAGGTGCCGCCCATCGGGATGCAGGGCGACCTGACCGGGCAGGGTCGCAGCGGGAGCGGTGTACGGCGACCCGGGAAGCGGGGTCAGGGCCCCGTCGGCGCGCACCTCGAATCCGGCGATCGACTGACCGATGGCATTGGGCACGTAGAGGCGCCGACCATCCGCGGTGACGACCGCGCCGTGCGGCACCCCACCGGTCGGATACGGCGATCCCGGGGTTGGCGTCAACGTGCCATCGGCGCCGATCACGAATCCGGATAGATTCGTCCCGAACTCGTTGCTCGAGTAGACGAACCGGCCGTCGGGGGTGTAGCCGGGTCGGACCGGGCCGAGTTCGACAGGCGTCGGTCCGAGCGGAGTGAGCGCACCGTCGGCGCCAATGGCGAAGTTGGACAGCGTATTACCGATATAGGTCGCGACCCGCAGATAGCGCCCGCTCGGGTCGACACTGGCCATGCCCACCGCGCTCAGACCCTCCACCGGGACCGGAGGCGCACCCGTCGGACTCAACGCACCCGACGGCGCGACCGCGAACGACACCACATGCCCCGGAACGCCGCCGACCACCACGAACAGATGCGATCCGTCCGGCGCCAACTCCGCGGCGGTCGGCGGACCGTCGAGTGCGACCGTCGCGCCGGGAATCGGGTGCAGCGCGCCGTCGTCGTCGAGCCGGTAACCGCTGACAGCCATGTCACCGACGTGCGGGACATAGACGGTCCGCCCATCGGGTGCGAGCACCAACGACAGAACGCCGAATCCGGTCGGGAACGGACTACCGGGCACGCGCCTCAACACACCGTCATCGCCCACCTTCACCACGCCGATCCCCATCGACGCGGTACCGGCGACGACCAGGAACCGAGGATGCGCCTGGGGCGCAGCCGACGCTTCGGGGGCCGCCGGCGCGACGGCCCCGGTCATCCCGGCCAGCACAGCCACGGACAGTGTTGCGGCAACGCCGAACCCGCGTCTCCGCCGCCTCGGGCCGGCCGGACCCGTTTGCCTCCATCGTGCTCGTATTCGCGTGAACGTCGCCATCGACTTTCCTCCCGGAATCGGTTCGATGCGGCCGCCGGTGCCGCAATCTCTCTGCGGCACGGGCGGTTCCGCATTATCACGGGAACGCATGTGGAAACGCGTTCCCGGCCGCTCGAATCTAGGGGAATTTTCAGCGCGTCAGTGTCCAGAAAAATGCACAGTACGACAGCTGTGATCGCGAGTCGGGCGGTGCCGGTGTTTCATTTCCTGGACACTTCGCCGATACTGAGCGGTGACGACGGTGGAAACACAACCGGTAACTCGGTCAGAGCGCGGTGGAACGGTCCCGGACGCCAGCTCGATTCCTCGGCTCGACAAGCGAGCCGAATTTCCGGTAGCGCATCGACCAACTGATCGATCGCGTCCTGCGCCACCAGGTAGGCAACAGATCGGGCCGGGCAGGCGTGGGGGCCGATACTCCACGACAAATGCGCGCTGTTGTCCAGGTACCGCCCGCTGTTCACCGCCGGATCGTTGTTGCACGCGGCCATACTGATGACCATGGGCTGACGGGCGGGCAACCAGACCCCTGCGATCAGGATCGGCTGGCGGGCAAAAGAGGTGCACATATCGGCCAGCGGCGGATCGGTGAACAACACTTCGTCCAGGGCAGCGCGCGTGGTCACGCTGCCACCGAGCAGACCGCCCGCGAATCGGTCGTCGGTGCGCAGCATTCGCAGCGTGTTGACGATCAAATTCTGCAGCGGTTCGATTCCCGCACCGTAGAAGCTGACCGATCATCTCGGTGTCGTCGAATCCGGCCGGATGCCGGAGCACCGGGACGTGATGTCTTTTCCGGGAGTGTCGCGCCGTAGTGCCGTCAAGTCGGCCAGCGCCGCGACGAGCATCGCATCGGCCTCGTCGGTATCGGAACCGTCGAACATCGCCGGTGTGAGGTCAGTTGACATTTTGCGAATTCCCATTTCGAAAAATGCCAATTGACCTGCATTTGCAGGCGGTGTCACGATGCAGCAAGTATTCGTCGCGATCGGCGCGAAACATTCGACCCGACCGCATTTCAAGTTTCCAGAGGAGTTGGGTCGATGAGGACACGTGGCGCGGTGCTGCTCGAATCTCCGGGCCGATACGAGGTCGTCGAGTTGGAAATGGACGATCCCAGGCCGGGCGAGATCCGCGTGAAGATGGTCGCCAGCGGACTGTGCCATTCCGACGACCACTTCGCAGTCGGAGATCAGACTCCCGGCATCCTGCCGATCGCCGGTGGACACGAGGGTGCAGGCATCGTGGAAGCGGTCGGGCCGGGGACGATCGGCTTCGCCGAGGGCGACCATGTGGTCTTCTCCTTCCTGCCGGTCTGCGGACGCTGTAGATGGTGCGCGAAGGGTCTGCAGAATCTCTGCAATCTCGGGGCCTTCTTGGCCACCGGCGCACGCTTCGACGACCCCACGTCGTTCCGGCTCTCGATGGACGGCAGGCCCGTGGGACAGCTAGCCGGATTGGGCACGTTCTGCGAACACGTGACGGTGTCGACCGCATCGGCCATTCGCATCGATCCGGAGATCCCGCTCGATGTCGCGGTGCTCACCGGGTGCGGTGTCGGCACCGGCTGGGGTGCGGCGGTGAATTCGGCTCAGGTGCGCCCGGGCGACGTGGTGATCGTGATGGGCATCGGCGGTATCGGCATCAATGCCGTCCAGGGCGCCGCACATGCCGGTGCGAGTGCGGTCATCGCCGTGGATCCGGTGGAGTTCAAACGCGAATCCGCACTGAAATTCGGTGCCACACATGCCTTCTCGACGATGGAGGAAGCCGAAGAACTCGCGCGTTCACTGACCGAAGGCCAAGGCGCGGATGCCTCGATCGTCACCGTCGGCGTGACGACGGGCCGCCATATCGGTCAGGCATTGCAGGCGGTGCGCAAGGGCGGGACCTGCGTCGCTGTCGGCCTCGGCGACACCTTCGTCAAGGACGGAGATATCAACCTGCACGAGCTGACACTGTTCCAGAAGCGATTACAGGGCGCGCTGTTCGGCGCCTGCTCCCCCACCGCCGATATCCCCGCCCAACTCGCGATGTATCAGCAGGGCACGCTCGAGCTCGAAGGGCTCGTGACGACCCGCTACTCCCTGGACCAGATCAATCAGGGCTTCGACGACATGAAGGCCGGACGCAATCTGCGCGGGGTCATCGTGCACGACACCTGATCGCATCCCTTCCCGAGAACGGCGGTCGCGCAGTGCGCGGCCGCCGTTCTCGATGCCACCCAGTCCGAACCCGCTGGCCCGGTATTCGAGCCCGGACGCTCAGCTTCCGTTCTTCACTTTGTCGAGCAGATCGTTGTCGGCACCGATATCGCGTGCGGCATACAGCGGAGCGGGGCGCTTGCCGTCGAACGACAGTGGCAGGCCGACCACGGCGATCTCGTCGTCGCTCGGCTTTCCCAGGATCTCGAGGGCATGGGTCTGCTCGTGCGCGACGATCTCGGCGGTGTTCTGGGTCGGCGCGACCGGGATACCGGCGGCCTGGAGAACGCCCTGCCAGTGCTCGCGGGTGTGCGTGATGATCTGCTCGCCGATCAGGCGGTCGATGTCGTCGCGGTTGGTCAGGCGTGCGGCGTTGGTGGCGAATCGGGGGTCGGCGGCCCACTCCGGATGCCCCAGCGCAGCGCACAACCGAGCGAACAGCGCGTCGTTCGCGCAACTGACCACGAGATAGCCGTCGGCCGCCTCGTACGCGCGGTGCGGCACGATGAACGCGACTCCGGATCCATGCCGGCCGCCGATCTCACCGTCGGCGGTGTAGTTGGCGATGCCGACACTCATCCACGCGATGGCGGTTTCCAGCAGTGAGCTGTTCACCGTCGCGCCGGTGTGTTTGGCCTGGCGCCGGAACAGGGCGGCGAGGATGCCGATCACCGCCCACATACCGGTGCCGAAGTCGACGATCGATACTCCGGCGCGCACCGGGGCCTGCCCCTCTTCACCGGTGATGCTCATGATTCCCGAGAACGCCTGCATCAGCGGGTCGTATCCGGGCAGTGTGTTCATGGGTCCGGTGTGTCCGAACGCGCCCACCTCGGCGTAGACTAGCTCGGGTTTGGTGACCCGCAAGCTGTCCGCGTCGAGTCCGTACCGCGCGGCGGAACCCGGCCGAAGATTGTGCAGGAAGACGTCCGCGCGGGAGGCGATCAGCTCATGCAGCGTCGCGAGCTGCTCCTGATCCTTGATATCGATACGGATGCAACGCTTTCCGCGGTTGAGCGCGTGAAACGCGGCGCCACTGCCCTGCCACATGCTCGGACCCCAGCCGCGCGAGGAGTCCCCGGTCGGGCGCTCCACCTTCCACACCTGGGCGCCCAATTCCGCGAGTATCTTGCCCGCGAAGGGAGCCGAAGCGCTGTCGCCCAGCTCGACCACGGTTATTCCGGCCAGCGGCAGATCGCTCGTCATGGCTGTCTCCGATTCCTATTCGCCCGGCGTCGCACGATCGGCCTCGTATGCGGCGCCGGAGTTCAACAGTTGGTCGATTTCCGCTGCGCCGAAACCGTATTCGGCCAGCAGTTGCGCGGAATGCTCACCGAGCCGGGGTGCCGGATACCGCAGTTCCGGCCGGCTGTCGCTCCACTGCTGCGGGATGCCCAGCGATTTGAGCTTGCCTTCGGTCGGATGGTGTTCGTCGATGAAGAAGCCGACGGCCTTCATGTGTGGATCGTCCAGCAAGGAGTCGGGCGTTTTCATCTCGATGACCGGAATGTCGGCGTCTGTGAGGATCTGCACCCACTCCGCGGTCGACTTCGTGGTGAAGGTCCGTGCCAGAAATTCGCACAGCTCAGCGATATTCGCGGTCCGGCCGTGGATGTCGGCGAAACGCGGATCCGCTGTCATCTCCGGATGCCCGGACAGTTCGAAGAACCGGTGCCAGTGCTTGTCGGTGTAGACGTTGACACCGAGGTAGCCGTCGGTCGTGCGATACGGGCGACGGTCCGGATTCATCATCCGGGCATAACCCCAATCGCCGATCGGCGGGTCGAAGGTGTAACCGTAGAGGTGGTCGCCTATCACGAAATGCGCGAAGGTCTCGAACATCGGCACCTGCACTTCTTGACCGCGGCCGGTTCGCTCGCGGTGGAACAGTGCCATCGATATCGCGGTGGAGGTCGCCATCCCGACGACCCGATCGGCGATCGCGGTCGCCACATAATCCGGCGCACCGATCTTGCGACTCTGCAACACCGGCATACCGACCGCGGCCTGGATCAGGTCGTCGTAGGCCGGGCGGGATGCGTACGGCCCGTTCTGTCCGAAACCGAATGCGCCGCAATAGATCACCGCCGGATTGATCGCGCTGACATCGTCGTAGGACAGACCCAGTTTCGCCATCGCCTGCGGGCGCAGACTGTACAACAGCACGTCGGCGGATGTCAGCATCCGCTTCAGCGCCGCGTTGCCGTCGGCACTCTTCAGATCCAGCACCACACTGCGCTTGTTGCGGTTGAGATGCAGGAAGATAGCACTCATCCCACGATTACGGCACGGCCCCACACCGCGGGTGGTGTCGCCCGCGCGGGACTCGATCTTGGCGACGTCGGCGCCCATATCGGCCAGCAGCAGCGACGCGTACGGACCCATGAAGTTCGACGTCAGATCGAGGATCCGTATTCCGTCCAATGGTCCGGTCATCGTTGAAACCTCTGCTCGTGAGCCACGGTCGTCCGCCCTCGGCTCCCAGTCAATGAATGGTCAGCCCGCCGGCCGGGCGAAGACGGGCAGCTTCTGCCCGCCGCGTTCGACGAAGCGGACCTCCACCGGCATACCGATCTCGATCGCCTCCGGGTCTCCCTCGATCTGAGTGAACAGGTGATAGCCCTCGGCGAGTTCGACGAATCCGACGGTGTAGGGCACGATCGCCGCCCAGACCGGGGTGGGGCCGCGACCGATCGTGCTGTAGGAGTACACAGTTCCGACTCCCTGCGACTGCTGCCAGGTCAGTTCGGCGGCGTCGCAGTGCGGGCAGTGCGAGTGCGCTGGCCATACCGCCTCGTGGCAGGCTCCGCAGCGCTGATAGGTCAGCCGCTCCTCGGCCAGTGCCTCCCAGTACGGTTCGGAATCGAGCTGACGGTAGGGCTGCGGCCACTCGTTCAGTGGCTGCGTATCGCTCATGTCTAGTCCTTTTCCCTGGTCAGGCCGCCGACGACAGCACCATGACGCTTCCGGCCGCGAGCATGCCGCCGGCGCCCTGGACGAGCACCGTTTCCGGTCGCTTCGCCGGTGCCGCGCCGAGGGCGGTGCCGCGCAATTGCCGGATGGCCTCGACGAGGCTGTCCATATTGCAGGAGATTCCGGGTTGCCCGAACGACAGCCAGCCGCCGTTGGTGTCGGTCGGCAGATCTCCGTCGATGGCGGTGCGGCCCTCCCGGTAGATGTCGATGCCGTGGCCCTTCTTCGCGAACCCGAGATCCTCGAGCACGATCGGGCCCATGTGCGCGAAGTTCACCGACAGCTGCAGCATGTCGATATCCGACGGGCCGAGCCCGGACATGCCGTAGGCCTGGCGGGCGGCTTCGGCCGTGGCGGTGTGAGTGAGGTTCGGCAGCACACCCAGACCGGGGAATCGACTGTGCCGCAGATTCATTCGATCGGTGAGGTACTCGTGGGTGCTTGCCGAACCGTAGCCGTGGACGTAGACCACGTCCTCGCGGTCACCGGCATTGTCGGGTGAGGTGACGATCAGCGCGCCGCCGGTGCCGCCACCCCACGTCGAGCACATCCACCGCCGCAGCGGTGTCGCGACGTACGGCGAGGACAGCACCTTCTCCCGGTCGATCTCGCCGAACCGCGCCTTGGCAGCATGTGGATGGTGCACGCCCCAGCGCTGATTCGCGATGGCGACATCGGCGAGATCGGCCTCTGTGATAGCGAATTCGTGAAAATACCGGCACGCCGCCTGCGCATACAGGGACGGGATGGTCGCGCCGTAGGGGACCTCCACCTGGGGGTCCGAATCCGCCTCCGCTCCCATCGCCACGGCATCGACGAACAGTTCGGTCGCGTCGCTCTGCAGGCACAGCACATATTCGGCCTGTCCCGCCGCGATCATCTGCGAGGCGATCGCGATGGACGAGGTGAGACCCGCACCGTGCATGGTGATTTCGCTGTCGATGGTCACCGGCATGTGCATGTGCGAGATGAAGATGTTCGACCACTGCGAACGTTTGTCGGCCCAGGGCGAGCGGCCGGTGAAGACCGCATCGATCTGATTCTTGCGAATCCCCGCATCGGCGAGGGCGCCGTAGGTCGCTTCCACGGCGAGCTGCATGGGGTCCTTGCGGTTGTCCCGCGAGGCGTACGCGTCGCCCATGCCGATGATCGCGGCGACAGGAGTGGCAGGCACGCAGATCAGTCCTTCGGGCGCTCGGTGGGGACGGAGGAGCCGACCAGCGCGTCGAGGTCCTCGCGCTTGCGCAGCATCAGCAGGCTCCACTCGCTCTTCTGCACGACATAGCCGTCCTGGTTGAGCGCCTTCATCAAGAAGGTGACGACGCCGTACTTGTCGTCCTTGTCCTTCTTGCCGATGACCTCGGCCGTGGCGTAGATGGTATCGCCGATGACCACCGGCTTGAGATACCGCAGGTTGTCGATGCCGTAGTTCGCCTGAATCGACGGACCGAACTGGATCAGGCCGGTCATCACCGAATAGGTGAGCGATCCCTGCACGATCCGCTCACCGAACCGCGTCTGCGAGGCGTAGTGCACATTGGAGTGGATCTCGATCCAATTGCCGGTGAGCGCACAGAAATTCACGACGTCGGTTTCGGTGATCGTCCGACCGCCCGAGCGGAAGATCGTGCCGACCTCGATCTCGTCGAGCGGCATATCGATACGGTTGTTGATGGCTACCATCGAATTCCTTCCGAAAGTACTGCGGGGCGGGCGTTTACGCGTTGGCAGACAGGCGCATCGACTTCGCGATGATGGTGCGCTGGATCTGCGAGGTGCCGCCGCCGATGGTGGACTGGACGCTCTCCCGCAGGTACCGCTCCATATCGGCCTCGGGCAGGTTGGCGTAACCGCCGAGGATCTGCATGCCGTCCAGTGCGCTCTGTTTGAGGGTCTCCGAGCCGTACAGCTTCGCCATCGAGGTCTCACTGGCGGCCGGCAGGCCCTCGGCCTTCATCTTCGCGGCGCGATAGCAGAGCAGGCGGGCCGCGTCGACCCGGGTCTGGTTCTCGGCCAGCATGTGCTTGAGCACCTGGAACTCGTAGATCGGCTTGCCGAACTGGACGCGCTCGTGGGCGTACTTGTTGGCCGCCCGGACCGCTTCCTGCGCGTTGCCGACATAGGCCGCGGCGACCGCGCAGCGCTCCAGCTCGAGGTGCTCGGTGATGATCTTCCAGCCCTGGCCGACCTCACCGAGCAGCGCGTCGGCGGGAACGCGGACCTCGTCGAGGAAGATCTCGGTGGTGCCGGTCGCGTGACGCGACAGGGTGGGAAGCCGCCGAATGTCCAGGCCGGGTGTGTCGTTCGGGATCAACAGCACCGACAGGCCGCCATGCTTGTCGTCGGTGTCGGTGCGCACCAGCATCGCGATCACGGTGTCCTTCGCGGCGGCGCCACTGCACCACAGCTTTTGACCGGACACGATCCAGTCGCCGTTCTCGTCGCGACGGGCCCGGGTCTTGGTGTTGGAGGCGTCGGAGCCGGCATCGGGTTCGGAGATCGACACCGAGAAGCGGATCTGGCCGTCGATGAACGGTTTGACGTATTTGGCCTTCTGCTCGGCCGTGCCGTACTTGATGATGTTCATCGCGGTGAAGGTGGGAACCAGCACCGAACAGGCGAAGTCGAATCCGAATTTGCCCAGCCCCTCGGCCATCAGCGAGTAGTCGAAGATGTCGCCGCCGGAGCCGCCTTCCTCCTCCGGGATGAGAATGCCCAGCCAGCCCTGCTTGGCGATCTTCTCGTAGGCCTCGTACGGGTACTCGCGGGCCGAGTCACACTTGCGCACGTATTCGACGGTGATCTCGTTGTCCATGAATTTGTTGACGACGTCGAGCCAGTCCGCCTGGGATTCGGTGAGAAAGTTCGAATTCATTTTCGTGTTCGCTCCATATGTATGAGCCGGTAATTTTCGGATTCGCCCCCGGCATCGAGGCTAAGCTGCCGCGGCGGGCGATCCAAGTGATAAATTGCGAATCAGTGCTTCGACGGATTCGAATAATGCGATCGCGCATTTCCCCGGCGCCGTACCACGATCATGCGATCGCACCGGCGGAACGCAACGCCGCCAGCCGGTCGGGCGCGAATCCCCACGCGCCGAGCACCTCGTCGGTGTGCTCGCCCGGGCGCGCCGGCGGTCGCTGGACGGCGCCCGGCGTTCGACTGAAGCGTGGTGCCGGCGCGGGCTGGACCACGCCGTCGACCTCGATGAACGTTTCCCGGGCCCGCAGATGCGGATGCTGGGGAGCCTCGCTCAGCGACAGTACCGGCGCGAAGCACACGTCCTGCCCTTCGGCCAGTGCGCACCATTCGTCGCGGGTGCGGGTGGCGATCACCTCGGCGAGGCGGTCGTGCATTTCGGGCCAGCGTGACCGGTCGTGCTGGTCGGGCATGTCGGCCTCGTCCAATTCCAGGATGCGCAGTGTATTGCGCCAGAAGCGCACTTCGTTGGAGCCGATGGCCAGCCATTGTCCGTCGCGCGTGCGGTAGGTGTTGTACCAGGGCGCACCCGAGTCGAGGCGGTTCACGCCCCGCTCGTCGCGCCAATAACCCGCGGCGTGCAATCCGTAGAACAGTGTCATCAGCGAGGCCGATCCGTCGACCATCGCCGCATCGATCACCTGGCCATGTCCCGAACTGTGCCGCTCCAGCAGCGCGGCAAGAATGCCGAACGCCAGATACAGTGCGCCGCCGCCGAAATCACCGGCGAGATTCAACGGCGGAGTCGGTGGTCCACCCGCGGAGCCGATCGAATGCAGAACTCCGGTGAGCGCGATGTAGTTGATGTCGTGCCCGGGCGCCTGCGCCAGCGGACCGTGCTGGCCCCAGCCCGTCATCCGGCCGTACACCAATCGAGGGTTCGCGGCCGTGCATTCGTCGGGGCCCAACCCCAGCTTTTCGGCGACGCCGGGTCGAAAACCCTCGATCAGCACATCGGCCCGGCGCACCAGATCGAGCACAGCCGCAACGGCTTCCGGCTTCTTCAGATCGATGGCGGCGCTACGCCGTCCCCGGTTGAGCAGATCGAATTGCGGTTCGATCGGTGCACCGCCGTCGTATCCGGGCGGCCGGTCGATACGGATGATGTCGGCGCCGAGATCGGCCAGCAACTGACAGCAGAACGGGGTGGGACCGACGCCTCCCAATTCGACAACTTTGATACCCGACAGCGGGCCGGTCGATTCACTCATGCGCACTCCGTAGTACCGGCCACTTCCGTGTCATCCGAGGGCCAGGTCGCGAGGCAACCCGACCGACTTGAATTCGATGAACTCGTCGAAACCTTCCGGTCCCAATTCCCGGCCCAGTCCGCTGTCCTTGACCCCGCCGACCGGTGCGACCAAACCCACCGGATTACCGTTGATCTCCACGGTTCCGGTCCGGATCCGCTCGGCGAGTGCGACCGCTCGCTGCGGGTCGGAGGTGAAAATCGCGCCGTTGAGTCCATACGCGGAATCGTTGGCGATGGCGATGGCCTCGTCTTCGGTGTCGTATTCCAGCACCGACAGCACCGGTCCGAAGATCTCCTCCTGCGCGATCCGCATCTCCGGCCGCACCCCGGCGAAGATGGTCGGCTCGACGAACCACCCGGTGTCCACCCCCGTGGGCCGGCCGCCGCCCAGCACAACCGTCGCGCCTTCCGCACGACCAGCCCGGATATACCCTTCGACGCCCTCACGCTGCCGCGCGGAGACCAGCGGCCCGAATTCCGTCGCCGGATCGGACGGATCTCCGACCGGCATGGCCTCGGTCGCGGCACGCAGGGCGTCGATGAATTCCGTTGCGCGCCTGTGTGAGACCACGACGCGGGTCTTGGAACTGCACACCTGCCCGGTATTGCGGAAGGCTCCGGCACGCAGAGCGTCGACCGTGGATTCCAGATCGGCATCGTCGAGAACGATGGCGGCCGATTTGCCACCGAGTTCCAGCGCGGCCCGCCGCAGAAGGCCACCGCACAACGCACCGATCCGCCGCCCCGCACCGGTGGAGCCGGTGAAGGAGACCATATCCACCCCGGGATGGGTCACCAGGTACTCGCTCGGATCGCGGTGTGCGGGAACGATATTCACGACACCATCCGGAAGTCCGGCTCGCGAGATCAGTTCGGCGAGCAGATAGGCGTCCAGCGGCGTCTCGGGCGAGGGTTTGAGTACCACCGTGCATCCCGTGAGCAGCGCGGGCGCCAGTTTCATCATCGTCACCAGATGCGGGGCGTTCCACGGCACGATCGCGGCGAGCACACCGACCGGTTCGCGGGTCACCCGTGCCCGGCCGGACGGGGCCTCACGGATTTCGTCGAACGGGTACTTCTGCGCCAGGTCGATCATCGCGTCCAGGATCAATCGCGGGCGCCGCGACTGGATGAGACGAGATTGCGTAATGGGGCAGCCCATTTCGGCGGTGACGACCTCTGCCATCAATGCTTCGGCCGCCTGCATCTCCGCGCTCAGCCGGCGCATCGCCTCGATGCGATCGGCAAGCGGCATCCGTGGCCAGCTCCCCTGATCGAACGCACGCCGTGCGGCTGCCACCGCGTTGTCGATATCCGGGTTCGCGCCGGCGGGAACCCGGGCGATCGACTGCTCGGTATACGGCGACACCACACCGATGAGCTCGTCGGTCGACGGAGCCACCCACTGCCCACCGATGAACAAGCTGTCGTATTTGCCTTGCCACTCCATGGTGTCAGCTCCCGGGATGATCGAAAATGTGCAGGTGTGATGAGCCGGGCAGGCCCGATCACAGCGAGGCTATTCCGTGTACATAGATATTCCAATTGGCGAAAATTGAATTCGCGATTCGAATTATTCGAACCGCTTTCACCTTCCGGAAACCGTCGAATCGTGGATATTATGAAGGCTGGTTCGATGTGGGCCACACGCGCCCGGCCGTCGGTGCGCAATGACCGCAGTAGCACCCATTTTGCCTGGTCCGCAGGCATTCTCGCCGGACCGTCAGTGGTAAACGCCCGCAAGCCCACGGATGCTCGCGCGCCGCGGACGTCGGGCACAATATTGGAGGAAAGATGAGTAGAGCTCCGTTCTCGGAGTCCTGGTGGAGTGAAATCGAAAGCGCGTCCCCCGCCGATGCGGCGGCAATTCAGAATGAGCGCCTGTGCGAGCAGATCCGGTATCTCGCGGCGCGCAGCGACTTCTATCGCGCGAAGTTCGCCGAACACGGAGTCGACCCGGAGAAGGTCCGGACCGTCGCCGATCTGGCGGGACTGCCGTTCACCGAGAAGCAGGAGTTGCGCGACAGCCTCGCGCAGACACCACCGCTGGGCGCACACGTCGCGGCCGCCCCGGAGGAGATCGTGCAGATTCAGGCGTCCTCCGGCACGACGGGTAGCCCCAGCTATGTGGGGCTGACCCCGAGTGACATCGAGACGTGGTCCGAATTGGGCGCGCGGGCGTTGTACGCCAACGGTTTTCGTCCTGGCGACCGGGTGCTGCACGCATTCGGGATGAGCAAGGGGTTCGTCGGCGGCCTGCCGGTCGTGCAGATCCTGCAGTACATGGGGATCGTCGATATTCCGATCGGCGCGGAGGCCGGTGCCGAGCGCCTGTTGCGCGTGCAGGCCGATCAG
The DNA here is from genome assembly GCF_049538315.1 of Nocardia sp. AB354. Classification (NCBI taxonomy): domain Bacteria; kingdom Bacillati; phylum Actinomycetota; class Actinomycetes; order Mycobacteriales; family Nocardiaceae; genus Nocardia; species Nocardia sp. AB354. The sequence goes on along the minus strand of NZ_JBMVFU010000036.1, from coordinate 55,648 downwards.
CGTCCCGACGCTCTGATCGGCACGCCGTATTTCCTCACCTATCTGGCCGAGCAGGCTCCCGAGATCGTCGGGCAGAAGGCTCGCGATCTCGGCGTGCGCGCGATCAGCGTGGGCGGTGAGCCCGGCGGCGGACTGCCCGCCGTGCGGCAGCGGCTGGAATCCTTGTGGGGCGCCACCGCGCGAGAGATGCTGGGCGGCACCGACATAGCCTGCACGTATTGGGGTGAATGCGAGGCCGGTGAGGGGATGCATTTCCTGTCTCCCGACCTCATGGTCGCCGAGCTGATCGACCCCGTCACCGGGGATATCGTCGACCCGGTCGAGGGCGCCCAGGGCGAGTTGGTCTATACCGCGCTGCGGCGCCAGGCCTCGCCACTGCTGCGGTTCCGCACCCGCGATCACGTCGTCGTCACGGGAACCGAATGTTCCTGCGGCCGAACCGGATACAAGGTCCGATGCGTCGGCCGCACCGATGACATGCTCATCGTGCGGGGCATCAACCTGTTCCCGTCCGCGGTGAAGCAACTGGTCGTCGAGATGGCGCCGGAAACGACCGGCGAGATGCGTATCCGCGCCGACTTCGAGGGGCATTCGACGCAGCGACCGCTTCCGCTCGTGGTCGAGCACGCGGCCGGGCTGAGCCAGGATCGGCAAATCGCGCTGAAGGCCGCGATCGAAGATCGGGTGCGGTCGGCGCTGAATGTGAAGACGATCGTCGAGTTGGTGCCCGAGGGCACGCTGAAGCGCCCCGATCACGTGAAGGTCGCGCTGGTAGAGCGGGTCGGTTCCTGAGACCGGGCTGTCCGTGGCACCGCGTCGCACCGGTGCCACGGATTCTGCGGTGGGCCCGCTCACCCAACGGGGGCGTCATGGACGGCGAAGGCCGCACGCAACGACTCCTCGACGGCTGCGTCGTCCTCGGCCGGCCGGGTCGACAACTGATGAACGAACGCCTGCGCGGCCGGGCTCGTCGGGCGGCCACTGGGAGTCGCGATATGGATTCGGCGCACGGCCCACGGCTCATCGAATTCCAGCACCGCGACCCGCGACAACAGCGCGTGGTCGAGCAGGCATTCCGGAACGACCGTGACACCCAGACCGGCGTGCACGAGTTCGATGGCGACTTCACAACTACGCACGCGATGCGGTGACCGGAATTCGTCCCCGAGCCGCTTGGCCGCGGCGCGAAAGGCGCCGACCATTGCCCGCGGTGCGATCAACCGCTCCGAGGCGAGGTCCTGGAATGTCACCGCGGTGTTCGCGCCCAACGGATGTCCGGGGGGCACCACGGCCACGAGCCGATCCCGCCGGTAGGGAATGACGTCGACGCCGTCGAGATCCAGATCGTAGGCAGCGGCGAAAACGCCCACATCCGCTTCGCCGCGCGCGACGTGCCGCACGATGTCGGCATTCTCCGTCTCGTGCAACCCCACCTCGACCAGCGGATACTCACGTCCGAATTCGCCGATCGCGCGTGCGAGGAACGGCACGACGATGGTGCGCGCGGAGACAACGGACAACTCCCCCTGCACCCCCTCGGTGAGCGCCGCGATTTCCGAACGCATCGCATCCAGGCTGCCGAAGATCGACCGCGCGTAGCGTTCCAGAACCGCACCCGCCGGACTGGGCAGCACTCCCTTGGGTCCGCGTTCGAGCAGTTCGACCCCGGCGATGTCCTCGAGGACCTGGATCCGCTTGGTGGCGGTGGAGGGGGCGATGTTCTCCCGGATGGCCGCGAGGCCGATCTGCCGTTCCTCGATCGCCGAGAGAAACAACCGCAGCGTGAACAGGTCGACTTGCCGGATCAGGTGAAGCCTGTTGAACGTTCCCATCTGGACCTCGCGATTCAACTCCGGGATCTGCGCCGATCCCGCTGGATCTCGATCACACCGCCACGGCGAATATGGCGCGCATCACTACGAGGCCGTACTCTACATCATATGTACGAACATGGCGTTCGTATATATGAATGCTCTCTGGAGCGCTGATCACCGTGATGGGATGAACCGATGCCGACCAGGAACCAGACGAGCGCGCCGCAGGAACACCGGACGGTCTCGCGTGTGGTCACGATCCTCGAACTCGTCGCCCGCAACCCCCAGGGCATGACGCTGGCCGAACTCGCGACGGCATTGGAGGCCCCCCGCTCCTCGGTGCACTACATCGCGAAAGGTCTCGTCGCCACCGGCTATCTCACCGACGTCGGCGTCTACACCCTCGGCCCGGCCGTGGAGACGCTGCTCGGCGCCCGCTCGTCCTCGGTCGAACATCTGGCGCGCCCCAGCCTGGAATCGCTGCATCGTGAATTCGACGAGACAGTGCTGTTGTGTATGCGCATCGGTGAACAGATCGTCTACGCCGATGCCATCGAATCCACTCGCCCCGTACGGTTTTCGGCCCGCATCGGCGAACGCCGCGCCCTCTACCCCTCCTCGGCGGGACGCTGTTTCCTCGCCTACAGCGACCAGAGGTTCCGTGACGACTACCTGGCCCGTCACATCGAAGACTCCGATGTTCGTGCCCGCCTGCGCGAGGAATTCGCGCGCACGACACGAGAGGGCGTGTCCTTCGCGGACCGGCACACAACCCCGGATCTGGGCGGAGTCCACGCGCCGATATTCCGCGCGAGCATCCACGTCGCGGTACTTACTTTCGCCGGCCCGGCGGCCAGGATCGATGCCCGGCTCGAAGCGATCACCGCGGCCGTCACCGCCGAAGCACGGCGGATCAGCGAACGCCTCGATCGCGTCGGCTGACCCGGACGATCACCGCAGATAGCGGTCGAACCAGCCGATAAGTCGTTCCGGCTCCCGGCCGAAATAGTTGTAGCCCGAGAAGCGCGGGTCAGGAAATTACACCGGTTTCGAGGGCGCGCTGCGTCCCAGCCTACGCGATGACCGCCACAATCGATGTGAAGTAATTCGAAGTTCCGATTCGAAAATCGTCAATTGCCTTATTCCGCATTTCACCCAATCATCAGTGATGCATCTCACTCGGGTCGCACCGGCCCACATATGACCAACCCCCTGGCGCACACCGTGGTTCGCCCTCTCTGCATCCAGACAATCGGATCGTCGAACTACGGCCTACGGCGCCGAGCGCGCAACGAGGAGCCGACCATGTCGACCGAGTTCAACGATCCCCTCCGAGCCCTGTACGTCGAATGGAGCGGACGGATGCAAGCCGATCCGCAGATGTCGGTGGAGACCATGCGCGATATGCAGGAGGCGTGGCATACGGTCGCCACGGAACCCACTTCGGTGAGCTACGAGTCGGTCGAGATCGACGGTCTGCACGCGATCTGGTGCATTCCGGCCGACGCCGATCCGAACTCGGCGGTTCTGTACTTCCACGGCGGCGGATTCATCGTCGGGTCGACCAACTCGCACCGCAAGATGGCCGGCCACCTCGCCAAGGCCGTCGGTGCTCGGGTGCTGCTCGTCGAATATCGGCGTGCGCCCGAAGTGCTGTATCCGGCACAGGTCGACGATGGTCTGAAGGCATATCGATGGCTGATCACCGAGGGATTCGACGCCGGCCGAATCGTCAGCGCGGGCGATTCCGCCGGCGGCACACTGGCTCTCGCTCTCGTGGTGCAGCTGCGGGAGCTGGGAGAGCCGCTGCCCGGCACGGTGCTGACACTGTCCCCCGGGCTCGACTGGGACGGCACGTGGATGGTCAACGAGGACAACGACATGCTCGCGAGTAAGGCCGTGATCGTGACGATGGGTTCGATCGCCTTCGGCGGCCGGAGCACGACCGACCCACTGTGCAATCCGCTGTACGCCGATCTCACGGGCTTTCCGCCGGTGTTCATCTCGGCCGGCGGTCACGAGAATCTGCTCGGCGGCGTAAGGGAATTCGTGAAGGCCGCCGAGGCCGCCGGCGTCGAGGTGACGCTCGACGTCGCCCCCGCCCGCCAGCACGTCTATCCCTTCGCGGCGGGCAACGACCCGGAGGCGGATCGGACGATCGCCGAGGCCGCCGCGTGGGCTCGCAAGCACATCGCATGACAGCTTTTCCAGCCGATATCGCCGAGGCCGGGGCGGCCCTGCGGGCGGGGCGCGCGATGTCCGTCGAACTGGTGGAACGCAGTCTGAAGGCCGCTGACCGCCTGGATCCTGTCCTCGGTGTCTACCTCGCCAGGTTCGACGACCAGGCCCGCGCCGCCGCCCGGAGATCCGATGATCCGCTCTCGCGGAATAGATCTGGGCCCCATGCACGGCATTCCTCTGGCCTTGAAGGACTGCTGACCTCGATCGAGAGGCCGACGACCGCGCAGTCCGCGCTCCGTTCCCCTTTCCGCGTAACCCGTGGTCGCTGGATCATTGGACGGGCGGATCGAGTGCGGGGACGGCCGGCGGAATCAGTGCCGGACTGTTCTTCGGCGGCCTCGGATCGGCCACGAACCGTTGCCACCTTGGCGTACGCTCCGCAACTGACCAACGACGACAGACTGCGCGCGCTTCGCATGGTGAACGAGATCCGCGCGGCGCTGTCCGCCGAACTCGGCGACGGCGTTCTCGTGACCCCCACGGCACCGACCAGCGCCATCTCGATCAATGCGGCGCGCGCGGGCACCGGGGCTCTGTCCCCGACTTTCACGCGGACCTGGAATGCCGTGGGATTTCCCGCCACGTCGATCCCCATGGGCGCGGACCGCAACGGTCTGCCGATCGGCCTGCAAGTCGTCGCACCCGCCGGGCGTGACGAACTCTGCCTCGGGGTCGGCTGCGCCTTTCAGCGAATCACCCGCCCAACAGCGAGTTTCCAGCCCACCGGACCGGAAGCATCGACTACGGCGTCGTGCTCAGCGGTGAGCTGGAGGCAGTGCTGGACAGTGGCCAGATCGTGCGCCTCGGGGCGGGCGACAGCATCGTGCAACGGGGCACCCTGCACGCCTGGCGCCATCCGACCGACGAGTGGAGCAGAACCGTCTTCGTTCTCGTCGCCAGCCGCCGGTTGGTCGTCGACGGAAAGCCCATCGAACCGACCATGTAGCCAGGAAGCACCGTATTGCGCAGCGCGGCAAAGATATTCGCGGATCTGCCGAATCCCGCGACCTAGCAGTGAGAGTGAGAAGGATACCCGAAGTGAAAACGACCGCGGCCATTCTGTGGCAGGCACCAGGCACCTGGGACGTGCGGGAGGTGGATCTCGACGAGCCCCGCGAAGGCGAGGTTCTCGTCAAGGTGATGGCCTCCGGCCTGTGCCATTCCGACGACCATTTCGCCAAGGGCGACATGCAATTCCACTCCTACCCCGCGTGCGGTGGGCATGAGGGCGCCGGCGTGGTCGAAGCCGTGGGTCCCGGCGTCACCCGCGTCGAGCCCGGCGACCATGTGGTGACATCGTTCATCGCCGCATGCGGCCACTGTCGCATGTGCGTGACGGGGCATCAGAACCTGTGCGACGCCGGACATCTCATCACTGTCGGCACGCGCCCCGACGGCACTTTTCGCATGCACACCGACGGCCGGGGTATCGCACAGAACGCATGCCTGTCGACGTTCTCGGAGTGGACGACGGTGCCGCAGGAATGTGTGGTGAAGGTTCCCGACGACATCCCGTTCCGGACCGCGGCCATCGTGGGCTGTGCGGTGCCCACCGGATGGGGATCATCGACGCGCGCGGCCGATATCGATGTCGGCGATGTGGTGGCCGTCGTCGGCACCGGCGGAATCGGAATGAGTGCCGTGCAGGGTGCGGCCTTCCGTGGCGCCGGGCGCGTGATCGCCGTCGACCCGGTGCGGATGAAGCGCACACTGGCGCTCACCCTCGGCGCGACCGATGCGGTCGAAACGATCGACGAGGCAGCCGATGTGGCTCGCTCGGCCACCAACGGTCAGGGCGCCGACTCGGTCGTCGTCTGTATCGGGGTTCCCACGCAGGAGCAGTTGAAGCAGTCCTACGACGCGCTGGGTAAACGGGGGACCCTGGTGGTGACCAGCGCGGCACCACATACCCTGACCGAGATGTCGGTGCCCGTGCTGGATTTGACGATGAGCGAAAAGCGCATTCAAGGCGCGTTGTACGGTATGGCGGGACCGCAGAACGAGGTGCCGATGCTGCTCGAACTCTACCGGCGGGGAGCGCTGCGGCTCGACGAAATGATCACTCGCACATACCGACTCGAACAGGTCAACGAGGCATACGAGGATATGCACGCGGGCCTCAATATCCGCGGCGTCATCGATTTCGAGGGTCGTCACCGCCGGCCATATGCCGTCGAATCGGCACATTCGACCTCTGCGATTCACTGATGCCGAGACCGGCCGCCCGCTCGATCCCCGACGATTTCTGATCGTCCGTCCAATAACTGCGACTGCGCCGTTCACCCGATGAGGTGGACGGCGCAGTCGTACACGGACCGGAGTCGATTCCGAATAGGCACGGCTAAAACAGTATCGGGGACCGTCAGCTACCCTTCTGGCCCACTCCCCGTGGGTCTAAAAATACTAGATTTTGTATACTATGCGTGATACGCTGTGGTCCCCGACACAGCACGGCAGCCCGCCGCATCACCTGAGAATCGGGAGTGACGCATTCGGCGTTCACATTTCCGCACGCCCGACTTCGTATTTGTCGGCGTCTCGAGGAGAAAATATGTTCAGGAGTTTCGTCACCGTGTCCACGGCAGCCGCGGCCACTCTCGCCGTTTGCGCCGGCTCCTCCGGTGCTACGCCGGCCGCACGGGCCGACGTGGTGAATTACAAAGCAACAACGACCGACCAATCCACCGTGATCACCACGGACGCCGGGACGATGGATGCCGACAACGGAGTGTTCCGAATCAAGGCCTCCGACGGAAAAGTTCTGGCGGGTACCGAACTGTCGTTCCGGGTGGATGATTTCGTCTTTCCCATCGCCGCCGAAATACGCGACCACACCGCGACATTGACTCCGCGATTCGATATGCAGCACGCGGTTTACCGGCCGGTCGCGCTGCCATACGAAGACTCGGCCCCGTGGAAGACGCCGTACGACCGCGAACAAGCAGCGTGGAATCGCATGTTCCAGACCCTCACCACCGGCGCGACCGTCGGAACCCTGGTCGGCGGGCTGGCCGGCGGAGCGGTCGGTTGCGTTCTCGGCGGAATCGCCGGAGCCACGGTCGCCGCCGCGACCATCGTCGGACTCTTCGGCGCATTCGTACCCGCAGCCGCCGTCGGATGCCTCGGCGGCATCATCGCCGTAGGCGCACTCGGCACGCTCGCCGGCCAATTGCTGGTGACCGCACCGGTGGCGATCATGGCCGCCGTTCAGTACTTCACCACGATCAACCAGCCTTTCCGCCCCGCGAAATAACAGACCACGGGCCGCAATGCTCGACACCATATTACGTGGTGCAGTACCGAATTACCCAGGAGAGAATATGGGGCTTACCGCTCCGCGCACACGCAGCGGATTGTTCGTGGTCGCGTTGTGTTTCTTGACGATCGTCGCCGATGGTTACGATCTGATCGTCTACGGCGCCACGGTGCCGAATTTGCTCGCCGAACCGCAGTGGCATATGACCGCCGCGACAGCCGGAGCGATCGGCAGCTGGACGCTGGCCGGTCTGATGGTGGGTTTCCTGCTGGCGGGCCCGATGACGGACCGGATCGGCCGCCGCAAGGTCATGATGACAGGGATCCTGTGGTTCTCGATCGGCTCCGCGATCTGCGCCCTCGCCCAGTCCCCCGAATTTCTCGGGGCCGCCCGGTTCGTCACGGGCATCGGTCTCGGCGGTGTGGTGCCGTCCGCAGTCGCCCTGACTGTGGAGTACGCGCCGAAAACTCGGCGTCAGCTCTACAATGGGCTCACTTTGACCGGCTATTCGCTGGGCGGCATCATCGCAGCACTTGCCGCACTCGCCCTGCTCCCCGACCACAGCTGGCGATTGCTCTACGGGCTGGCCGCGCTGTATCTGCTGATCCTTCCGGTCATGTACTTCTACCTACCGGAGTCGGTGAACTACCTCATCCTGCGAGGCCGAGCGGATGACGCTCGCCGCGTCGCATCCCGATACGGTCTGGACTTCGATTCGGCCTGCCGAGAGCACACCGTCGAGCCTGCCGAGGCGGCGGCCGACGGCGCGGGCGGGCGTGGCTATCGACTACTGCTGACGAGGCCGTATGTCATCGCGGCAGCACTGTTCGTGATCACCTGCTTCTGTTCGCAACTGATCGTGTACGGCCTGAATACCTGGCTGCCGCAGCTCATGCGCAAAGCCGGATATCCCCTCGGCTCATCGCTGCAGTTCCTACTCGTCCTGCAGCTCGGCGCAGTGGTCGGAACCCTCGGCGGCTCGCTGCTCGCCGATCGTTTCGGCTCCAAACGCGTGATCGTCGCGTCTTTCCTGGTCGGCGGGGTCTCGTTGCTCGCGCTCAGCCGACCGCTCGACGTCGGTTACCTGATGCTCGCGGTGGCGGGCGCGGGATTGGGAACGGTCGGGACGTCAACGCTCACGTATGGCTATGTAGCCGTGCACTTTCCGGCGTCGTGCCGCGGTTCGGCGGTGGGAGCGGCGATGGGCTTGGCCCGGGCCGGCGCGATTCTCGGCCCGTTGATCGGCGGGTGGATCGCCGGCTCCGCTCTCGGCGTCGAGTGGAACTTCTATGCCTTCGCCCTACCCGCCTTCGTCGCCGCCACCGTAGTCTCGCTGATCGGCCGAACGAAGCCCGTATCGGGTTCTGCGAGCCCAGAGCAGATCCGGGGAGGTGCGGAGCTCCCGGAGCCGATCAACTGAGTCGCGGGGCAGACCGGCGGCGCAGGCAATCGCCGCCGGCCTGCCCAGGCGTGCCGACGCCCCGTAACCGCGGGAGTCGGCACCATTGTGTCCAAAATTCAGACATCCGCCACAGGCCGACGACATTAGTCTCGGGAGTCCGGCGTCGCACACACCCCAGGTCGATGCGACGCCCGACGTCATCGGTCCCACTCCCAGGAGTGAAATGAGCGAGCGCAGCCTCGAAGACAAGATCCAGTGGGTCATCGACATCGAAGAGATCAAGATGTTGATGTCGAAGTACTGTCACGGCATCGACGGACACGATGAAGAAACCTTCATGAATATCTGGGCCGACGACGCGGTCTACAGTCTTCCGCGCGGTGAAGGCAAGGGTATCGAAGGGGTGCGGGAACTGGTGCGCACCGTGTGGGAGCAGGTGCCGCAGTGCCATCATCACATCACCAATCCGGTGATCGAGATCGACGGTGACACAGCGACGGCCGAGACCGACGTCACCTACTACCGGCTGACCTCCGACGGCATTCACCAATTACTTTCCGGTGGTTACGATTTCGAGTTCGCCCGCACGGGTGACGGATGGCGGATCCGACGTATGGAGTTCTCCGGTTTCGTCTCCCTCAGCCCGATCTTCAAAGAGAACATCCGCGGCTGATTGCCGCCATCACAATCGAAGTTGGAGTTGTTCTATGACCACCACGACGGCGGAGGCGACGGCGGTCGCGCTCAGCACAGCGAGCAGGCGGGGAGAGCTGCTGATCGACGGCGCGTGGGTGCCCGCGGCATCGGGCAGGACGTTCGACGTGGTCGATCCGGGTACGGAAGAGATCATCACTAAGGTGGCCGAGGCAGGCGCTGCCGATGTGGACTCGGCGGTCCGCGCGGCGCGCCACGCCTTCGACACCGACCGCTGGCTGAGACTGTCGTCCACGCAGCGCGGAATCGTGTTGTGGCGGGTGGCCGAGCTGATGGAGGCGCGGATCGACGAGCTGGCGCGGTTGGAGAGCCTGGATGTCGGGCTGCCGGTGACGCAGGCCCGGCTGATGGTCATCGAGGCCATCGCGCAGTTCCGGTACCAGGCGGGCTGGGCGGACAAGATCCACGGCCGCACAGTCGATATCGGTCCCGCCGATCGCCGTTTCCAGGGGTCGACGTACAAGGAGCCCATCGGCGTCGTCGGCATGATCGTCCCATGGAACGGGCCATTGATCGCGACGGCGATGAAGATCGCGCCCGCGCTCGCGGCCGGATGTACGTGTGTGCTCAAACCGTCGGAGCTGGCGCCGCTGACCGCACTGGCGCTCGGGCGCATTCTACTCGAGGCCGGTGTGCCCGACGGCGTGGTCAACATCGTGACCGGCTTCGGCGAGGCAGGAGCGGCGCTGGCCGAGCACCCGCTGGTCGACAAGATCAGTTTCACCGGTTCGACGCTGGTGGGACACAAAATCGTTCAAGCCTCGATCGGCAACCTCAAGAAGGTCTCACTCGAACTGGGGGGTAAGTCCCCGGTGATCGTGCTCCCGGATGCCGACTTGGACACGGCCGTTCAGGGGATCGCGCTGGGCGTGTTCTGGAATTCCGGGCAGATCTGCAGTTCCGGTACCCGGCTGTTCGTGCACGAGGCTGTGTACGAGGATGTCGTACAGGGTGTCGCGGAGGCCGGGCGAGCGCTGAAGATCGGGTACGGCACCGATCCCGACGCCGACCTCGGACCGCTCATCTCCCGGCGCCAGCTCGAACGGGTCACCGGCTATGTCGACAGCGGGATCTCCGAAGGCGCACGGGTCGTCAGCGGCGGTAAACGATTGGGCAACAAGGGATTCTACTTCGAGCCGACGGTCGTCGCCGACGTCACCCCGCAGATGACAATGGTCCGCGAGGAGATCTTCGGACCCGTCATCGGCGCCATGCCGTTCACAGATCCCGATGAGGCCGTCGCCGCCGCCAACGACACCGAATACGGCCTTGCCGGCAGCGTCTGGACCCGCGACGTCGCCCATGCACATCGAATCGCCCGCAGACTGCGCGCCGGCCGCATCGGGGTCAATGTGCACCGCGCGGGCGGTGTGCAGATGCCGGTCGGCGGATTCAAGCAGTCGGGCTGGGGCCGGGAGAACGGGCCGGACGCGGTCGAGGAGTACCTCGAAACGAAGTCGGTCATCACCTATCTGGATCGGTGAAAAGCGGCGTCGAGGCTTCGCGCGTCGAAGCCTCGACCCCATCGATTCAGGAGATGACCACCGCCCGAGCGCCGTTCTCGCCCGCACAATAGTCAACGGCCTTGCCGATATCACCGAAATCGAAAGTCTCGGTGACCAATTGGTCGAGCAGCAGCGCGCCGCGCTGGTAGAGCTCGACCAATTGCGGAATATCGCGCTTGACGTACGCCGAGCCGTACAGGCAGCCCTTGACGGTCTTGCCTGACATGACGACGTTGTTGAAGACCTCGTCCACGCCGACGCCCGGCCCCGCACCGACGAGGACCGCGGTGCCACCGCGCCGGGCCATCGCGACGGCCTGGTTGACGGTCTCCTGCCGACCGGCCACCTCGATGACGACATCGGCGCCGCGTCGGCCGGTGAGCTGCTGTACCTTCTTGACGACGTCGGGGCCCGCCGTCAAGGTATGTGTCGCACCGAGCTCGGTGGCCAGTGTGAGTCGGTCGGCGTGCAGATCGATGGCGATGATGGTGGTGGCGCCGGCGATCCGCGCGCCCTGCACAGCGTTGAGACCCACTCCGCCGCAACCGATCACGGCGACCGCGTCACCGACCCGGACCCCGCCGGTCGCGACCGCCGCGCCGAATCCGGTGAGCACGCCGCACCCGAGCAGAGCGGCCGAGGAGATCGGCACCTGGTCGGGGATCCGGATCGCTGCTCCCGCGGGTACGACCGTGCGCTGCGAGAACGTTCCGAGCCCGCAGAACTGCCGCACCGGTGCGCCGTCCAGGCTCATCCGGGTGCTGCCGTCGGGCAGGGTGTGGGCACCGAGCATGGTGCGCGGGCGTCCGCACAGGTGCTGTTCGGCCCGTTGGCAGTAGTAGCAGGTGCCGCAGCTGGCCAGCCAGGACAGCACCACGTGGTCACCGACCGCGAGATCGTCGACGCCCTGCCCGAGTTCGGTGACGACACCGGCACCCTCGTGACCCAGAACCAAAGGCAGTGGGGCGGGCAGTTTTCCGGAGAAGACACCGACGTCGGAATGGCAGACGCCGGTCGCCTTGACATCGACGACGACTTCCCCCGGCCCCGGTGGCGCGATGTCGATCTCGGCGAGCCGCAGGGGCGCGCCGGGCTGTTCGAACAGGGCTGCTCGTGTCATATCTTCGTCTCCGTTGTTGTCGTGATCTGCTCGTACTCGGCGCGCAGAACGTTCTTGAGGACCTTGCCGTTGGCGTTGCGAGGCAGTTCGCAGACGAGGTGAAAGTGTTTGGGCACTTTGTATTTGGCGAGCCGTTCGCACAGCCAGACCCGTAGCGCCTCGATGTCGACCGTGCGGCCTTCGGTAGCCACGATCAACGCGGCGCCGACCTCCACATATCGCTCGTCCGGCACACCGATGACGGCGGCGTCGGCGACATCGTCGTGTCCGGTCAGCACCATCTCGACCTCGGCTGGATAGACGTTCTCGCCGCCACTGCGGTACATGTCCTTGGCGCGCCCGGCGATGGTGAGAAACCCTTCGGCGTCGACGCTCCCGAGATCACCGGAGTGGCACCAACCATCGACGAAGGTGATGCGGTCGGCGTCGGGACGGTTCCAGTAGCCGACGCTCACCCCGCCGCTGCGCACACAGATCTCGCCGACCTCATCGACGTCGGTGTAGGAGCCGTCCGGGCGGATCACCTTGATCTCGGTCATGGCCTGAGGGGTGCCGATGCTGCTCTCGTGGCCGCGGGCCCGGTCGAATTCCAGGCTGGTGCTGACCGCGCCGCCTTCGGTGAGGCTGTAGGACTGCACCAGCTCGACGCCGGGCAGACGGTTGTCAAGCTCGTCGTAGACCCACGGCATCACGATGTCGCCGCCGGTGACGATGCGCCGTAACGTCTTCGGCACCCGGTCGATGATGTCGTCGTCGCTGCGCAGCAGGTCGAACAACATGAACGGATAGAGCAGTGCGTCGGTGGTGCCGTGCCGGGCCGCGACATCGAGGAAATTCTCCAGGGCGAAGTTACCCGAGGGGAAGGTGATCGCGGTGCCGTGGGAGGTGAGGGCCGGCAGCAGCAGGACCTCGAAACCGCCCGCATGAAACAGCGGGCCGCTGGTCTGGCACACGGAACTGCTGTCGATCCGCCAGCGTTGCGCCTGGATCGATCCGATCCACAGGGCATTGCCGTGCGAGAACAACGCGCCTTTGGGCCGGCCGGTGGTTCCCGACGAATACATAAGTGACACAGGATCTTCGGCATGAACCACCGGAAAACCCGTCCCATCCGACTCCTCGGCGGCGAACACGGACAGCGCAGTGGCGCCGTCCATCGCGCCGGCATCGCCGCGCACGACATACGTACCCACCGCGATGGCGTCGCGGATCGCGGCCACCACGGGTGAGAATTCGGCATCGAGCACGAGGACGCCCGGGTCGGAATCGTTGAGCGCGAACTGCAATTCCGGTGCGGTGAGCCGCCAATTGAGGCGCACCGCGATGGCGCCGACCCGTCCGATGGCCAAATACAGCGCGACATAGTCGGTGCAGTTGCGCAGGAGCAGGCCGACGCGGTCTCCTTTGCGCACTCCGGCCCGTTGCAGTGCCCGTGCGTAGCGCAGTTCGGCGGCGCGGAGCTCGAGCCAGCTCAGGGCGGGCTCGCCGCCGAGCGCGACAGCGGGCCGGCTCGGATCAACGGCCGGCATCTGCGAGGCGATCGCATCGGTGATGTAGTTCAGGCTCAAACCCATGAGATGCTCCGGTGAGTGAGGCGGCAGTGACTCATTCGTGGTATTCCTTGTCTGCTAGACGACCGCTCCGGCGGCTCGCAGGGCATCGACCTCACGCGGGTCGAACCCCCAATCGATCAGTGCGCGCGTGGTGTTCGTTCCCGCGGGCACCGCAGGCCCCTGCACGGCACCGGGTGTGCGGCTGAAACGAGGCGCGGGGGCCGGCTGCAGGACACCGTCGACCGGGATGAAACTGTGCCGTGCCAGCGCGTGGTCGTGCTTCAGGGCCTCGTCCAGGTCGAGAACCGGTGTCGTGCAGGCGTCTCGCCCGGCGAAGGATGCTTCCCACTCCGCACGGGACCGGGTCCGGAACACCGCGGCGAGCCGGGCACGCAACCGCGGCCACCGCGCGCGATCCCATTGGGCGTCGACGAGTTCCGGTTCCAGCCCGAGGACGTCGAGCAGCTCGGTGAAGAAGGCGGGCTCGATCGCGCCCACCGCCATCCAGCCACCGTCGGCGGTTTCGTACACGCTGTAGAACGGTGCGCCGCCGTCGAGCATGTTCGTCCCGCGTTCGAGACTGTGCATGCCCGCCTGGCGCTGGCCGTAGAACACGCCGCCGAGCAGCGCGATACCGTCGACCATCGCAGCGTCGACCACTTGGCCGCGGCCACTGCCGCGCGCTTCCCACAGTGCGGAGAGCATGCCCATCGCGAGCATCAGTCCGCCGCCGGCGTAGTCGCCGAGCAGATTCAACGGGATCGCGGGGGCGCCGGAGGCCGGTCCCATCGCGGCGAGCAACCCGGACAGCGACAAGTAGTTCAGGTCGTGCCCGGCGGTCTGGCTGAGTGGTCCGTCCTGCCCCCACCCGGTCGCCCGGCCGTAAACCAGCCGCGGGTTGCGAGCGAAGCACGCGTCGGGCCCCACGCCGAGGCGTTCCATGACGCCGGGGCGGTGTCCTTCCAGGAGTGCGTCGGCCTGTTCGACCAGCCGCAGAACGGTTTCCACGCCGTCGGGGTGTTTCAGATCGATGGCGATCGAGCGTCGCCCGCGGTCGTTGACGAATGCGGGCTGACGGCCGTTGCGCGCACCCAGATCGGTGCGCAGCGAGCCCACGGCGCTGGGCCGGTCGATGCGCAGGACCTCGGCGCCGAGGTCGCTGAGCAGCATTGCGCACCAGGGCCCCGGTCCGAGCCCGGCGAGTTCGATGATCTTGAGACCGGTCAACGGTCCTTTCGCGGGGCTTGCGGTGGCGGCACTGTTGTTTCCGTCCAAGGGGTCACGCCCCGACGAGAATCTGCTTGAGTTCGGTGAACCCGAGAATCCCCTCCGGCCCCGATTCGCGGCCCCAGCCCGAGGCCCCGACACCTCCGAACGGTGCGTTCATGGCGGGACCGAAGGAGTTGACCGCCACTGCACCCGAGCGGATCCGGTGCGCCACCTCGATTCCGAGCGCGGTGTCGGCGGTGAATACCGCGCCGGACAGACCGAATGCGGTGGCATTGGCCAGGCGTACGGCGTCGTCGAGGTCGCGATAGACCTGCACCGCGGTGACCGGTCCGAAGACTTCGCGCTGAACCAGGTCGGAGTCCTCTGCCACACCGGTGAACAGGGTCGGCTCGTGGAACCATCCGGCGTCCAGGTGCGCGGGCCGCGTGCCGCCGGTCACCAGCTGTGCGCCCTCGGCCGCGGCCTTGGCGACGAAGTCCTCGGTGCGGCGCAGCGCGGCTTCGTTGATCAGCGGGCCGATGTGGGTCTTCGGGTCGAGCGGATCACCGATGGCCAGCCGGTCCCATCCGGCTCGGAGCCGTTCGACCACTTCGTCGTGCCTGCGTTCGGAGACGAGTATTCGCGACAGCAGCGCGCAGACCTGGCCCGCGCCGTTCGTGGCGCCGGGGATAAGGGCACGCAAGGCCCGGTCCAACGGCGCATCGTCGAGGATCACCGCGGGTGATTTGCCACCGAGTTCGAGCTGAGTTCTGGCGTAGCGGCCGTGAGTCGCGGCCAGCACGTCCTGGGCGGCGGTGTGCCCGCCGGTGAGTGACACCAGATCCACCCGCGGGTCGCGGGTCAGTGCCTTGCCGACTTCGGCTGTGCCGCAGACGATATCGACCACGCCAGCCGGAAATCCGGCACGCAGTGCGCAATCGGCGACCAGCGCCATGGTCAGTTGCGACTCGGGCGCGGCCTTGATGACCACGGGACACCCCGCGAGCAGGGCGGGAACGACTTTGGAGGCGATCGTGACGAGCGGCCCGTTATAGGGCAGGATCGCCACCACCACGCCGACGGGTTCGCGGCACAGCAGCACCTCGCCGAGGTCGGACCGGGCGCGTCGTTCGCGCAACACGGCTTCCGCGCCGTCGAGCGCCGAACGCCATGCCGCGGTGGTGCCGAAACGGTGCAGCGCCCGGCCGTGTCGTAGCGGCATCCCCGCCTCGACCGCCCATACCACGTCCAGTTCGGCGGCACGTGCGTCCACGAGTTCGAACCAGCGCGCCGTCGTCGCGATCCGTTCGGCGAGCGGAGTACGCCCCCATACCTCGCGCGCGGAGTCCGCGGCATCGACCGCCGCGATCGCGTCCGCCATCGACGAGTGGCGGACCTCCGCGACCGGCTCGGCCGTCGCCGGGGCGACCACGGTGTGGCTGTCACCCGTGGCCGGTCGCAACGCGCCACCTATCAGCACCTGGTCGGCATGCGGGATGTCCACTCCGGAGATGTCCACTGATCCACCTTCTGCCGACGGCGATGGCCGGCGATCCGAACCCGGGCTACGAAATCTCTCCATGCCCAGAACTTCTACAGATGACTAGATTATATATAGTATCAAATCATGGACAAGAGGTGATTGCGGATCGCGCCACCGGGGACCATCGAGCGGCGATCGCCCTTCGGCCCGCGAACCGGTCACGGAGAGCGGACGCGGCGGTTCGTTAGAATCACCGACGTGTCGGGACTTCCTCGAGCTCCGCAGCACTGTCGGCAGGGAGGTTGATGATGAGCGCGCCGCACGCCGGGACCGATTCGCCCCACGCCGGCGCTGGGGGCAACGGTCGGCCCGAGACCCGCGCCATGCGCAAACGCGCCGGTCGCGTCCGGCTGATCGAACACACCGCGGCACGCCTGTTCGCCGAATTCGGCTACGAGGCCACCAATTTCGAAGCCATCGGCGCCGAACTCGATATGCGCGGCTCCAGCCTCTACTACTACTTCGCCTCGAAGGAAGAGCTCTTCCTGCGTTGCATGGAGCACGCGGCCGCCGAGGTGTTTCCCCGATTGCGCGTCCTCGCCGAGTCCGAGGGGACACCGTTGCATCGGCTGCGCCTGATGTTCCGCGAGGAGGCCGTGATCACTCTTCGCGAATACCCTGAGTTCATTCCCCTGTTTCTCAAGGTCCAACTGCCGATCGAGGCACTCGAGCAGCGGCGCGACGAGCTGCGGCGCGAGCAGACAGCGATCTTCCGGGGGGTGGTCGACGAACTCGTCACCGCCCCGCAGGCCATTCCTGCCGATCGTTTGCACGTCACGTTGAATCTGGCACTGGGCGGCCTGGCCCTCATCGACGAATGGTTCGATCCCGGCAGCGATCTCGGTGTCGACGAGTTCGCAGATCAGGTGTCCCGGACTCTGATCAGGATGTTCGTCGCCGATCCCGACTAGCGCGACTCGCTGGGCCGGTCTTCGGGCCGCTCCGGTTGTGACGAAAGCGCGACATCGCGTTCATCGAAGCTTGCGGCAAGGAAGCGTTCGCCGATAATTCCCAGCGCCCGTGCGACATTCACACACAGCCACTCGGCACGCATGGGTTTACTGGATGGTAGCCATGGCTAATCTGCCGTGGGGTCTCCCTGTTTCACCAATCCCTGTTTCACCCGATCGACACTGCTCGACCTCTCACCGATGCAAGCCTGGCCGACTTACTCGTTCCGGACCGCATCGGGCGCAAGTTGGAACGTTCGCCGAAAGGACTGAGAGACAGTGCATTACCTATGTTCGAGCTCGGCTATCGATTCGTCGGTCGGCGGTGGCCGGTGACAACCGAGATGGAAATCCTCGAACTGACAGACGAGTTCTATCAGGATCCGCATGCGACCTATCGGGCGCTGCGCGAGCGCGGTCCCCTCCATCGCATTCGATTGGACGGTGTGGTCGGCTGGTTGATCGTCGATCACGACGTGGCCAAGCAAGCCTTGGCGGAGCCGACCATCAGCAAGCGCATCGGGTCGCCCGAAGGGCAGGCCGTGCTGGCCAAAAACGGTGCGGCCGAGATGTTCAACACCGCCATCAGCGACAACATGTTGTTCGCCGATCCACCACAGCACACGCGTTTGCGCCGCCTCGTGGCGAAGGCGTTCGCGGGTCCCGCCATCCGCGATCTGCAACCGAGAATCACCTCGATCGCCGACACCCTGCTCGACGACATCAGCGCGCGAACGACTGTCGACCTCATCGACAGCTACGCGTTCCGGCTGCCGATCGCGGTAATCTGCGAGCTGCTCGGGGTGCCCGACGACGACAAGGCAGACTTCCGCTCGTGGACCGCCGTGGTCGTCAGCGACACGGCCACGAACGAGGAACGCGCCGCCGCCGGGGTCACATACTTCACCTACCTGACGAAGTTGATCGCCGAACGCACCGACGACCCCCGTGACGACCTGCTCTCCCAACTGATCATCGCGAAAGACCACGAGGACCGGCTGGACCAGCACGAACTCATCGCCATGCTGCTCCTGCTGCTGATAGCTGGGCACGAGACCACGGTCAATCTGATCGGCAACTCGGTACTCGAGCTACTGCGCGAGCCCGCGATCGCCGAGCGGTTGCGCGCGAACCCCGAGGCGATACCCGCCTACGTCGAGGAGATCCTGCGCTGCCAGGGGTCGCTGCACTTGGCCACGGCCCGCTACACCACCACCCCGATCACGTTGGGCGATCAGCACATCGACGCGGACGAATTCATCCTCATCTCGCTCGCCGCCGCCAACCGCGACCCCGCCCGGTTCGCCGAGCCGGACCGCATCGACCTCGAACGACCCGGGAACCGGCACATCGCCTTCGGACACGGCATCCATCACTGTCTCGGTGCCGCCCTGGCCCGCATGGAGGCCACGACCGCGATCTCGAGGCTGCTGGCCACGTTCCCGGATATGTCGCTCGACGGGAAATTCAGTGACCTGTCCTGGCGAAAGAGCCTGCTGATTCACGGCTTGACCAGCCTGCCGGTCCGGCCGGCCGCTCGCCCCGATTCTCGTACGGTAGCGATCACCGACGCGGACCGCGTCTCCGCGATGGTCTGATCCGGCGGTCAGCGCGACGGGTGGTACATCGCGGCGATTCCTACTCCGGCTCGCTCTCAGCGATGTACCACTCCTCCATGCAGGACTGCGGCAGCGCCCAGGATCGTACGACCAGCGCCGCAGAGGCGGCATCAGCGCAGGTGAAGGCCAATATCTACTCATCTCTTGAATCTCAATTCGACAGACGATAATATTTCGCGCAGCATGTGATCCGCGGCACAACTCGCCCAGGCGTTCACAACGACAGAAGCCCGCGACTCTCGCGGCCTGGCTCGCTCGGGTGATCCGACCTCCCGATCGATGGGATCGCCAGGGCACGACCACAACCTCATCGACCCGACCCACGCGACTCATGCTTACAAATCATATTTAATGCTGAATCTGCTCAGCCGCAGCACATCGGCATCTCGACCAGGCACGACATTGGAGTCTCCATGGCAGCAACAAAAACCGTCCGCCGGGTGTGGGCGCTGGACGCACCGGAACTCACCGTGGACTGCGGCATCTTGCTGCTCGGCACGGGCGGCGTGCAGGAGACCATCCCGTCGCCGACATTCCTCATCGAACACGACGAGGGATTGATGATCTTCGACTCCGGCCTGGCCACTGCCGGCGCCGGAGACCCCGCCGCCGCGTACGGCGAGATGGCCTCGGCGTTCCGGATCGATTTCCCCGAGCAGTATCGGCTCGATCGGCAGATCGAAGCCATCGGCTACACGACCCGCGATGTTCGTCGGGTTGTGCTGTCGCACATGCACTTCGACCACACCGGAGGACTGGATCTCTTCCCGCACGCGCAGGGTTTCATCGGCGCGGGTGAGCTGCGCTACGCGAAGACGCCGTCGAACCTCGATGCGGCCTTCTTCCGGGAGGAGGACATCGCGGCGGCGCAGAAGATCGCGTGGAACGAGGTGCCGGCAGGATACGACCACGACCTCTTCGGCGACGGTAGCGTCACTCTGCTGTCGCTGCACGGGCATACGCCCGGCACGCTGGGCTTGAAATTGCGCATGCCCGACGAGAGCACACTCGTGCTCACCAGCGACGCGGCACACAAACGCGACAGCGTCGACCTGATCATCGGCATGCCGTTCGACGTGGACCGGCCGAACAAGAACAATTCGCTGCAGAAAATCAAACTGCTTGCCACGCAACCCGGAACCACGGTCTGGATCAGCCACGATCCTTCGGATTGGTCCGAACTGCGTGCCGCGGGCTCGGAAATCACCAGCGCCGCAACGCTTCGCGGCACTACCGAGACGGTGCCGGCGTGAAAACACTGGCAGCCGTCATCGACGAGGGCAGCACCGAACTCGAGTTGCGCGAATTGGAGGTCGACGAACCCGGTTTCGGCGAGGTTCACGTCAAGTTCGTCGCCTCGGGCCTCTGCCATTCCGACTACCACTTCATCGACGGCGTGCTCGGCGGTCGTACCCCGATCGTCCTCGGTCACGAAGGGGCGGGCATCGTCGAATCCGTCGGACCGGGCGTGACCCGACTACAGCCGGGCGACCACGTCGTCGGCAGCTTCGTACCGACCTGCGGCGCCTGCCGCTATTGTGCGACAGGCCGGTCGAGCCTGTGCGATATGGCCGCGGACACGATGAACGGCACCTTCCCCGACGGCCGCTTCCGCTATCACGACGCGCAGGGCCGTGACTACGGCAGCCTCTGCATGCTGGGGACCTTCTCCGAACGGGCCACGGTCATGGAACGCTCGATGATCAAGATCGATCCGTGGATTCCGCTGGAGGTCGCCGTCCTGGTGGGCTGCGGAGTGCCGACCGGCTGGGGCACGGCGACCGAGGCCGGCGCCGTGCATGTCGGCGACACGGTCGTCGTCTACGGAATCGGCGGGATCGGCATCAACGCCATCCAGGGCGCCGCCTTCGCCGGAGCGAAGTTCGTGGTCGCCGTCGACCCCGTGGAATTCAAGCGCGAGACCGCGCTGAAGCTCGGTGCCACACACGCTTTCGCGAGCGCCGAGGAGGCCGCGGCACGTGTCCACGAATTGACCTGGGGACAGGGCGCCGACCAAGCACTCGTCACCGTCGGGGTGGTCGACGAGAAGGTTGTCGGCGATGCCTTCGACATCGTCGGCAAGGGCGGGACCGTCGTGATCACCGGACTCGGCGCTCCCGAAGACCGCACCGTCCACGTCTCCGGCGCGGTGATGACCAAGTGGGAGAAGACGATCAAGGGCTCCATGTTCGGAACTCTCAACCCGCACCACGACATCATCAAACTTCTGCGCCTCTACGACAGCGGGCATCTGAAGCTCGATGAATTGGCCACCCGCCACTACCGGCTGGATCAGATCAACCAGGGTTACGCCGACCTGAAGGCCGGAAAGATCATCCGCGGCGTGATTCTGCACGGGAATTAGCCTGCCACGCACCGCAATTCGATCGCTCACCACTCTCTTCTCATCGAAGGACATCCACCATGGGACTTCTCGACGGCAAAGTCGCGCTCGTCACCGGCGCGGCCCGAGGACAAGGGCGCGCCCACGCCGTGACCTGTGCGCGCGAAGGCGCGGACGTGATCGCGGTCGATCTCGCCGGTCAGCTGTCCACCGTGCCCTACCCGATGGGCACCGCCGACGAACTCGCCGAAACAGCCGAACTCGTCGAGAAATGCGGCCGTCGAGCCCTCACCGTCGAAGCCGACGTTCGAGACCAGGCGGCGCTGGACCGGGCGGTTGCCCAGGGCGTCAACACATTCGGCAAGATCGACATCCTCATCGCGAACGCCGGGATCTGGACGCGTAAGCCGTTCTGGGAGCTCACCGACGACGACTGGGAACAGATGATCGGCGTGAACCTCAGCGGGGTCTGGCGATCGGCGAAAGCGGTCACACCGCACATGATCGAGCGCGGGACCGGTTCGATCGTGATCATATCCTCGGCCAACGGACTCGAACCGGGACTGAACTACGCTCACTACGTCGCCGCCAAGCACGGGGTGATCGGGCTGATGAAGAACATCGCCCTCGAGCTGGCACCGCACGGCATTCGGTGCAATGCCATCTGCCCCGGCGTCATCGATACGCCGATGATCGACAACCAATCGGCCTACGACCTCTTCGCCGGTGGCCCCGGTGGCAACCGGGCCCATCTCGACGAAGGCGCCTATCACTTCAACGCACTCGGGAAGACCGCGGCACTCGATCCTCAGGTCATCGCCGACACGGCTCTGTACCTCAATTCCGGCCTCGCTTCGGTGGTCACCGGCGCCGTGATTCCGGTCGATGCCGGTCACGGTCTGCTGACCGGATTCAATCCGGCTCCCGTCAAGAGTTGATCGCCCGGTACTCCAGCGCTCGCATCGGGGCGCTGGAATACCAGGAGAGTTCTCGTTCCGATCCTGGGGACATGCGTTGCTCGGTGTCGTCCCGAGGCCGTTCGCCCGACTACAGGTTCTCCGCGTAGAACTCCTGCAACCGTTCCAACGCCTGGTCGACGTATTCCTTCTGGTCGTACAGGTCGTAATGGCTGGCGCCCTTCACGACGAGAAGGCTCTTCTTTTCCGAGCGCGCCCGGTCGAACAGTTCGAAACCATCACGGTAGGAACCGAATCCACCCGGGACGTCGCCGATGATGACCTGCAGTGGTTGAGTCAGCAAGACTTCGGCCAGGTGGAAGGCGTCGAAACCGAAGGCCGCCTCCAAGCCGGAGAAGCGGAGTTTATTGGGCGAGTGGGGATCCTGGCCACGTGGGGTGCGGTAGTACTCGACCGCGTTGACGATGTCGATATCGGTATTGCCGGACTTCTCCAACTCCTCGACGCTGTTCGGAATGTAGGTGGTGATCGCCGGATCGGCACCGCGCGCCTCGGCGGTGCGCTGTTTGCCGATGGCTTCCAGAGTTCCGATGGTCGCACCGGCGGTGAGATCGCCCTCGCGCATGAGCCGGCCGTAGTTGGCCGCAACGACGGTACCGAGGGCCTTGACGCGGTGGTCGGTCATCGTCGCGTTCGCGGCATATCCACCGCCACCGCAAATACCCAGCACACCGATGCGGTCCTCGTCGATGTAGTCCAGAGTCACCAGGTAATCGATCGCGCAGCGGAAATCTTCCACGCGAGCCGCGGGATCTTCGAGATAACGCGGCTCACCGCCACTCTCACCCTGGTAGGTCGCGTCGAAAGCCAAGGTCACATAACCCATTTCGGCCAGTCGCGTGCCGTAGATACTGCCGGAGGTCTGCTCCTTGCAGCTGCTGATCGGATGGCCACAGATAATGGCGGGATACTTCTTGCTCTTGTCGAAATCGGCCGGGAAGCGGATGTCCGCCGCCACGTCCAGATCCTTGTTCTTGAATGTCACCGATTCCATCTGCTGCTCTCCCTCGTCTTGCTGTCGCGATTCGACGTCGATGTCAGCAGTTGACCCGACCGGGGGCGGTCAGGCGCTGCCCGATCAGCTTCGCAGGGATGCCAGCCGGTAGCCAGGGAGAGATTCCGCCCAGGATAATCGTCACCGAGATGGGTAACCGCTGCGACTGCGCCGGCGACGTACTCATGTGCTATTTCGCGGGGACCAGGGCCGCACCTGCCCGCCCCGCATGGAATGCCATGTGGGACGGGCACTTTCGTGGTAGCTGTGGATCTGGGAATCGGATGCGGAATCTCGGGTGCCGGGTGGTGGACTTCTCTGTGCCGATTCGTGGCCGCGCCGCGGCGGGACGCGGTTACTTCGCCGCGGGTGGTGTGCCCAGGACCAGGCCGTAGGCGCGGCGGCTGACGTCACCGGACAGGTCGAAGGTGATCGACTTGGCCTGGGTGAATTCATCGAGTGCGTCCGGGCCGAGTTCCCGTCCGGTTCCGCTCTGCTTGTAGCCACCGAACGGCAGGAAGTGGTCGATGTTGTGGTAGTCGTTGATCCACACCGAACCCGCTTCGATCTGCTGAGCGACCTCTAGTGCGCGTTGGTTGTCGCTGCTCCACACCGCGGCGGCCAGTCCGTATTCGGTGTCGTTGGCGATCTTGATCGCTTCTTCGATCGAGTCGTATTTCAGCACCGACAGCACCGGGCCGAAGATTTCCTCGCGGGCGATGCACATGTCGTTGGAGACTCCGGTGAAGACCGTCGGCTCCACCCAGAAACCCTTCTCGAATCCGGGGCCGGCCGGCACCGAACCGCCGTAGGCCAAGGTGGCGCCCTCGGCCTTGCCCTTCTCGATGTAACCCAGAATCCGGTCGTGCTGGGTCTTGTTCATCACGGCGCCGATATCGGTGGCCGGATCCAGCGGGCTGCCGATCTTCAGCGTCCGCAGCCGCGCGATCAATCGCGCGACGAATTCATCGTGCAGCGATGCCGGCAGCAGCAGCCGAGTGCCCGACTCACACGCCTGACCGGCATGCAACAAGAACGCGTAGATCGAGCCGTCGACGGCCGCGTCCAGATCGGCGTCGTCGAGCACGATGTTCGGGCCCTTGCCGCCCAGTTCCAGCAGGACCCTCTTCACCGTGGCCGCCGCCGACGCCATCACCTGACGGCCGGTAGCGGTCGACCCGGTGAACGACACCAGTCGCACATCCGGGTGCGCGACGAGGTGTCCACCCACGGTGGGCCCGTCACCGACGACCACGTTGTACGCGCCGTCCGGCAATCCGGCCTCGCGCAGCAATCCGGCCAGTTCCAGGGCGAAGATCGGGGTCTTCTCATCGGTCTTCAGCACGACCGTGTTGCCCGCGGCCAAGGCCGGAATGGACTTCCACACCGCGATGACTGCGGGAAAGTTCCACGGCACTATTCCGGCGCACACCCCGAGCGGCTCTTTGCGCAGCAGCCCCGCATGCAGAACCTGGCCGTTGACCGGCGCCGGCCGCTCCCATTCGTAGGTCCGGGTCAACTCCGCGTAGTGCTGGAGGTGCACCAGCGGGAAGCCCACGCCGATCGCCCCCGCCAACCGCACGGGCATGCCGGTTTCCCGGCTGCTGAGGACGGTCAGTTCCTCCATGCGCGGCCCCAGGGCGGCCACCACCCGATCGATCACGGCGGCCCGTTCGTTCGGCGGCGTGTTGCGCCACACCCCGGACTCGTGCGTCCGCTTCGCCGCCGCCACCGCCGCATCCACGTGCGAGGTATCGGCCCGCGCGACCGTGCACACCACCTCTTCGGTCGCCGGATCGATCACCGGGATCGTCTCGGCGGACTCCACCCACTCCCCACCGATGAACATGCGGTAGTGCGGAACTCCGTCCCGATCCACGGCGGCTTGCTCGCTCAGTGTCGCAGTCATCATCACCTTCCAGCTCACGACGCCGACCACGTCGGCCCGATCTGTGATGCCGATCATTCGGCCACGTCTCGACCGTAGGGCGGACGCGCGAGGATGAATGTCCAACAATCGGACAGTCGCGAGTTCAGGCGATGCGCAGGGCGCGAATGCGGTTGTAGAGCGTGGACCTGCTGACCCCGAGGGCGCGCGCCGCCTGCAGTTTGTTGCCGTTCGCGGCCTCGAGTGCGGCGACGATGATCTCTCGTTCGGCTTCCCGGAGCGGCGAGCCGAGACGGTGGCCACCGCGATGGGAGACCGGCAGGTCCGACGGAATCACGTCACCGGCGCTGCGAACGGCCGCCACCGCTTCGACGACGCGCCGCAGCTCGGCGATATTGCCCCGCCAGGGCTGAGCCACCAGCACGCGCACCGTTTCGGCGGTCAGCCTGATGCGCCCGGGAGCCGACATCTCGTCCATGATCCGCTGCGCCAACTGCGGAATCTCATGGCGGCGACGCCGCAGCGGGACCAGATCCGCGCGGTCGTTGCACAGCGAGAGCAGCGGCGCGCGGACCCCGTCGAGATGGTCTCCAGGCGTCGACGTCATCACGACTCGACGCGGTGTCGCGCGGACCAGACGCGCGAGCAGCGCCGTCATCTGCTCGGACAGCAAGTCGATGTTCTCGACGATCACCGCCAGCCCCTCGCCGCTCAACGCCGCCCGCACGTCGTTGGCCCACGCGGCGTCGCCCCGCAGGACGACATCGGTGGCGTCGAACGTCACCGATCGGGGCCCCGCCGCGCGCCGGGCCTCGCTCGTGCGACCGGTTCCCGCTTCGCCGACGACGATCAGCGGCCACTGCCGCTGATCGGGTGCGCAACCGGAAAATGTTGTCCCCGTGGATTTCTCGGGCGCGATGTCGACGAGGACACCATCGGCGCGATCGACCGGTGTGCAGACCAGCCGAACCGGGCGCCCCGATGCCAGCGTGATCGACACACTGCGCTCTCCCCCGGCGCGCGCCCCGTCGGCGCAGGCGCGGATGACCGCATGATCGGCGGCCTCGAGCAGGTCGAGCGCGGCGGGTGAGGCCAGCACCACGCCTTCACCGATGACGACCACACAGCGGCCGCGCCGCGAGGCGGCAGCCTGGAATACGCTCATCAGCCTGGTCTGGGCACGGGGCGAGCCGGCCTGCAGGCGATCTTCGATATCGCGGACCATGCGCCGGGCCAGCGGGACGGGCAGCCGATCGTCCTCGCCGATGAGACCGCCGATGGCGAGCACTCCTTCCAATCTCCGGGTCACCGGATGAAAGATCGGATGGCCGTAACAGGTGAAGTCCCGGAAGGCCGTCGCGTAGTGCTCTCGGCCACGGACGAGCACTCCCTGACGAATCTCCGCGGGCGTACCCAGCGCATTGGTCCCGATGACATCCTCACCGAGACACACTCCCCGCGCGATCCCCAGATCGCGCAGTGCGCCACGAATCGTCCCGGCCGCGCACTGGAAATCGACGATATGCGCGGCATGGTCGGTGAGTACCAGGGCGACGGGGCTGCCGTCGAGTTCGGCCGCCGCTTGCCGGAGAGCGCGGCCGGCCGCGCGCACCAGACCGCCCTCGGCGTCGACCTCCTCGGGCATGAGGCAGGGTTCGACATCCTCGCGTAAGCCGTTCATCCGCGATCGCGTCCAGGACAAGGCGATCTCGGCACGAGACGAACTGAGTTGACCCTGCGGCACGGCTGTGTGCACGAGAACACCACCTTTTCCGCCCACGACATCGGTGGCGGTCGACGATCCGAGCGGCTGAAGCACCATATTTCATACATCGTGCCTGGTGTATCGGTCGGTCGCGGCGAAATCCGGAACCGGAGGGTGGGAGTAAATTCTCCCAGGCATGCGCCCCTTGTCAGCGCATACCGTGGAGGTATGACCGACAGGGCGCCCCACCTGCGCGAACTGGGCGAATTTCTCAAGGCCCGGCGCGGCGAGCTCACACCCGCCGATGTCGGGCTGCCTCTGCGTGGCAGTTCCACCCGACGCGTCAGTGGCCTGCGCCGTGAAGAGGTCGCCGATCTGGTCGCCATCAGCCAGGACTATTACACCCGCGTCGAGCAAGGGCGCCTGGCTCCGTCGGAACAGGTCCTGGAAGCCCTCGTGCACGCACTGCGACTGGACGACGATCAGCGCGCCTACGTGGAGAGCCTTGTTCACCAGGCCGACCGTCGTAGCGCACCCAAGCGCCGCCAGCCGATCGTGCGGCCGCAAATCCAGCGACTGCTCGACCAGCTCACCGATACCCCCGCCCTGGTCTTCGGCCGCTATCTCGACATCCTCGCGTGGAATCATCTGGCCGCGGCGCTGCTTACCGACTTCTCCGAAATGCCGGTGCGGCAACGTAATTACGTGCGCATGGTATTCACCGACCCCGCCATGCGGGCCCTCTACGCGGACTGGGAGGGGGTCGCGAAGACGTGCGTCGCCATCCTGCGCATGGATGCCGCGACCAACCCCGCCGATCCCCAGCTGTCGACTCTGGTGGGTGAGCTTTCCATCGCCGACCCCCAGTTCCGGCAATGGTGGGCGGCCCGCCATGTCGCGCGGCAGGAATTCGGCACCAAAACCCTGAATCACCCGGAGGTCGGTGAGCTGACCCTGGACTGGGACACCTTCCGGTATGCGGGCGATCCGGAGCAGCAACTGGTGCTGTGGTCGGCCCAGCCCGG
This sequence comes from Nocardia sp. AB354, assembly GCF_049538315.1. Lineage (NCBI taxonomy): Bacteria > Bacillati > Actinomycetota > Actinomycetes > Mycobacteriales > Nocardiaceae > Nocardia > Nocardia sp. AB354. The sequence goes on along the minus strand of NZ_JBMVFU010000036.1, from coordinate 27,789 downwards.
AACCACCTCTCACGAGAAGCTACGCATTCTCACCTCATGGAACGCACCGGTGTCCGATATAGCGCAGGCCGACCGGAACTGCTGACCGGGCCCAACATGTCTTTCCCCACTCGAACCCACGTTCATGAACTCCTGGACTATTTCGGCCGATGCGCCGACTGCGGTTATCCGGCCTCGGCGTCCCTGATCAGCCGTCACTACGCCGACGGGAGTTCCGACCACGAGATCATCGCGACCTGCGGACTGCCGTGCGGATGGCACGCGCCGGTCCCTATGACCCGGATGACCGGCCGGGAAGACTGACACTGAACTATCGCGCCGTTGCACCGAATGCGAAATCCGGTGTGGCCGTGCAGATTCAGCGGATGCTGTCGGGCCGGACTGTCCAATTTCCTGGACTCCACCACCCGCCGAGCTGCGTAGCGTCTCCCCGGAAGCAGAGATCGCCATCGTCATCCGCATGGATTCCGCCCTGGGGCATCGACCTCGGGCCGCGGGGTCGCGGAGCTTACGGCCACCCGGTCGAGGGCCGGATTTCCTGAGCCCTATTTCCTCGTCCAGGATGTGCGATCCGCTGCTTCGCGTGAGCGATGCCGCTCACCGGAAATACGGAGGTTGATGTGTTCGAGAATACGGCTCGCACGGCGAAAGGCGCCGCACTGGGGTTGGCGGCGGCGGTAGCCCTCACGTGTGGCGGCTGGGCCGGGTCGCCGATCGCGACGGCGGCCACGCCGGACCACTTCCTGGTCATCGCCGGCGCGGCGTCGTCGAATATCGAGGTTCTGCGCGTCGAGGACGCCGGCGCCCTGTCCACGGTTCCCGGCTCTCCCTTCCCCACCGGGACCGGCGCCCTGTCACTGACCGCAACGCCCGACGGAAACACCGTCTATGTCGCACATACGGTTTCGGGCACGATCAGCGGATTCCACCTCGGCGCCGACGGCAAGCTGACTCCTGTACCCGGCGCGCAGCTCGACCTCGGCGCTCCGGCGGTCGGCTTCGTCGTCAGCCCCGACGGATCTCGCCTCTTTGCCACGATCGGCGGCGCCGTCAACGAAGTCCGTTCGTACGACATCGCCCCCTCCGGGGCGCTCACGCCCACCGGAGCGCCCCCCACACAGCTGCCGGGCCTGAGCGCACTGACCATGCCCACACTGTCTCCCGACGGCCGATTCCTGTTCACCGCCAGCTGGATCAACCTGACCGTGTCCAGCTACGCCGTTCAACCCGACGCCAGTCTGCGCCCGGTCGCCGGGCCGATATTCGCAGGCTTGCAGCCCACCCTGCAGAGTGTTACGCCCGACGGCCGCTTCCTCTATGTCAGCAATGAGGCCAGCGACGGTATCGCCGGCTTCGCCATCGGCCCCGACGGTCAGCTGACCCCCACACCGGGCTCGCCCTACCGCGCCGGAGTCCTTCCGCACGGCCCGGCGATCACCGCCGACAGCAAGCGACTGTACATCGCCACCGCGATGAGCGACTCGATCGGCGGCCTCAGCATCGGCGACAACGGCGTACTGACCCCGCTCCCCGGCTCTCCTTACCCCGCCCCCGCGGCCACCCTGCCCGGCCGGGTCGTCCTCGACGAAGCGGCCCACCGTGTCTTCCTCATCGACGCACTGACAGCGCACGGCACCACACAGGTCCACTCATACTCCATCGCCCCCAACGGGAGCCTCGCCCCCACCGGAAACCCACCGATCGATACCGGACTGCTGTTCTCCGACGGACCGGACGCCACGCTGGTGACCCAGCGATAGGGCAGCCCTGATCAATCCCTCGCGAACTCGTCGTTCATCAACCGCTGCCGGCCCGGGCCGGTCACGATGTCGTCGCCGCGCCGTGCGCCCTGCACGAACGCACCACTCGCGACACTCGACAACGCCCACGGGGCCAGCACGGTCGAGCCGCTCCAGTCGTGGATCATCTGCCGATAGGCGATCCGCCAGACACCCTCGCGGCACTCGACCCGATCGACGTAGCGGCCACAGAAGATGCTGACTTCCTCGCTGCCGCTTTGTTTTTGGAAGGTGAGCACAATCGCCTCCGAGAATGCTCGGTCGCCGTCGACCTCGACCAGGTGGTTGGTGACCGCGTGGGTCGTCCATTCGGTTCGGGCGAGTTTGGCGGCGACGATCCGGTCGGCGAATTCCCACGCCGGACCGGCGTCGGCGCCGTGGTTGTCAAAGGCGTCCGGCCAGAACGCCTGCTTCACCAGTTCGGCATCGCACCTGTCGATGCCCCGGCAATATGTCGACAACAGGTCCGCGATGGCCTGCTTGGCCGACATCTCCTCGAGCCTTCGGTCATCGACCATTGCGTTCCTCCTTCTGTGGCGGCGACAGTTCGGCGCCGGCGTATCCGGCGGTCGCACGGTTATCGGCGTCACAGCATGCGCAGCCATCGAACTCGTCCGGCCATCGAACGAACGGACGCGTCCGTCCGGGGCGCGACCCATTCGAAAGAGTGCGTGACACCGGGGATTACGTGGAGCTCGGTGGTTACACCGGCCGCCGCGAGGCCGGACGCGTATCGAATCGTCTCGTCCCGGAAGATGTCGATCTCGCCCACCTCGAGATACGCCGGTGGGAGACAGTGAAATTCGGTGCATCGGCCGGGCGCGGCATACGGCTCGACACTCCCGTCTCGGAAGTGCTCTCCGAGCAGCGCGCGCCATCCGGTCTCGTTGTCGTCGTAGGTCCAGAACGCGTGGGGCGCGATGTGCGGGTCCGGGTCGATCGTACGGTCGTCCAGCATCGGTTGGACGAGCATCTGGCGCGCTATCGGTGGGCCACCGCGGTCGCGGGCCAGCAAGGCCACCGCGGCCGCGAGTCCGCCACCCGCACTTTCTCCGACGATGCCGATTCTGCCCGGATCCACGCCGAGTTCAGCGGCGTTCTCGTGCAACCACACCACAGCGGCGAAGCAGTCCTCGACGGGTGCCGGATGCGGATGCTCGGGAGCCAGCCGATAGTCGACCGCCAGCAGTGGAACGCCGCTGTCGGCAACATATTTCGAGATCATCCGATCGAATACCGCGACACTGCCGAGGATCATGCCGCCGCCGTGCAGGAACACTGCCGCCGGCCCCGCTCCGCGCCCCGGCGGCTCGTACCAGGTTGCCGGGATACGCCCGCCGTCGGCGGTGACGATCTCCCACGACGAGCGCGTGATCTGTTTGTTCTCGGGGAGAGCAAGGGAAAGGCGCCGGAGCAGTGTGGTGACCAGCGTCCTGCGAGTCGCCCAGTCGCCCACCAGAGGTGGTGTGGCACGGGCCATCGCCGACAATAGTGGCGCCGCCGCATTCGCCAGCTGCGGGTCGAGCGGAAACGGGGTCGATACTCGCACCTCATCCGCCGGGATGGCCATGTCAGGCCCCGACCTTCACGGTCTGTCCGGTCACATTGCGGCTCTGTGTGCTCGCGAGGAACATGATCACGTCAGCGACCTCGTCCGGTTCCCCGTCGCGCTCGAACAGCCGCTTCGAACGGTAGGCGTCGACATATTCCGGAGCCACTCCGGCCGTCAGGCGTTCGTTCCAGATCAATCCGGGCACAACGGCATTCGCGCGAATACCGAATGCCGCGCCCTCGACGGCCAGGGCCTTGGTAAGCCCGAGAACGCCTGCCTTCGCGGAGGCGTAGGCCACCTCGCCGAACGGCGCGGGAGATTCCGACGCCAGCGAGGAGACGTTGACTATCGCCGGCGCCGCCGATCTCCGAAGCAACGGCCATGCGGCGCGGGCATGCAGGAAATGGGATGTGAGCGACGTGTGCAGTACCGTCTCCCAGCTTTCGAGAGTGGTTTCGGGAAACGGCGAAAGCTGGTTCAGTCCGACGTTGTTGATCAACACATCGAGCCGCCCGTGCCGGTCGGCGACGCTCGCGAACACTTCCTCGACCTCGGCCTCGGCGGCGGCATCGACAACCCTCGACGTCAGGCGATCGCCAGGGTATTCCTCGACGAGTTGTGCGGCGAGCTTGTCCAGACGTTTGGCACTGCGATCGGTGATGACGACCGTGGCGCCCTCGGCCAGTAGCCGACGAGCGACCGCGGAGCCGATTCCGGCGCCCGCGGCGGCGTTCACCAGTGCGATGCTGTGGTCGAATCGGTTCGTCACCGTAGGGCCTCGGCGGATTGGTCGGTGCGCACGCCGAGCCGGTAGTCCGACAGGTCGGCGTCCTTGGTCATATGCCACCAGTCCACGACCCGCCATGGATTGGCCACCACGACGCGGCCGCGGGCGTTGCGGTAATAGGTGGAGAAGCCGGGATGGCTCCAGATCATCCGCTCATGGGCGGCGTCGACATCGTCGTTGTACTTGTCGTTGACCTCGGGGCGGCATTCGGCGACCGTCGCGCCGGCGTCGAACATTTTGGCCAGCAGGCTGGTCACATAGCGCATCTGGCATTCGAGATAGAAGATCAAGCTGCCCCCGTGCCCGGCCTGGGTATTGGGACCGTACAGTGCGAACAGGTTCGGGAAATCCGGGACGGTGGTGCCGAGGTACGCGCGCGCGTCGTCGTCACCCCATACCTCGCGAAGTGTGCGCCCTGACCGGCCGGTCACTTCGAACGAGGACAGGAAGTTCACGACGTCGAATCCGGTGGCGAACACGATGACATCGAGTTCGACCTCTCGTCCGGACGCGAGTCGGATTCCCTTCTCGGTGATCTCGGTGATCGAGTCGGTGACCAGCTCGACATCGTCGCGCCGCAGCGTCCGGTACCAGCCGTTGTCGAGCAGGATGCGTTTCCCGAACGGGGGGTAGGTCGGAGTGGCCTTCTCGATCAGGTGGGGCCGTCCCTCGAGCTGGGCTTCGAGGTATCGGGTGAAGAACCGGCGGTGACCGTCGTTGATCGCGTTGATCGAGCGCTCCTGGTGCGGCCACCGCGGATCCTTGTGGAAGGACTCGTAGAGAGTGTCGTTGAGCACCCACGCCAGCCGCTGCCGATACCAGGACCGGTACAGCGGCACCTCCCGCAACAGGAATCGGACCGACTCGGGCACCTCGGTGCGGAACTTCTCGAACGGCGCTACCCAGTGCGCGGAGCGTTGGAACACCGTCAGCGCGTCGACGGATTCCGCGATGGCGGGCACGACCTGCATCGCGCTGGCGCCGTTGCCGATCACGCCGACACGCTTGCCCGCCAGATCAGCATCCTCCGGCCACGTCGCCGTGTGACACCACATTCCTCGAAAGCGGTCCAGCCCAAGGATTTCCGGGAGTTTCGGCTTTCCGAACGCGCCGACTCCGCTGACCACGATGTTCGCGCGAAGTGCGTCGCGCGCGCCGTCGGGCCCGGCGGTCTCGACGGTCCAGAGCCCTTCGTCCTCGTCCCATCGCGCCGCGGTCACTTCGGTGGAGAATCTGATCGAGCCCTCGATTCCCCACTCGGCGGCGACATTCTCGAGGTAGTCGTGGATCTCGTCCCGGTCGGCGTAATAGTGCGGCCAATCGGCCTCGACGGTGGAGAACGAATACAGATAGCTCGGCACGTCGACGCCGCACCCGGGGTAGCGGTTGTTCCACCATGTACCACCCACGCGCTCACCGCGTTCCACGACAGTGCAGTCGATGCCGATCTCGCGCAGGTTATGCGCCGCGAGCAAGCCCGAGATGCCTGCGCCGATCACGACGGCCGAGAAGCCGGGCGGCGGCGCGGGCACATCACGAGCCCGGGTCACCCTGCCACGAGCCGCATTCAGATCATCGGCGATCATGGGTCCGTACTCCGCCGGCACCTGCTCGCCGATCGAGACCGACAGCATGTGTGTCAGCAATGTCTCGTCCGGTTCCGGGATCGCCACCGGCTGCCCGTTGTGCCATCGGGAGATGGCGGCCGCGGCCGCCGCGCGGATCTCATCCTGGATCGGCGCGGGAAGACCACCGGAGTCGTTCTCGTCCAGGCCGCGGCCCCGGGTGGGCCGGTAGGGGTCCGCCAACCAGCGCCGCTCGCCGGTCAGTTGCACCAAGACCATGAGCAGGGTCGGAATATTCGCATCGCGAACCGCATCCCGGACGACCGAGTCGTAGCCTCGGGTGGTCGCGCCAAGGTCACACGTCATGAAAACTCTTTCCGTGGAGATGAATTCGATATCGGCTCGACGGGCGGCTATCCGTTCACCAACCGGTCCCGCCCCACCCAGAATCGCTTCCGCACCTCGCGCCGCATGATCTTTCCCGTACCGGTTTTGGGCAATTCGTCCACGAATTCGACGGAACGGGGCCGCTTATAGGCCGCGATGGAATCCAAACAGGCGGCCTCGATCTGTTCCGCGCTGACCTGGTATCCCTCCCGGACGGCGATCACCGCGTGCACCGTTTCGCCCCATCGCTCATCCGGAATTCCGACGACAGCGACCTCGGCCACTCCGGTGAGTGTGTAGATCGCATTCTCGACTTCCGTCGGATACACATTGAATCCGCCGGAGACGATCATGTCCTTCTTGCGGTCGACGACGTACAGGAACCCGTCGTCCATGCGCCCGATATCGCCGGTGGCGATCCAGCCGTCCGCCAGAATCGTCGCAGCCGTTTCCTCGGGCAGATTCCAATAGCCCGCCATCGCGGCGTCGCCACGTACCTGGATTTCCCCCGCCTCGCCCGGGGCGGCGACTCGATCCTCCGATGCCATCACTCGCATGTCCACGAACGGGCTCACCCGCCCCGCCGCCGCCAGCCGCTCCGGAACCCCCGCGGCCGGATCGAACACATGGTCCTGCTTGGAAAGCCACGTGTTATAGGGCATCTCGGTGAGACCGTACGATTGGACGAATACCGGGCCGAATGCCTCGAGGGCTCGCACCAGCCGGTCCGGTGCCATCGGCGCCCCGCCGTAGAGCACGGTGTGCACACTCGAGAAGTCGTAGGAACCGCCCTCCAGCACCGGCAACAGCATGTTGATCATGGTGGGAACCAATGGCAGGACCGTCGCGCGCTGCGCGGTGACGACGTCGACGAACTCGGCCGGATCGAAGTGGCTCAGCGCGATCTGCCGTGCGCCCCGTAGGAAGTAGGCCATCATCGCGTACCCGCTCAGATGAGTCAGCGGGGCGACGTGCACGAGCACATCCGAGGCCCCGGCGCCCGGTACCTCCACCAAAATGTTGCGCAGAATCGCCAGAAGGCTGCGGTGGGTGTGCATGACCCCCTTCGGCCTGCCGCTGGTTCCCGACGTGTAGGGCATCCAGACCAGGTCGTCCGGCCGGATCTCGACATCGTCCGCTTCGACCTCGGCGTACAGCGAGTCGAGGGGCACGACATCGTCGGCCGACGTGTCGTCCAGGCTCACGATCACGCCTTCGAAGGGCGCGAGCGCGGTGGCCGCATCGGCTACCCGCTCGGCGTCGACGATGACGATCCGCGCGGCGGCGTCGCGCACGATCCCTGCCACCTCACCGGGATGCAGCCGATAACTGAGCGCGACCCGCACGAACCCGCCGATCGCCAGCGCATGATCGATGACGAAACACTCCGGACGATTCTCCGTAAGGACGACAACACGGTCCCCCTTGACGGCGCCGAGTGATCGCAGGCCGGAAATCAGCCGGCGTGCCCGCGAGCCGAGTTCGCGATAGGTCAGAGTCGCACCCGATGGCTCGACGACCGCCGGCAGATCCGCGTAATCGAGATAGCCGCGCCGCAGCACCGACGCGACGGTCGGGCCCCTCTCGGGCTGCACGATGTCGTTCACGCTCAGGTCCCCTCTCGGCGAGAATAATATTTAGTATACAGAATTCTGAGGGCAGTAGGTACGCCGTCCTCGGCACCGCTGTGTGGAGGAGCGAGCGCGAGCAGAATCGGATACCGTAGCCGATATACTTGATCTTCTGACTCGGCGTATCCGGGCCGAGTTACTACGACCCGGTCGGCCGACACGATGAAGACGCAGCGCGGAGGTACTCCGGTCACATGACAGACAACGACGCCGCTTCACCGCGGGCAGTCACTCTTCCCGCAAGCCTGAAACAGGTTGCCATGGATGAGATTCGGCGTCGAATCTTCACCCGCGAGTTGAAGGCCGGCGCGAAGGTCGATCCCGAAGCCCTCGGCTCGGAACTCGGCATGAGCAAGATCCCGGTCCGCGAAGCCCTGTCCGCCCTCGTCGGGGAAGGCATCATCGAACTGATACCCCGTCGCGGAGCGTTCGTGGCTCCGATGTCCAAGCGCGACATCGAAGATCACTACTGGATGCTCGCGGTCGTATCCGGCCGTGCGGCGGAACGAGCTGCCGAAACCCTGTCCGAATCGGCACTGACCGAGCTCGAGAAGCTCGCGGACCTGATGGAACGCGCTGCCACCGAATCCGAACGTGACCAGGCGGCGTTCCGCTTCCACAGCCTGATCAACCACGCCGCGCAGTCCCCACGGATGAATACCGTCCTGCGCATGCTGGGCACCCCACTCCCCCTGGGACTCTACGAATCCCACTCCCGCCTGGCCGCCGACGCGGATGCCGAACATCGAGAAGTGCTCGCCGCCTTACGATCCCGCAAGCCGGCGGCAGCGCGAAAAGCGATGGAACGCCATTTTCTTGAGGGTGCCAAGGCATCGATCGCCGCGCTGGAGGCCCAAGGATTCTGGGACGAGCCCGCGACGTAACCGATCGCGACGCCGGACTGCGCGGCGGGCGAGTGTCCAATTTCTCGGACACCTCCCGCCGAATGCTCGAAATATGGTCGACGGTACCCGGATTCGGGCCGACCACTTTCGATACGGAGGCATATATGAGCGACTTGCTGGGCGGCTTCATCGAAGCGCACTACCAGGGATTGAACACCGGTGACGTGGAGCTCGCGGCGAGCCCGTTCGCCGACGACGTGGCGTGCGAATTCCCTTCCGGCCCACTGTCGGGCATCGGCGAACTGCGTGGCATGATCCAGACTTTCATCACCGCGTTCCCGGATCTGAAGATCGAGGTGCGCAACATCTGGCACGACGGTGACGGCGCTGTCGCCGAGGTGAACTTCTCGGGAACGCACACCGGGCCGCTGGCCACGCCGCAGGGAGAAGTACCGCCGACGGGCCGCGCAGTCCGGTTCCCGCTCATCGACACCTTCGCCATGCGGGGCGGCAAGGTCTTCGAGCACCGCGGCTATTGGGACAACGCCGCATTCCTGACCCAGCTTGGACTGCTGCCCGCCGCCGTGGCGTGACAACGCGAGCGAAAGACCAAGGCGCCGAATGACATCAACGGCGCCCGGCGACGCCGGGGCGCATCGGTCGCGCTCCGGCGCCCGGGCGTCGGCCCCGCCTAGGGTGACGCCCAGTCAGCGTTCGGCGTAGTTCTCCAATAGACGTCTCCCGATGATCATGCGCTGGATATCGGCGGTACCTTCGCCGATGAGCAGCATCGGGGCCTCTCGGTAGAGGCGCTCGATCTCGTATTCTTTGGCGAAGCCGTATCCGCCGTGAATACGGAAGGCATCCTCCACGACGTCTCGGCAGTATTCGGAGGCAAGGTATTTCGCCATCCCGGCTTCCAGATCGTTGCGGTTGCCCGCATCCTTGACACGCGCCGCGCGCACCACCATCTGATGCGCCGCCTCGACCTTCGTGCCCATCTCGGCGATACGGAACAGCACGGCCTGATGCTGGGCGATCGGCTTGCCGAAGGTGTGCCGCTGCTGGGCATACGAGACGCCGAGTTCGAAGGCGCGATTGGCGACACCGACCGCACGAGCGGCGACGTTGACGCGCCCGACCTCGACGCCGTCCATCATCTGATAGAAACCGCGTCCCGGTGTCCCACCGAGGATTTCGGAGGCGCCGATGCGGAAGCCGTCGAAGATCAACTCGGTGGTGTCGACGCCCTTGTACCCCATCTTCTCGATCTTGCCCGGGATCTGCAGGCCGGGCGCGACCTCGCCGAAGCCGGGGGTCTTCTCGATCAGGAACGCGGTCAGATTCCGGTGCGGCTTGTCCGCGCCTTCCGGGGTGCGGACCAGGACGGCGACGAGGCTCGAGGTACCGCCGTTGGTCAGCCACATCTTCTGGCCGTTGATCACACAGGTATCGCCGTCGGGAACAGCGGTGGTGGTGATCGCGCTGACGTCGGAGCCCAGCCCCGGCTCCGACATCGAGAACGCGCCGGTCAGCTCACCCGTGGCCAGCCGCGGCAGATAGTTCGCCTTCTGCGCCTCGGTGCCGTGGTGCAGCAGCAGATAGGCGACGATGAAGTGGGTATTGATGATCCCGGACACGCTCATCCAGCCGCGCGAGAGCTCTTCCACCACCAGCGCGTAGGTCAGCAGCGACTCCCCCAGTCCACCGAACTCCTCCGGGATCGTCAGCCCGAAGATGCCCATCTCCTTCATCCGATCGACGATCAGCGTCGGGTACTCGTCGGCGTGTTCGAGCCCGGTCGCCACCGGCAGTATCTGCTCGTCGACGAACTCCCGTACGGTCCGGAGGATGTCGCGTTGGACATCGGTGAGATCGGCGGTGTTGCAGAGCTGGCTCATGAGAATCCTTCCGGGGCCGTCGATTCACTACTTCGGCCATTCGAACCGGGGTGGCAATTCTGTGCATCATATATTATCTCCTACTATTCGAGGACACACTTCCAGGAATGCTCGACAAGGAGGGCCGAACCATGAGGCCGCATCGCCCACCATTGTGCGTCTCCGCGCGGTTCGCACACCGTCACCACGCGGTGGCTTCCACGGCGGGCGGTCGCTGTGCGTGACGCCGTCATCTGTGAGCCGCTGCGCACGCCGGTCGGGCGGTACGGGGGCATGTTCGCCGACGTTCCCGCTGCCGATCTCGCCGCGACCGTTGTCACGGCCCTCGTCGAGCGCACCGGGATCACCGGATCCGATATCGATGACGTGCTGTTCGGGCAGTGCTACCCCAACGGCGAGGCGCCCGCGATCGGCCGTGTCGCCGCCCTCGATGCCCGACTCGACGTGCGCGTTCCGGGGCTGCAACTGGACCGCCGCTGCGGTTCCGGTCTGCAGGCCGTGATCGACGCCGCCATGCGAATTCAGACCGGTGTCTGCGATCTGGTCCTCGCCGGTGGCGCCGAGAGCATGAGCCAGGCCGAGCACTATGCCCTCGGGCTGCGTTTCGGCCTGCGCGGCAACGACACTCGGCTCGCCGACCGCATCAACCGCGGCCGCATCACTGCGGGCGGCCGCTTCCACCCCGTCCCCGGCGGGATGCTCGAAACCGCCGAGAATCTGCGCGCCGAGTATTCGATCACTCGGGAGGCCCAGGACGAACTGGCCCTGAACTCTCATCGGCGCGCGGTCGCGGCCCACGAGAACGGCACATTCACCGACGAGATCGTCCCGGTCACCGTCACCACCCGCAAGGGCGAGCTCACCCACGCCCGCGACGAGCATCCGCGCGGCGATATCTCGACGGAGACGCTCGCGGCGCTGAAACCGGTGCGGCACAAGGTGGATCCGCAGTCGACCGTCACCGCCGGCAACGCCAGCGGCCAGAACGACGGCGCCGCCGTCTGCATCGTCACCACCCGCGACAAGGCCGCCGCACTCGGCCTGCGCCCGCTGGCGCGGCTGGTCACCTGGGCGGTCGTCGGCGTCGAGCCCGCGCGGATGGGTATCGGCCCCGTGCCGTCCACCGACCTCGCGTTGCAGCGCGCCGGGCTCACCCTCGCCGACATCGACCTCATCGAACTCAACGAGGCATTCGCCGCCCAGGTCCTGGCCTGCACCACCGCCTGGAAACTCGCGCCCTCGGACTTCGACCGGATCAACGTCAACGGCTCCGGCATCTCGCTCGGCCACCCCGTCGGCGCGACCGGCGTCCGCATCCTCACCACCATGCTCCGCGAACTCGACCGCCGCGCCGCCCGCTACGCCGTCGAGACCATGTGCATCGGTGGAGGCCAAGGCCTCGCCGCCGTCTTCGAACGCGAACCCTGAAACACCAGCTCGCCCCAACATGCCGGATTCATTCGGTCCGGGGACGCAGACACGTGTGTCCCGCCCCGCAGAGCAATTGCCGGTAACCGCATCGACACGGTGATCTTCGGCGATACGCTGGCTTCGGTGCCGGGTAGGCGCGTGCCGCCCAGCGCCGGAAACGCCTGGGCATGCACATGACGAATGACTGACGAGGACCCGCAGCAGACGCGTCGTGAGGTGGTTGCGCCTCTCGCGGCGGAACTGGCGGCCGCCGGTTTCGAGGATGCCGTCGAGATCGCGCGCGGCGGCTTCGGCGTGGTGTATCGATGCCGGCAGGAAGCACTGGACCGAACGGTCGCGGTGAAAGTTTCGGCCACGGAATTGGACCCGGACAACCGGGCCCGGTTCGTTCGCGAGCAGCAGGCAATGGGCCGGCTGACCGGGCATCCGAACATCGTGACCATCCTCGAGGCCGGTTGCACCACGAGCGGGCGCCCCTACCTGGTGATGCCGTACCACCCGGCCGATTCACTCGATCGCCTGCTCCGCGAGCACGGCCCGATTTCCTTGCAGAAGGCGCTCTCGATCGGGGTGAAGATCGCCGGGGCACTGGAGAGCGCCCATCACCTCGACATCGTGCACCGCGATGTGAAGCCCGGAAACATCCTGCTCACCGACTACGGTGAGCCGGCGTTGACCGACTTCGGGATCGCCCACATCGCCGGCGGCTTCCGGACCGCCGCGGGTACGTTGACCGGATCGCCGGCCTTCACCGCACCCGAGGTGCTCGAAGGCGCGACACCGAGCCCCGCTTCGGATGTCTACGGATTGGGCGCCACCCTGTTCAGCGCGCTCACCGGCCATGCGGCATTCGAACGCCGGCGGGGAGAGAACATGGTGACGCAGTTCCTGCGCATCACCACCGAACCGGTACCCGAGCTGCGGCGCGACGGCATACCCGAGGACGTGGCCGTCCTCGTGACGACGGCGATGTGCCGCGACCCCGGCGACCGTCCCTCGGCGGCCGCCTTCGGCGAGTCCATCCGCCGGATCCAGCAGCGCCTCGGATTCCCGGTCGACGATATGGCACTGCGGGGCGAGCCGGGCCCCGATGTGCGGGAGACCGGAGTTCCGACCCCGGCACCGCATGCGGGCAGCGGCAGGGGACGCGGGAACCTGCCGGCGGAGTTGACGAGTTTCATCAACCGTCGCAACGAACTGTCGGAAATACGGAACCTTCTGACGTCCTCCCGGCTGGTCACGCTGACCGGCATCGGTGGTGTTGGAAAAACGCGGCTGGCGCTGCGCGCCGCCGCGGCCCGAAGCCAGGACTTCGCCGACGGAACGTGGTTCGTGGAACTCGCCGACGTCACCACCCTCTCGCTTCTGACCAGCGTGGTCGCGGCTACTCTCGGCATCCGGGACGAACCGGACGCATCGTTGCTCGAGGTGCTGATCAAGCGTCTCAGCACCACGACAGCGCTGCTGATCCTGGACAACTGCGAACAGCTGGTGGAGGCTGCGGCAAAACTGTCCGATAACGTCCTGCGGAACTGTCCTGATCTGCGCATTCTGGTGACGAGTCGGGAACCCCTGAACATCGCCGGCGAGTCGGTGGTCCGGGTGGCCCCGCTGAGCACACCCGGCGACGAGGAACCCGCCCCTCAGCGACGCCGCTTCGACGCGATGACATTGTTCAGCGAGCGCGCCGCCGCTGCCGTGCCGGGCTTCCAGCTCGACCACACGAACCAGGCCGCCGTCGCCCAGATCTGTGCCCGGCTCGACGGCTTGCCGCTCGCGATCGAACTCGCCGCGGCCCGGCTGCGTTCGATGTCCGCCCAGCAGATCGTGCAACACCTCGACGACCGCTACGCACTTCTCACCCACGGAAGTCGCGCCGCACCGACGCGGCAACAGACGCTGCGATGGTGCGTCGACTGGAGCTATGACATCTGCACTCCGACCGAACAGCGGCTCTGGGCCCGGCTCGCCGTCTTCGCCGGCACCTTCGAACTCGACGCCGCCGAACAGGTGGCGGGCCGGGACCTGACACCGCACAGCGCACTCGATGTGCTTTCCGCTCTGGTGGACAAGTCGATTCTGATCCGAGAAGAAGTCGATTCCGTCGTGCGCTTCCGGATGCTCGAAACGCTGCGCGAGTACGGCCGGCAGCGGTTGCACGAGTCGGGTGAGTATCACGAACTGCGTCGGCGACACCGCGACTGGTACCAGCAGTTGGTCCTGGACGCCGAGGCCGGCTGGCTCAGCCACCGGCAGCCCGAATGGATAGCCCGCATCGACCGGGAGCAATCCAATCTTCGTGACGCACTGGATGCCATGCTCGGCGACGAGACCTCCGAAGCGGCCGACGCAGCACTGCGCACCACGGCCGCATTGTACGAATTCTGGTTCTTCCGTGGACAATACGGCGAAGGAAGGCTCTGGCTCGAGCGTGCCATCGCCCGCACCGATGCCCGGTCGATTCCTGATCGCGCCAAGGCACTCCGGGCCGATATCCAGCTCGCTGCCGCACACGGCGACTTTGCTGCCGCGCAGACCTCTTTGCAGATGGCCCGTCTTCTCGGTGAACAGGACGCGCGCCCCAGCGTCCGGGCACAGATCGATCACGCCGTCGGCATACTCGCCCTGATTCGCGGCGACCTCACTCGCGCGTGCACATCACTCACGAATGCGGTCGAGGTACTTCCCTCACCGAAGCCGTCCGTGATGTACGTCAATGCCATGGCCTACCTCGCATGGGCATACGAAATGCGCGGGGACATGGCGCAGACCGCCGCCTGGTGCCGGAAGCTGCTGTCGGTCACCGAAACATCCGGCGAGTTGTCCTATCGCTGCGGGGCGCTTCGCGGATTGGGGGTGGCCGCCTGGCAGCACGGCGACGCATCGCGCGCGGAGCGACTGATTCACGCCGCGCTGCAACTCAACCGCACCTTGAACAGCCCCGTAGCGGCCGCATTCTGCCTCGAGTCGATGGCATGGATCGTGGCCGACGCCGATCCCGAACGCGCCGCGGTGCTGCTCGGTGCGGTCGATGACATCTGGCAGGTCGTGAGCAGGGCCGCGACGATCTATCCGACGATCGCGCCCTTCCACCAGGAATGCGAGCAGGTGGCGCGCCGCGCTCTGGGGGTACGGAAATTCGATTCGGCATTCCGGCGCGGCCGATCATTAGGTATGGACGGCGCGGTCGCCGTCGCACTCGGACAGGCACACACCGGCGCCGCCTCTCGCTCGCCCGCCACGTTGACCAAGCGTGAGCGGCAGGTCGCCGATCTGGTCGCACAGGGACTGAGCAACAAGCAAATAGCCGCCCGGCTCGTCATCTCCCAACGCACTGCCGAAGGCCACGTCGAACATATCCTCACCAAGCTCGCGTTCACCTCACGCGCGCAGATCGCGGCCTGGGTCACCGACGACACCCAGCAGGGAACGCCGGACGAGGCGTGAACGCTCACCGTGGCGGTCGACGACGAAAGCGCGTGGGCCACCGGTGTTTCCGGTGGCCCACGTCGTGGTGTCGAGCGGTCAGCTCAGGTGCTTGCGGTAGAACGGCACCAGGTTCTCCAGTGCGACACCGGTCGGGCCGGGCTTGTCGTACAGGTCGTAGTGGGATGCGCCTTCGACGACGACGAGCTGCTTGTCCTTCGACGCCGCACGGCCGTAGAGCTCCATGCTCAGGCGGTTGGAGGCGAAGGCGCCGACCTTGTCGCCGATCACGACGCACAGCGGCTGCGTCAGGAAGATTTCCACGCGGTCGTAGGCGTCCCAATCCGCCAGCGCCGCTTGGCGAGCGAAGTTGAAGCTGGTCTTCCCGCCGGGGGCCTGGCCGCGGTCGGTCTTGTAGTACTCGGTGGCCTCGACGACGTCGATATCGGTGATACCGGCCTGCTTCGCCGCCTCGACCGACGGAGGCAGCAGATCGTTGATCACCTGGTCCTGGCCGCGAGCTTCCGCGGTGCGCTGCGCGGCGACGGCCTCGAGCATGCCCATCGGGTTGTACTCGGAGAAGCCCTCGCGCATGAGCCGGCCGACGTTGCTGCCGACGACGGTGCCGAGCGCCTTGATCCGGCGGTCGATCTTGGTGGCCGCCACGGAGTAGCCCGCGCCGCCACAGATCCCGAGCACACCGATCTTATCGGCGTCGACGTAGGGCAGGGTCACCAGATGGTCGATCACGAAACTGAAGTCGCTGGTCCGGAACCCGGGATCCTCGACCGAGCGCGGATCACCGCCGCTGTCGCCCTGGAAACTCGCGTCGAAGGCCGCGACCACGAAGCCGGCCTCGGCCAGCGCTTTACCGTAGACATTTCCGGAGGTCTGCGCCTTGCAACTGCCGGTCGGGTGGCCGGAGACGATCGCGGGATATACCTTCGACTCGTCGAAGTTCGGCGGGTAGTAGATGTCGGTCGCGATGTCCCAGGCCCAGCCCTTGACCGCCACGGTCTCGATGTTGTCTGCCATGATGTTCCGTCCTGTTCGCTGGCTACTCTTCGGCTATAAGCCCAAGGTATGGCCGTTTCGGCAGCAGCGGCAGGCCGAGACGCTGCCTAGGAACGATCCTTCCCAGCCAACGTGAGAGGTCCCTGCGGTTCCGGAGGAGTCGCCCTCGGGGAGGGCCACGAGTGCGCGCCGCATGGATTGCGCGGAACTGTCGATCGTGCACCGTGCGCTTCCGGCGAGCGCGGCTGTCCCGTACCGAGCTCTGACGAACTCTTGTCTATAGAAAATATTAAACATAATATCGTGTGACGCCGATCGCAGTCGCCGTGCTCCGGACTCCGTCACGACCGTGCCGCCACCTCCGTGCACCGCTCTGCGATCCGGCGAACCCCACTCGGTGGTCGAGATCCGGCGCGCCGACGACACCGATGGAATCGGAGAACCAGCGTGGACCGAACCCCGAACCGCCGACGGCGCAGCGGCCTGACCGTCGCCGTACTGTGCTTTCTGACGATCGTGGCCGACGGCTACGACATGGTCGTATACGGAGCGGCACTTCCGAAAATCCTGAAAGAACCCGACTGGCACCTGTCCCACAGCGCGGCGGGCCTGATCGGAACCTGGACACTCGGCGGTCTGATGGTCGGCTTCCTCACCGCGGGCCCCCTCGCCGATCGGATCGGTCGGCGCCGCATCATGCTCGTCGGAGTCGTGTGGATCGCGGCCGGATCGCTGGTTTCCGCCACCGCGCTCAATGTCGGGATGTTCGGGGCCGCAAGGTTTCTCACCGGTATCGGAATCGGAAGTATCGTGCCGTCTGCCGTGGCACTGACGCTCGAGTACGCGCCGAAACATCGCCGGCAACTGTACAACGGCGCGATGCTGACCGGATTCTCGTTCGGCGGCATCCTCGCCTCGCTAGCGGCGATCTGGCTACTGCCCCATTACGACTGGCGCATCCTTTTCGGCCTGGGCACCGTCTTCGTTGTGCTTATCCCGGTGATGTGGTTCCGCCTCCCTGAATCCGCCGGTTTCCTCGCGATGCGGGGGCGCGAAGCCGAAGCCCGCGAGCTCGCGGAAGCGTTCGGCCTCGACTACCACGCGCTCGACACCCAGGCGGACAGTCCTGCCGAACACGGAGCCGGCGCGGTGGGCATTCGCCGTCTACTCGAACGCCCGCTACTGGCACCGCTCGTCGTCTTCATCATGATCTGCGTATGCGTGAACGTCGTCGTCTATGGCCTCAACACGTGGGCCCCCGCACTCATGCGTGAGCAGGGTTACGCACTCGGCTCGTCGCTGACGTTCATGCTCGCACTGCAATCCGGCGGCGTTGTCGGTGCCGTGATCGGCGCCTACCTCGCCGATCGCGTCGGATGCGCCCGCGTCGTTATGGTCATGTTCGGCGTCGGCGCCCTATCCCTGCTGCTCCTCAACAACAAGATGGACACGGGATGGGTTCTGCTGGCAACCCTCGGCGCGGGAATCGGCGGCACTGGAACGAACTCGATCATCTACGGATTCGTCGCCAACTACTTCCCCGTGGAGAATCGCGGCTCCGCTGTGGGTGTGGTCCTGGGCCTCGGCCGCATCGGCGCGATGGCCGGACCCGCACTGGCAGGCTGGATCCTCGACGCGGGCCTCGGAGCGCACTGGTGCTTCTATGCCTTCGCTGCCCCCGCCGTGATCGGCGTAGCACTCGTAGCCCTGCTCCCCTGGCTCACGACGCAACGGCACATCACCGACGGCCCCGCTTTCGCAACCCCGTAGCACCTCGTCCTATCCGTTGCAGCCGAGGAACTTTCGCGGCGACGATTGGGACCGCTCGGCAGACCCGGCAGTGAACCTGAACCGATCAGTCGGCATGATCCCTGTGGTCGGCCGTGATGGACCGAGACCGTCACCGCATCCAACACGAACTCGGGCCCGAGTTCGCCACCGCCGCTTTCGTCACAACCCCCACGCCTTCAGTACGCACTGGAGCCGGTGACAGCCAACCGAAGGATTCGTCGCGGGCCGGCAACGGCACAACCGCGCGAGCGGGCCGGTGGCCGGACCTATTTCAGGTGGGAGTCGAACCAGTCGAGCATGACGTCGGGATGTTCGCCGAAGTAGTTGTAGCCGCGGAATCGCTGGTCGATGCCCTCGATCCAGTGCAGTTTCTTGTCGGTGACGCCGAGGTTGTCGTGGATCGCCTGCACGTCGGAGGGGAAGGTGAGGGTGTCGTCGCGCACCTGCGTGGAGGATTCACGCCCCGAGGAACAGCCGTTCGTTCGGCAAGCGCGGCAACGACAGACGACCCTCGAGGACGTCCAGAACCAGTTCGATGGCGTACCAGGGCCTCCGCCGCCAATCCCGGATCAGATTGCTTGCCGCTTCGGCGGCCGCCGCGTAGTCGAATGCCGTGCCCCCCAGCCAGATTCGCAGATGGACATCGTCGCCCAGCGCCCCCACCCCGTTCCGTGTGGCCGTCTCACCCTCGGCAGCAGCATGTGTCCACATCGAGCATTTCCCTTCGTGGGTCGCAGTTGCTGTCGAAGGCCGAAGGCAAGGTGTTCGCCGGGCGACACCTGTGAGCGTGGCGGCCGGGGCGGGTACACAATCCACGGTATGCGCGGGTCCGCTCGCGTGCCTGGGAGAATTTCTTCCCCCTCGGCTCCGTGATCGTCTACCGGAGCTCGCGCGTCGAGGCGAACACAGCCCGTGGACTGGTGTCGGCGACTGCGTGCGAACCAGGTTGGCGATGTGCCGCAACGCGTTGCAACAGTTGATGTCCCGCAGTCGGCCACGGTGTGGGTGGTGGCCCACATCGGGGTGGTTCCGGGCTTCTCGAGTTGCTCGCTCAGACTGCGGGGACCAGCGTCAGCGTCCGGCCGTCCGCGACCGTGGTACCGGTGTAGCGGGCCGCGGAATCGTCGCGAACCAGAGTCCCGTCGTCGCCGATGGCGAAGCGGCGCAGCACCTCCTCACCGGCTCGCACGGGATCGGTGCCCAGTACCCACAGCGCTTTCCCGCTCGGCGACATCACCGATGATTCGGAATTGACGCCGGGTTCGGGCGCGAAGTCGACGTCCGGCAGTCGGTGCAGGGTCCCGTCGGGTTGGATCGCGTAAGAGCTGATGAACGACGATCCCATGTTGGGAACGTACAGGTAGCGGCCGTCGGGAGTGGTGCTCGCGATGTGCGGCAGCAGGCCCGCCGGGTACGGCGATCCGGCGACCTCGCTCAGCGTCCCGTCCTCGGCGCGGTTGAATGCCTGCACGGTGGCGCTGAGCTCGTTGGTGATGAACAGATGCCGACCGTCGGCAGTGATGGCCGGATAGAGCGGGTTGATGCCGCCTGCCAGGCGCTGCTTCGCCTTGGACAAGGTGCCGTCTGCGCGGATGTCGAAGACCACCAGCTGGCGGCCGGTGACGCTGGCCACATACAGGTTGCGACCGTCGGGTGAGACCGCGGCCGAGCCCAGACCATCGATCGCGCCGCCCACCGGGACGGGGGAACCGTTGCGCACCGCGACGCCGTCCTTGCCGATCCGGATCGGCACGATCGCCGCGTTCATCGCGCCCACCGTGACGAATCCATCGCGACCGTTGGGCGCGAACACGATATCGACCGGAGTGTCGGGCAGCGGCATCGTCGCGAGCGGCGACTGGCCCCCGTCCGGGCCGATAGTGTACGAGATAAGCCGCGGATCGGTAGTGGGCGCGGCGTAGAAGAACCGGCCGTCGGGCGACGGCGCCTGCGCCCAGTTCGGCATGCCGGTCGCGGCCCGCCCCGGGATCGGGATCGGCTGCCCGGTGTCGGAAGCGCTGAATCCGACGATCCCGTCGCTCATGAAGCCATGGGCGTAGATGTGGTAACCGGCATCCGAGGCCGCCGGTGCCGCCACCGCGGGCTGGGCCGCCGCGGCGAAGCCGAGAACTACGGTGGCCGCGATCGCCATCCCCCAGCCGGTACGCCCGGTCCTGACGGTTCCCGTGTTCGCACCCACCACGCGCATCCCCTCATGACCTGTCACCGTTGAATCAGTTGTCATGGTGCGCAGCCTATGACCGGTATACGGCACCGGCTGTCCAGTGAATTGGACAGTCGCGCCGCGATCGTGAACGCCTCGGAGGCCGCCGCCGGTGTGCCCCGGCAACTGTCACCTCCCACGCGGCCACGGCCACCTGTAGTTGCCCGAGATGGGTTCTCTTCGTCAGCTCCTACGCCCACGCCCGCCCCGGCCGCTACAGCACTGGCCACACCACACACTGGGCACGTCTGCGCGGACTGTGTGATCCGCAACGACAAACTCGTTGCCCTGCCCGATCCCACACCCGGCCTTCAGCGCTACAACCACGGAAGACTCCGGCGCCGCTGGGTGTTCTCGGAGGTGATGTCCGGGCAGGGTCGCTGGAGTTCCGGCACGCCACCGCCTCCCTGCTGGTCGGCCAGCCATCCGCCTCCGGGCAGCAGAACACCCTGCCACCGCACTCGAGGGGTACGGGGCGGGGCGGCGCCCCATCTACGCTGCCTGCTACTTGACGGATCCGGACTATGGCGCATGATCTCCCGCCAGCTCGACCGAACCGAGCAAGCCCGGTGCCCGACCCGACCCGGCAACCAGCCGCCGTAATCGCTTGCACCACTAGGTATTACGGTCTCACCGTCAATGAGAGAGCTCGGATTGCCACCTATTTGCAGGGCTGAAAAATTCGTCGGCGTGTCGCCACGCGACACGCCGACGATTCATCCTCGACTCGATCGACTCTCGATCAACCACAACACAGATCTTGCAACCCAAAAAAACTGGTCTGACCTATTGGTATCACTGGGGCGGCGTTGTACCCGACTGGCGCGGAATTGAAGCCGACCGGCCAGGCCCGCCACCAACTTACCCCGTAGGGGTATTAGCGCCGTCCCGTCATTCTCCCGTAGCTCATTGGGATGCGATGAGAACCTACAGGTCAGGATGGGAATCGCTTCACCCGGCATTTCTGGTCGATTGCGCCCAAAAACCGCCTCTCACCAGGGTTTTCTTCGAAACTCGCCGAGCATGAAACTGATTATCGGGCGTAGTTTGTAGATTGCCTGGTGAGAGGCGGTTTACGGAGTCAGGATGCGGCGGCGCTCCCGTCTTCCTCCCGTCTCTCACCGGAATCGCCGTCGGAATGTCGGCTGCCCGCGGGGGTTACCGCTATTCGTATGGATGAAGATCGTCGATCACGGGTACTGGGCTCAGAGCACGGTCTTCATCTGTCGGGAAATCAGATCCGTCGTCCAGCGCGGCGAAAGCCGTACCAGCCTGTCCAGGAGGTTGGCGTCCCGGCCGACCACGACGCGGAACTTCCCCTTCTCCATGCCGCCGACGATGCGCCGGGCGGTGTGCTCGGGAGTCGTGGCCGGCACTTTACGGTTACCCGGGTCGATCATCGCGACTCCCGAATTACGGCTGAGGTCGGTGCTGATGTTGCCCGGGAAGACGGTGGTGACAGCGACGTCCGTGTCGGCGAGCTCTTGGCACAGCCCTTCGCTGAATTGTTTGACCGCACCCTTCGTTGCGCTGTAAATCGTCTGCCCCGCGAAGGGCAGCAGGCCTGCCAAACTCGCCACGTTGACGAGTCCGGCCTGAGGCCGCTGCCGCAGCTCGGGGAGAAACGCCAGGCACATGTTCACCGTGCCCCAGAAATTGACCTGTACGACGCGCTCGATCTCGCCGCGTTCCAGGGCGGAGACCGGAACGAACCGGTGGATCACACCCGCGACGTTGATCAGCCCGTCGACCTGCCCGTGCTCGGCGATGACAGCCGCCGGCAGCGCGTTCACCGCCGCCACGTCGGTGACATCGACGATGTGTACTGAGATCCGATCGGCGTAGTCCGCGGCGAGCGCTCGGGTCTGCTGTAGCCAGTCACCGTTCAGATCGACCAGAGCGACCCTGGCGCCGCGTTCGAG
This sequence comes from Nocardia sp. AB354, assembly GCF_049538315.1. NCBI lineage: Bacteria > Bacillati > Actinomycetota > Actinomycetes > Mycobacteriales > Nocardiaceae > Nocardia > Nocardia sp. AB354. The sequence goes on along the minus strand of NZ_JBMVFU010000036.1, from coordinate 5,514 downwards.
CAGCCGCAGTACGACCTGCCGCCCGATCCCGTTGCCCGCCCCGGTGACCGCAACGACTTTTCCACCTAGCCGCATACATCCTCACTTCTTGCCGAATCCTTTTCGCCGGTCTCGCAGCTGCCGCGGTCGTCGGTTGTGCAACGCGCCGTCATTCGATCCAGCGGCTCAGTTTGTCGACTACACATGCCGGCTTTGCTGATCCTTCGATTTCCACAGTCACTCGGATAGTGGCCTGCACCCCTCCTGGCACGTCGGTGCACGCCAGGATTTCGCCGCTACCACGCACGCGCGACCCCGCCGGCACCGGAGCCGGGAACCGGACGCGGTCGGCACCGTAGTTCACCCCCATGGAGACGTTCCGAACGTTGATCAGTTGCGGCAGAAAGAGATTGCACAGCGCCAGCGTGAGATATCCATGCGCGATCGTCGACCCGAACGGTGAGCTCTTCGCGCGTTCGACGTCGACATGAATCCACTGGTGATCGCCCGTCACTTCGGCGAAGCCGTCGATCCGTTGCTGGTCGATCAGGACCCAATTCGTAGGCCCGAGCACAGCGCCGACTGCACCACGCAGACCTTCCAGGCCGTCGACCACCAACGGTCCCGCATCCGGATTTTCCGGTGCCGTTGCGGGGGCGGAAATCTTCTGAACGATACTCGTCGGCAATCTCCTTCGTTCATAACACGTTCAGGCACAGCGAGATCCAGCCCGCAAGTCTCTCGGCTGGCGCAGCAGTTGCGCGAGCGGAGTCCGACTCCGTCCGGTGTGAGTGTCAGGCGAGAAGAGCGGACTCTCGGCAACGCCAATCCGGAAGGTCGGCAGCAGCGCAGTTTCGGCGGCATCCGGCGGTTATGCGATCACGGCTGGGAGGCGGGGACGTCGAGCGGCGCTTCGGCCGGATACTCGTGGGGCGACATCGCATAGATTTCGGTGAGCAGCGCGATGAATGCCGGGTCGGTGATCGGGTCCGTCGGTTCGCTGCAGGCGATCCCACGGGTACGCAGATCGGCAAACAGCATGTCGAAAACGGTCTCCATGGGGTGCTGCTGTGTCGACGTGCCCATCGGAGTTCCTTCCATCTGTCGCTGCGCATCGCCCGGCGCGGCAGGGCGAATCACATGTCGGGCCCGCAAGGTGTCCGCGCGGCCTTCGGCCGGCTCCACTGCGCTTCTCTCGGACAGGGTGCGGCGTTTCGCGACCTCCCGAATCTGTTCGCCCGGCGGACGTTACCGGCGTGATACGAAGGCGCTGAGCGAATTTCCCGCTCAGCGGAAGAGTGGTCACCATTATCGACCTGCAAGTCCTCCGGGGCAGGAAGTCATACGCCTACGACCGGGACGACGACCCTCTCCGCAGCTCAACGCTTTCGATCGCTTACAGCATCGGCAATACCGAGTACACCGGCCGGACCATCCCGCCTTCGCTGCGACGATACGCACAATCACCGACTGGATCGCGGCGCATCGCAACCAGTATCCCGGCCAGTGAAATCACCCTATTGAACAATCGCTGCGCCTGAGCATGCTGAGCGCATCGGTGACGAACAAAGGAGTACCACCACAATGACTACGCTGCAGCGCTACGCCGACCGCCGAGTCCTGGTGACGGGGGCCGGATCGGGAATCGGACAGGCGACGGTTCTGCGCATCCTGTCCGAGGGCGGCCGGGTCGCGGCCGCGGACATCAGCGCCGACGGCCTGAAGGATACGCACGCCAAAGCGGGCGACGACGCAGAGCGCCTGACCACCGTCGTCATGGACATCGGTGCCGAGGAATCGGTGAAAACCGGTGTAGCCGAAGCGGTCCGGGAGCTCGGCGGCCTCGACGCGCTGGTGAACGCGGCAGGGATTCTGCGCTCGGCACACTTCGAGCAGACCACCGTGGCCGACTTCGAACAGGTGATCCGAATCAATCTCATCGGCACCTTCCTGGTGATCCGGGAAACTCTGCCGGCGCTGCGCGAGGGTACCGGTCCGGCGGTAGTGAACTTCAGCTCCACCTCGGCGCAGTTCGCTCATCCATATATGTCGGCCTACGCGGCCTCGAAGGGCGGTGTCCAGGCGATGACCCACGCACTGGCCATGGAGTTCAGCAAGCAGGGCATCCGCTTCAATTCCGTTCAGCCGGGCTCGATCTCGTCGGGTATGACCGATGGCACCGGCGAAGCCAAGCAGAGCGTGGGCCCTGGCCTACCCGCCGACGCCGACTTCGCCCTGTTCGGCAAGACCGCGCCGATGCTGCCGCTTCCCGACGGCGCCATTTTCGCCCAGCCGGACGCGGTGGCCGCGGTGGTCGCGATGCTCGCCTCCGCCGACGCATACTTCGTCACCGGCGCCGAACTCCGCATCGACGGCGGCTCACACATGTGACAGGCGGTCGGAACCAATTCCGGAAGCGATTTCGAAAATACTTCCGCTCAACGGGATTCCGGCTCCGGGAGCCGACGTGGCCACCTTAGCGTTCGGCCGTGTTCAGGCCCCGGATCGGCATCCGCACCCGCGTCGTCGCGGTGGCGGCCATTCCCTGCATGTCGTTGTTGCTCGTCGCCGTAGGCGCCGCAGGTCACTTCCTGCAAACCGGCCAGCACGCCCGTGATTGGGCGGCCCAGAACCGTCGCGCACTCGAGCCGGTGGTCACCATGGTCGAAGCGATGCAACAGGAACGGCAGCTGACCATGGTGGCCGCCCAGCGGGCACAGCCGGTCCCGACTCTTGCATCGGCACGCGCGCACGTCGACCACGCGCTTGCCGACCTCACTCCTATGGGCGAGGCGCTGGCCGCTATCGATCCCACCGGATTCCGCGACGTCCTCGGCAACTCCGTGACGGTACTCGCGAAGCTGCCCGCCACCCGCTCGGGCATCGATGCCGGCACGCTGAACGCCGACGATGCCTACGATTACTACAATCGAGCAGTCGAGGTCATCACCACCGGATCGGCCGTCGCGGCGCAGCGCGCGCCCGATTCGGCCACCGCGCGGGAATTGAGTACCGGGCTGTCCATGTTTCGCGCGGTAGAGGCGATGTCCCGGGCTCATGCGCTGGCCGCAGCGGCCACCCCCCGCGGATTCACCGCCGAACAGCTGCCCCGTTTCACCCGTGAGGTCGGCTACTACCGGATCGCGCTGGACCACTTGGCAGCGCAGCTTTCCGGTCCGCAGCGAGATCGGCTGCGCGCGTTGTCCGACAGCAGCGACTGGCGCGCGACCATCGCCGCCGAAGATGCGCTGATCGCTGCCGCGCCCGGAGCCGGCATCGTCGGCGACGCCGCATCGGAAGCAGCCGCGCACGCAACATCCGGACTACTCGAACTCTGGCGCGCGCAGAATGCCGCCGCCGGGGCGTCGGCGCAAGCGGCCGGTGACCGGATCTCGCACCGCTCGATGCTCGCCGCTTTCGTGGCGGTTGCCATCGCGGTGATCGCGGTCGCGGCCGCGCTCGTCGCCGCGGACCGGCTGGCTCGCCGGCTGGTGCGCCTGCGCACCGACACCACCGACCTGGCCGAGCGACGCCTGCCCGCCATCATGAGCCGTTTACGCCGTGGAGAGCAGGTGCAGATCGACAATGAAGTCGTCCGACTCGATCCGGGCGCCGACGAGATCGGGGATGTGGCCGCCGCCTTCAACCAGGCACAGTTCGCGGCGATATCGGCTGCCGCTTCGGAGGCTGCGACCCGTAACGGCGTCCGGGCTGTCTTCGTCAACATCGCCCATCGGAGCCAGCTCGTGGTTCACCGGCAACTCGAGGTGCTCGACCAGGCAGAACGTGACGCCGATGATCCGAACTATCTGCAGACCCTGTTCGCACTGGACCACCTGGCGACCCGCGCCAGACGCAATGCCGAAAACCTGATCATCCTCGGTGGGGAACGCCCCGCCCGGCGCTGGCGCAATCCGGTGTCGCTGTTCGACATCGTGCGCAGCGCTGCGGCCGAAACCACCGACTACCAGCGCGTGGACATCACCCGACTGCCCGATGTGCGAATCGCCGGCCATGTGGTCGCCGACGTCGTTCACCTGCTGGCGGAACTGATGGACAACGCCACCGCGTTCTCCCCGCCACAGTCACGGGTGCGCGTCGACGGCCGCGTGATCGGCGGCGATGTGCGCTTGGTGGTGTGCGACCAAGGGCTCGGCATGGAGCCCGCAGAATTGGGGCGGCGCAACGAGCTTCTCTCGGCGGCACCGGATTTCGGCATCGCCGCACTGACCGGCGATTTCCGCCTAGGCCTGTTCGTGGTGGCCGCACTCGCCGGACAGCACGGACTGTCGGTGCGGCTGACCGAATCCGAGTACGGCGGTATCAGCGCGGGCGTATCCATCCCCGCGACGCTGTTGTCCTCGTCCGGGGCCATCGAGTAGGCGAAGCGCTCCGGATTCCTAGGCCAGCACCGCATTCGTTCCGGTCATCAGCCGGCCCTCGGCGGGCCCCGACCATCCGCAGGGCAGATCGCAAGTGGCGACGACTCGGCTGTCCATGCTGCCGTCGCAGGTTCCGGGTCACGACGATTGCCCCTCGGGTGCCGCTCACCGCGATCGGCATCGTGTCCATTGACGGTTCACCCTCATCCATCGAGTGCCGCCCCTCGACCTGGGCACCGTGCGCACCAGCCGCGCGGCGGGCCGACAGGTGTTGTGCCACACCGCGATCCAATAGTTCGATCATCTGCCCAACCGGGTCACGGCGGTATACACATCCGGCGGGGGCGTAACCGTCGTGCCAACCGGCCATCCAGAGCACCGCACCGCGACGGTCCAGTTCGGCGGAGGTCGTCGACCGCGAATCCGAGGTGATGGATACCTGAACCCGATGCCTCACCCCCACCGCCAGGTGTCCAGTGGCATCCATGTGCTGGACCGTGGATCGGGTTCGGGGGCCAGCTGTTTGAATGCGGAGCGATGAAACAGCAGCGGAGGGCCCGCATGCTGCACGTCCGCTTCGATCACCCGCCCGATCACGATGGTGTGATCACCCCCGTCGACCTCACGCTCCAGCGCGCAGGTCAGTGACGCGATCGCTCCCTCCAGCCTGGGGGCGCCGTTCGCCGCGGGATGCCAGGTGATTCCGGCGAATTTGTCGGCGCCGCTCATCGCGAACTGCCGGCACAACCCTTGCTGATCGGCAGCGAGGATGTTCACACAGAACTGTCCGGATTCCCGAATATGTGGCCAGGTCGAGGAGGTGCGGGCCGGGCAGAAACAGATCAGCGGCGGATCCAGGGACAGTGACGAAAACGACTGGCAAGTAAATCCGACGGGTTCGCCGGCGGAGATCGCTGTGATCACGGTGACCCCGCTGCAGAAATGGCCCAGCACCGCCTTGTAGTCCGAGGCCGCGAGTCCGCCGTTGTCCGATGCGCGGGCCATTACTGCTGCTCCTGTCCGGTGTCGCCCGGTACGACCCGGGCGCCGGGCATCGAGAATCGGTGGGCGTGTGCGGCACCTCGGCCGCGGCCCGCTCCGGTGATGAGCACAACCTTGTCTTGTAGTCCCAGCCACTGTTCGGTCGTGTCGT
>NZ_JBMVFU010000035.1:0-68980 GCF_049538315.1 Nocardia sp. AB354 | reverse complement strand
CGGCGGAGCTAGCGCCGAGGACAAAGAGACCGCGGCCGCGGAACCACGCGCACGCAGCGAACAGGATGCACCGATCACAGCCGACGAAGCTGCTGACCGCCAGCCCGCACAACAGTCCCGTCCCGCATCCTCCGACGCCGCCGCGGCACGGTCGGCCACGCATTCCGAGTTGGGCGAGAAAGCCGTCACCTCCGGGGAGGCGACCGCGCCCCGATCGGTCGGCGAGGTGGACGAAACGTTGCCACCGCCAAAACCCCCGGCGAGCGCCGCGCCACGCCCGGTGCGCGAAGTCCACGAAGAGCCCGGCGCCCCAAGTGAACACGCCGCGATCGCCGACGGTGCCTCCGGCAATCAGATGCCCGCACGGTCCCATCCGACCGCCGAGACAACAAAGACCGCGGGTGACGGCGCCGGGGCTCGCGCCGAGATCAAAGAGGAGACCGCGGCTGCGGAACCACGCCCACGCAGCGAACAGGATGCACCGATCGCAGCCGACGAAGGTGCTGACCACGGGCCTGCCCAACCGGCACGTCCCACAGCCTCCGACGCCGCGACGGCACAGTCGGGCGAGGCGGTGGGCGAAACGTCGCCGAAGCTCCCGGCGACCGCCACGCCGGCCGGCGATTATCACGAAAAACCGTATACCCCAACACAAAACAGCGCGGAAGCGATGGTCGGGTCGAGCCCCGCCGACGAGCACGGCGCGGTCGCGAAGGGTGCAGGCACCGAGACATCGGCGCGGCAGCATCCCGTCGTCGGGGCCGAGGCGGGATCGGCGGGCGTTCACGCCGAACACGGGTCGTCGGGTGCTGAAGAGCATGTGACCCCGCAGCGGGATACGACAGCGGAGCAGTCCGGTCAGGAAACGGGACGGACCGAGGCGGACGGCCCCGAAACACCTGCGGCGGACCAGCACTCGATTTCGGTGCTCGATGAGCTGAGCGCTGCGGCTGCCGATCACGACAGTCTCGCCGACGCAGCCGCTCTGCCGCGCAGCGACCGCGACAAGGCGGTCGATCTGGTGCTCGACTTCAACCAGGCCAACGCCGATCATGTTCCGGAAAGCCAACGCCTGTCCAACCTTCCGGACGACGTGCTCATGGCCGGCCTGCACAGCGGCGATGAGCACCAGTCGTTGCTGGCGACAATGGAGATCATCCGCCGCGGCACGATCAGCGCGAAGGTGCCAGGCGGCATGGTGCTGCGGGTCGAACAGGCCGAAGCCGTCTACGCGATGAAATCGCGTCCGGTGGAGATGAAGCCCGGCCAGGGCAAATCGCTGGTATTCATGGCAGCCGCGATGCAACGTGCGGTGCAGCACAAGTCGGTTCTGCTCGTGACCACGACAGATGGGCTGGCCAACCGCGAAGTCAACTCGTATCGAAAGCTGTTGACCGGCGACGAGGAGTTCGCCGGAGCGCAGAAGTTGTTGGGCAAATTCGGGATCGACGTGTTCCGCGCCGATCAGCAGACCGGTTTCGGGCCGATCACCGAGGGGCGGCCGGCGATCGTGGTTGCTACCGGCGAGACGGTCGGGCATCTGTGTAATAAGGGAGTCGAGCCACCGCGCCACGCGCTGATCGACGAGATGGACGGCATCATCGACCGCGGTGAGCGGCAGTTCCTCCGGTCGGAAGGCGTGGAAGGGCCGGCGTCGACGGAAACGGCGAAGGAGGTGTTCGACGCACACGACTTCCTCATGAAGGCGCTCGGGAACGGCACGCTGTCCCACGAGGATTTCGGCCTCGTTCGGTTCGCCGAGCATATCGACGTATATCCCGACGGCACACCGGAATACATGTTCTGGTACGACGGTCAACCCGAACTCACGCCTGAGGGACGGGCGAAGGTCGAGACGCTTTCCGGTGGAACCAAATGGCTCGAAGGTATGGGAGCCTCGCGGCTCGAGGCCGCCGCCCAGGCGGAGTTTCTTGTTCGCAATGGTGTCCATTACCGAATGGGCGCGGGCAAGATCAAGATCATCGATCAGGCCGAACACAGTATTCAACACAACCCGAAGACAACGAGCGAATCCCGGTGGAGCGCGGAGCCGGGTAAGGCGAGCCTCGCGCAGGCCGTCGAGGCCAAGGAGATTCGCGCGGCCGAAACTCGTAACGAGAGCGCCGAGCAGCATGGGATCGTGGTGCGCGCGGACGCGGAATCCGCCAAACGCATCAATTCCGTGGAAATCTACCGTGTCGGCAGATTCTTCGACGAGGTAACGGGTGCGTCGGGAACTCTGACGGACCTGAATCCGGTGCTGAAGAAGATCTACGGGCTGCAGGAAGTCCACGAGGTCGCGAGGTCGCAAACGCATCGGCTGGTGGAGGGCCAGCCCGACCTGGTCGAAAGCACCTACGCCAAGCTGCGCACGATCGCTGAATACGCGGGCGGGATGCGGGATGGTGGTGGGGGCCGGTTCCAGATGGTCCTATGTCACCGCGACGATCTGGTCACCCGGCAGGTCACGGCGCTGGAACGCGCCGGGGTGCCGAGAGAGGCGATCGAATCGGTCGACGCCGAGCGGATCATCGGCTGGGGCGCGGACTGGGAAGCCCAGTTGCAGAAGGTGTTCGACGAGGCCGGCGAACAGGGCAAGATCCTGGTGATCAACCGCCAGGGCCAGCGCGGTGTCGATATCTCGGTGTCCGACACGGTGAAGACCAAGGGCGGCATGCACGTCTGGATGACCGAGGCCCCCGAGCAGTCCTACATCCACGAACAGGCCAAGAACCGCACCGCACGGAACGGGCAGCGCGGCAGCGCACAGGTGGTGATGTCGCCGCAGGACGCGCTGATCCGCAATGCCATGCACCTGCGCGGAGTCCGAGAGGCGGTAATCGTCTACGAACAGGCGGTGGCCGCCCACGCGACCGATCCCACTCCTCAGCACCATGAGGCGGTGGTCGCGGCACAGCACGCCGTCCGCGAGCTGGTGCCCGAACTGCAGCAGCGCTCGCTGCGGCACTCCACCGCGGACTTCATCCGCCATCATGCGAGTTCCACATACCTTCCGGCCCTCGCCATCGCCGAAGCCGAGACCGGCCATTACCGCGGCAACACCGACTTCGGCCGCCCGGACGGGCCGGCGGACCGGACGGCCCGCCTGGCCGGGCTGCTGGGGATACCCGCCCCGGTCCTCGCCGGTCATCTGGCCGTTCCCGAACGTGACGGTGCCATCGATCCGTTGCGAGAACTGCTGGAGCAGAACGGAATTCCGCTCGCAGGGGTGGAGGCTCTACGTCAACACGTCGATGCGACCGCGCCCGCGTCGGTCCTGCAACGCGCCTTGTTCACCGACGAACAAGCGCTGGACCACCTGACGCCCCTGCGGGATCGGCTCGCCGTCGCGCTCGGCGTGCACATCGCCGATCTCGACGGCGCCGAAGGTATGCGCACCGTCGATCCCGCGCTGACCGACGCCAGGAACATCCTGGCGGAGGCGCTGGGGTGCCCGGCCTCCGCGATCACCCCCACCATCGCCCGCGACATCCTCGGCGAGGCGGTCGGTGACCACCTGACCGCCGTGAACGCCGGACAACCCGCCTCCCGGGACGGTATCGCCACGGCTGCGGTGGATTCCGAGTCTGTCGATTCCGGGTCGGTGGATTCCGTGTCGGTGGATCTGGACGCCCGGGATCCGGAGGCCGAAACCCCGGGCTCCGGCGATCGGACGGACGCCGATATCATCGCCGCCGCGTCACAGTATCTGGCCACCGCGGCCCTGCTCGATCTGGTCGTGCAGATCCACCGCCGCAGCCCGAACAGTTGCGTCAACAATGCGGTAACCGGCATGCGAGTGTTGTGCCCCGACAACGCCCGCCGTTTCGAGATGCCCGCCACCACACTGAGGGGCCACGGCCGCGATGTGGTGCGCGAGGTGTTCGGCGCCGGGCTCGAGAAGGCCGAATCGCTCAAGCAGGTCGCCGAAACGTTGAAATCCCGGCCGGGTGGCATCAGCGTCCTGGTCTACAAATGGAAGGACACCCGGGCGACCGGCAGCGCCGACGCCGACGACCGTACGGTCTTGCTGGTCAACGACAGCGACTCGATCGACGAACCGAACCTGGTCGTCGTCGACTTAGCGGTCTCGCGGGACGGTGACACCGCGAACGACTACGCCCCCAAGGACCTGCGGAACCGCCGCACGATGCTGAACAAAGCTGTCGGATTCGATAATTGGCGCCGCGAGCAGAAGAAGTTCATCGATCGGCTGCCGATGGAGAAGCGGCTGTTCGAGACCATAGAGTTCGACCGCGACGGCAACCTCGTCACCCGTTCGCGCACGGGCGCTCCGACGACCGAGATCCTGCCGCCATCCCAGCAGGTCCTCGTTTCCGACGCCACGGTAGACGAAATCGACGCGGTATTCGCCAGCCTACCGGACCTGGGTGGGGCAACGCCGGTTCGACCAGGTACCGCCAGGTCCAACGACCCACGCCGAGACGAACACTCACCGGTCGGAGCCAGACCATCGGAGCACGCAGCGAATCCGCCGTCACCGAACAGCCGCAAGCAGCATCCCTTTGCGGTACTCAACTGCCTCCCATGGATTTCCCGCATCATCTGGGCCCTCGGAAACGACGACGCCACCGCAAACCCCGACCCCACCAAACGCCTTCCGGCCGCCCTCGAGAAGAACATCAGAGCCGGACTGCAACGGGACGAAAACCAGCGAGCAGGCGACCCCGTCCGCCGAGCAGCCGAAAACCTAATTCGAGACCCCACCGCCGACACAGCCGTAATCGTGGTCGGCAAAGGAACCAGGGCACACCCCTACGTGCTCACCGACGTCAACGGCACCGTCTATATCTACGACCCCCTGATCGCCAGCGGTCGCCATCGCATGCGCATCTTCGACCCCGACACATGGGAACCCGGCTACCCCGACCCCGACTACGCCTACCACGCCACCTTCCGCAACGTCGGCGGACGACTCGTCGCCGACACCACACCCGACCGAACCCAAGAGGCGACCGAACACAAAAACCAGCACATCACCGGACCGTTCGACAGGATCCGGGACAAGCTGCCCCACCCCTTCCTGGGGTTGGAACGCGCCGAATCGAGTATCGGGAGTACGAGCGAAAAATCTATTCCCCCAGCCGATCCCGATGGCGTCGCACACGCTGCCAACAGACACGAATCACGCGCAAAGTCCAGCGCGGCCCCATCACCGACCTCCGTGCCATCCGCGCGACACCGGCTGACGCAAGGGGCTCCGGATCCGTCTGCTGACGAGACCTGGATCGCAACGCCGACCCATCGACGCCACGACTTCGGCCTGGTTACCGCGGTTGATCCCAACGAGCCATTCCGACCGAACGCCCGTTCGCGGGAAACACCCGCGCCGGCGGAAGCCGTGCCGGGAGAGAACGATTCAGGGGCGCGAACGGCATCCGCCGCAGACTTGCCCGACCAAACGGCGTCTACTCCAACTGACGCTCCCTCCGGTCGGGTCGAGCGGAAAGTGCGCTTCCTCGGCCTGCGTTGGCGGAAAACCGCGCCGGCGAGTCCAGACGACCAAGACGGCGGCTCGATTCGCGAGTTGTTGCTTGACCGTCGGATGCGGGCGACAACTTTCGGCCCCCTCGCAAACCTCACCGGCGCCGAACTGATGGGGCAAATGGTCCCCCTCTTTCTAGCACGTAACTACGGGGAGACCCAGGCAGCAGCATATGGAGCCGCTGAGCAGGTAGCGGCCAGCGCCGCGCAGCTCCCAGCCGGGGTACTCGCCGACCGTGATGCTCTCGTGGCGATACGGAATAGCCTGCTCTGGGGTTTGGTGAATTCAACCGGCACCACCCTGTGGATCTTGCTCGATGGGCCGTGGCTGCCGGAAGTCCTCATCACCGCGTCCACGGTCGAGGCGGTCGCGGCGGCGGTGTACGGTGCCGGTGCCGCGCGCATGAGGAACGAACTGGCGGGTAAGAAGCGAGCCGTCGCCAACAACGCTCTGACCAATATGCTGCAGAGCTTTCCTCGCCTCGCGAGTTTCGCCCTCGGACCCGAGATGTTGTCAGCTGCACCATATTTGCCCGCTGCAGCAAACGCCGCGTCTTATGCCTGGACCTACGCAACGCGGCCGACCTCGCGGCAAGACGACCTCCCGGCCCCCGAGGAAACCACGAAGATCAAGTCGCTGCGGGAGCGGGTCCGCGAAATCTCGGCGGGAGCACACATAGTGCTCCACCACCCCGCGCTGCTCGCCGACGCTGTCACGATGGGGTTGATGAACGTCGAACTCGGCTTCCAAAGGCTAGAGATCGCCATCACAGTCTCGAATGGTCACACGAGCGGCATACAGACTGTGGCAATACTTTTCGCCACACCGGTCGGCGGGTTGCTCGGCTCCTGGCTGGGTGCGCGCAAAATGTTCGGGAAGTTCTCGATCAACACGATGCTGACCGGACGACTAGCGGCCACCGCGGGCGCCGCAAGCGCCGCGGCGCTTCTCCCCGATACCAGCCAGCCTGTTCCGGTCAGTCTCGGTCTCGCGGCGACCCAGGTGCTGATCGGGGCAGCGGCGACCCGCATCGGCGCCTACAGACAACAAAACGTTGACAACGGGCTGCAAGGCCGAGTCGCAGTGATCAACCCGCTGGTCGGTAGGGGCGGCTTTGCGGCCGGTCAGCTTGGGACCGCTGTTCTGTCCGCCCGCCTCGGTATGGACCTCACCGGCATAATCGCCGCTTCGACGTTCGGTGGCATCGCGGGCTGGGCCCTCGTACGACAAATCGCTCAGAAGGTGCGCCATCGCCGCTCGGACCGCACACGCGCAGAGATCCGCACGTGTATGCCCTGGGTCATCGACATCCTTCGACAGAACGGCCTGCCCACCCTTCCCTTCGACGGAGTCAAAGCCACCGACTTCCAGGCCGCCACCAGCGCGAATCTGATAAAGCTGAAAACCACCGAGCCCCACCAATCGGCCGACCCGATGAAAAAGGCCGTCGACTACCTCCGCACGAAACCGGTCGGCACCTACGCCGTCGCCATTGTCGGCGACGGTACCAACGCACACGCCTACATCATCACCCGCAGGACAAGCCCCGAAACAGGACTCACAAACACCTACATCCACGACCAGCTCACCGGCGGCGAAGCGCGGCCCTACTTCGACTGGAAAGCCCATCGCGATTACTCTTACAACAAGCTCGAACACACTTACGTCGCCTACTTCGATCCCCTCGAAGACGGCACCCTCACCCCCCACACCACTCCGGGGCGATCCGAACTCGACGATACCTTCGACTCCGACATCACCGGACCACCAACACCGAACGCCGAAACCCCGGACCCCGAGCCGAACCCGCAGTCATGGGGCAGGAGGCGCAAGAAAGTAGCGCCCGCCGGGCATCAGCCCACAGCATCATCGCAAAACCCCCCTCCGGATTCGGGGCAAGCAGCAGCGAAGGCTGCGAATTCCGAGCCGGACAGCGCCACGACCGAGCGATCACCGTCTGCTCCTCCGCCAATACTCGCGGCCGAAGAACCGGGCACCGCGGCGGCAGAATCTGAGGACGTCGCGGGCACCGAGACGGACGAATCAGAGGGTGACGGAAGAGACGATTCGCTGGTGCGGCTCATTCGCCGCGAGCCCTACGTGGGTGTACGTATCGGCGCCGAATTGCTGGACAATATGAGTTCCGAGCTCCTGGCGATGATGACGTCGCTGTACTTCATGGAGAACGGCGCGGCAGAACTTGCCGGCCTGGTCGCGGGGGCCACCAACCTCGTGTATGTAGCCGGCGCGCTGATCGGGGGTCATCTCAGCGACCACGTCGCACCCAAAGGATTGATGACCGGCACCTTGGCCTTTGCAGCGGTGTCGGACATCGCCGCAACGATCAACCTGGAGTCCGGATCGACCTACGCCGTCCCGGTCCTCATCGTGACGACACTCGTCAATGCGGGCGCCGCGGTCCTTTACACCATTGTCGCCGACAACCTGCTCGCCGGGATGGTCGGCAACGCACAACTCGGGTTGAACCGCCTGAACAACCTGAAGGTTCATACCACCCGCGTTCTCGGAAACGTGCTGGCGCCCGCGGCGCTGGCCGCCGGTGCCTGGCCGGCTCCTCTCGTGAGCCTCGGTGCCGACATTGTGAATCTCATGACAGTAAGGCAGCTACCGGACTCCCATAACAAGCCGAAATCGGACAAAGAACAAGGCATACTGGAATCCATCGCCGAGGGCGCGCGAATCGTGAAGGATTCCCCCCATCGAATACGCAGCATGGCCGTCATCGGTTCCACCAATGCGTATCTGGGATTGGAAGGACTGCTGGCCACGTCAGTAGTGACCGACTCCGGGCTTTCGATTTGGCAACAGGGAGCCGCGCTGTCGCTCATCCCGCTCGGTGGTGTGGCCGGGACCTTCCTGATACCCAAGCGGTGGGTAAAAGAGATCAGTATCGAAACCCTGCGGACGATCAGTTTGGCGGGGCTCGGCGTTCCCGCGATTCTCGCGGCAACCACCACGAACCCCTGGGAGACGTCGGCACTATTCGGCCTCACGTGGGCAAGCCTCGGCATGGCCGGACCACCCATGCGTACCCATATGAACAACGCGACGCCGCCGGAATTCCGTGGGCGCGTGAGATCGTTTGGCACCGTTGTCAACAGAGGCGCGGTCGCGTTGACGCCGCTCGTCGGCGCAGCCTTGATAGGGCTGTTCGGGAACCAGACTGCCAGCGAATCTACGGCGGTGGCATTCGGCTCCCTGGCCGGCTGGTCAATGTACCGGCGGCTGTTCAAGGCAAAGACGAATCAGCTGCCGAACAGCGAGATCGACGCAGCGATATCCAATAATTCTGAGCGGCAACAGGATCCACCCCGACATCCGCTGCGCACCCCCTGGGCCGTAGCCCCGCTCCCCTCCAGCCTGCGCCGAATCGCCAAGGATGCGGCACGCGACGCGGCCGAGACCCGGACCGACGCACTACGCCCAGCAGCCCAACTCGGCGTCGAGATCGTGGACCGACCCCTCGCTGCCATCGCTCGCGACGTGGACGAGTTGCTGCGACTGCACAAATCACGTGACGCAGCAGTTCTGCGCGGACTGGTCGTCACCGACGCCACAGCCCAGGTCCTCCTCCGCGAAGACGTGCCCGAGCTCGCCGAACGGTTCGCGGCGGCGAACGAGCACATCGCTACCGCTAGTTGGTATGCGGCCCAGGTGCGCAAGGCGTTGGCCATCGTAGTCGCGAGGACCGTTCTCGAGGCCGAGGGCGCGGAGCCTATCGCTGAGGGCATCGGGGTGGTATCCGGTGAGTCACGGCGCATCGTGGTCGCCTCACCGCTTCGCAATCAACAGCATCTGCTCGACGTGCTCAAGCCGGGATATAGACAGCAAGCCCAACGGGACGGCATCCCGATCGAGTACTGGCACGTCCTGGTCGACGAAGAGGGCAATCGTACAGTCGAGCCGATATCCGGCAGCCATCCCGGATACGACCCAGGCATCCGCTATTACGTGGACGAAGCAGATATCGCGTGGATGCATCGGCTTCTCGATCAGCGTAGCTTCGTCGAGAAGAGATCCGAAGCCATTGCCTCGGGCGAACTCTCACGCGACAACATCCGACTCAAAGGCCACTTCAACAGCGCGCAGGACGTCGTTCTGGTTTCCTACCGAAACGGCTTCCAGGAGATCCAGAAGACGGTTCGACAGACCGAGCACGCCGATGCCGAGTATTTGGTTGCGAAGACGTTGCGTGCGGTCGGACTAGCGGCTCCGGAAACCGTACGTCTCGATGAACTCGTATTGGCCATCGAGTTTGTGCCGGGTACCGATGCGGAAAACCTCGGGGAGTCGGAGGTCTGGCGACGATTCTTCGACACACCATCTGGAAGACGGCTAGGTAAGGGCGACTTCCTCATACAAGCGCTCGACCGCCTCGCGGATGTCAACTGGCGCGTTCGTGAGCGCCGAGGAGACATGGTCCCCTACGACA
This sequence comes from Nocardia sp. AB354, assembly GCF_049538315.1. Taxonomy (NCBI): domain Bacteria; kingdom Bacillati; phylum Actinomycetota; class Actinomycetes; order Mycobacteriales; family Nocardiaceae; genus Nocardia; species Nocardia sp. AB354. Next base: position 59,021 of record NZ_JBMVFU010000035.1, on the reverse strand, counting down.
ACAGCATGTCGTTCAGGAACAAGGTCCCAGCGGACGGCTTCACCGAGCGGGTCAGCGACGGCAGCGGAAGTCCGATTGTCCACGACATACCTCGAGCAGAGTTGGTCGCGGATCGGCGCCGAATCATGGCGCTCGAACCCGAATTCGCGCGGTTGAATCGCCTGGACTGGTTCCGGACCGTCCTGGACAACCTGACGCTGCTGGAGCAACACGCACAGGATGGGGCCGCACCCGCTGCACCCGGTCCGGACGCGGTTCTCGCCGCACTCGAGCGGCGCGGAGATCGGCTGGCGGAAAAGCTGAACCTGACATACCGCAAAACACCATCCCAGTGGCGCGCAGAGCTCGCATACCTGCAGGAAACAGCCCCGCACCAGCATGAAGAGAACGACATCGCCACGCTAGCCGCCGTGGTCAAACTGCACCTTCATGCCCAGATGCGCCAGTGGAGCCCCGATGATGTGGTGCGCTCGCCCGCGGCTTATCTGGAGATGCTGGACCAGCGACTCGCCGATCTGGAACACGAGGCCGAGAACCGGGATATAGGTCTCGTGTACGAAGAATCGCGGGCGAAGTCCGTGAGCCGCGAACTTGACTTCCCGCAAAAGCTGGACGATCGACAGGAAGCGCCCGAACCCGAAGTCATCGCCAACTGCGCAATCCACATCGCGCGTGTTCACAAGGCGCTCGGCGACGACTCGACACCCCAGCCTGTCGACACCGACCAACGATGGGACGCCGACGACAACTGGCGAATCACTGAAGAAACCCTGGGTACCCAACTGCGCCCGATGAAGACCAAGGGTGCCGACCCCATCGCCATTGCCGTCGCAACGATCCGGGACCCGGCGAACACTATCGACAGAGCAGCCGTCGCCGTCGGCAATCATATTCACTACGTCGTAGATGCAGGCGGCGAAATCCTTGTCTTCGACACTCTCGTCGGCGCCATCGGGCCGCGTAGAACCGCACCGGCACAACGCGATCTGCGCGTCCGCAACTACGACGGTGACAAGGACGGAAACCATAAATGGCAACCAAGCTACCCGGATTACGAGGAGGCCTTCTGCGCCTTTTTCGGGCAGCGATCCGAGGGCGTTTCAGCGCCCGCCCGTGACCGGGTCTCCGCGTTCCGGCATCGCAAACATCCTCCCAAACTGCTCGGTCGCCCTGACGAACGGAACATCTCGACCCCGGAGGAGTGGATGGCAAACCGTCTCGCGCTACGCCGGGCTTTGCATGCGGAGTTGGTCAGAGTTGGTGGCGCGTCGGCGGCGATTTCCGACCGCCGCAGCGTGGAGATCGTTCTTACCAGACTGTTGCAACGCCGCCGCGCCGGAACATTGACCGCGAAGCAGGCACTCGGCATCGAGTTGGCAGAGGTATTCCTCCGGCTGGACACCGAGCTCAACGATGTGGGCGAGCCGTTCGGCAACCGCCCGACGACCACGACTGTCGATTACGCACCGCCTCCGCCCACCGCCGGAAGGCTGCAAGGCGTATTCCCGCCGCAGGTTCACACCAGTTTCTCGTTCGACTGCAGCACCGGCAACTCCCGCCTGAACATTTGGCGCAATGCCGTTCGCGTGCTGCAACAAGCCGGCCTCGGCAACCCGCTCATCGCCCTCGATGCAGACAGCAAGCCGGTGTGGCCGGCGCGACTCGTGGGAGATATCGCGCAGTCACACGGATTCACCATTGTCGCTGTGGCAGACGCTGCAAAGTTCAGTGCCATCGGCCTTGACGTACGTCCGGACAGCCGCCAAGCGACCGGTCCGTTCCCCACCTTGACGAGGTATGAGCATGACCGACTGACCACTCTCACAGAACAATTCGGTCACACGTCCTGGGAACAGGTCCTGGCTTCGGCCAAGGGCAACTTGGTCCGGGTACGAACACGGTTGGACGGAAGCGCGCCCGACGGTAGGCAGATCAACGTCACGCTCCGCCCGGACCCGGGCGGCGCAACCGGGCGATTCGATGCCCGGATCGCCACCGCGGACGGACCGGTTCCCATGTCTGGCACCTTCCGAATCGACCGCGGCGTCGTAATCACCGGGGTCGCCGTGCCGCATGCTGATACTGCGACTACAACGTCACGAGCCCGCACCGTCCGATCGGCCGCTGCGCCCGGACAGTCGGCTGCTCGACAATTATCTTCCGAAGATCTCGACATTTGCGGGCGCCCCGAGCACGGATCGCTTCAATCCGGCCGGCCCACACCCTGGAGCGGACGTCGGGCCAGCGATGGTACACCGCATTCGGCGCCGGATCGGCCGCTGGATGCCGGAACATCGCATCCACCAGACGCCGCGCACAGTTGCGACAGGTTTGCCGACGCACCTCCCCGACCGAACTCTCGCGCGCCCAGGTGGTGTGACTGATCATCGGCACCCCACCGCGTCCGGTGCCGCGGCTGCAGACGGCCAACTAACGGGCATCCACGATCAACCAAGGTGCTGGTGCTCACGTTTCCCACAGGGAGAAACGTAATCCAAACGGCGACTCTGACAAATGTGCCCCAAACGAGCTTGACTTGAACTGCGCTTCAAGTAGGACGATGGATTCATGACAACAAACACTTCTGACGCAGACAGCTTGAACCCCCAGGTAGCCGTCTTTTTGGAACGTCTCGCGGCAGCCAATTTCGGCGAGCTTCACACCTTCACTCCCGCGCAGGCGCGCGAGGGGTCCCGCCGTCAAATCCCACTGCTGGCGCCGCCCGAAGCGATTGCGCAAGTCGAAGACCGCACGATCTCCACGCCGGCTGGAGAAACCGCCATTCGCATCTTCACTCCGGACGCCGAGGGGCCGTTGCCGATCCTCGTGTTCTTCCATGGTGGCGGCTTCCTCCTGGGCGATCTCGACACACACGATGGGCTGTGCCGAAGCCTGGCCAACAACGGCGCCTGCATCGTCGTGTCGGTCGACTACCCGCTCGCGCCGGAGCACAAATTCCCCGCGGCGCCGAACGCATGCTTCCACGCCACCGCCTGGGTGGCCGCCAACGCGAGCAGCTTCGGTGGCGACCCTGACCGAATCGCGGTAGGGGGCGACAGCGCGGGTGGCAATCTGGCCGCCGTAGTCGCGCAACGAGCCAGCGCCGAGAACGGGCCGTCTCTCACTTTCCAGCTGCTCATCTACCCCGACCTCGACTTCCGTCGGACCAACTTCAGCATTACCGAGTACGCGGGAAAGTACGGGAATATCGGACGGGCGGCCCAGGACTGGTTCATGGACAACTATCTCAACAGTGAAGAGGAAAAGCTCTATCCAGAAGTGTCGCCACTGCTGGCGCCCGACGTAAAGGGCCTTCCTGAAGCGCTAATCATCACAGCTGAATTCGACGCGCTTCGCGACGAGGGCGAACAGTACGGTGAGCGCCTCGAGCAGGCCGGCGTGCCGGTAACGGTCACCCGCTACCCCGGCATGATCCACGAGTTCATCCGCCACAACTTCGATGACAGCGAGAAGGCGAGGCGCGATGCCGGTGCGGCACTGAAGGCGGCCTTCAGCCGATGACTGCCGGAGTGTCGCGGCGAGCCGCGATCACAGGGCTCTGTCGACCGTCGCGAAGGACCGCTTGAATTCAGGGCATTCGACGATCGGACTGTGTTCGCATGTGGCGGCGTGCCGCAACCCGTTCCGCATGCGAACCAGCCGGTCGATCTCGTCATTCAACTGGAGGGCCTTCTCGGCCATGCCGGCACGTAACTCGGTATCGTCTGGTTTCGCGGTCAAGAACCGAGACACCTGTGCAAGTGTGAATCCCGCCGCGCGGGCACAAGTCACCAGCGCGAGCCGGTCCAGCACGTCAGGCCGGTAGGTACGCCGGAGCCCATTTCGTCCCTCAGGCTCGATCAACCCGCGTTTCTCATAGAACCGCAACGCCGAGGGCGCCAATCCCGTCTGTGCTGCCACTTCCGCGATGTCGAGGACTGTCACGCTCGCCTCCCTACTTGAACTTCGCTTCAAGTACGACTATAGCCCCCGCCGCGGGCGCAGTCCTCGACCGGCCGGACTTCGGTCCTCCATCGAAAGGCCCGAAACCCCCGATGGCGGGGCGCACCCGAGCGTGCGCCCCGTCTTGCACCACCTCCGGCCTGGGGCCGTTGTGGCGCAGGCATACAGCAGCACAGGCCGACGACCGCTCGGAGTGGAATAAGGCGTACGAAAGGGCCGCGCACGCACTTGTAAGTACGTACTTCCCAATGGAAAGTCTCTCTCTGATAGTTAGTTCATGGAGCTTTCGGGATCTGGTTATCGCGCAGCGGCCGCGCAGGAGGTGCTGTTGGGCGTAACCGGAATGGCAGTTATCGCCCAACTTTACCTGTCGGTGCCTCTGTCACCCGATGTCGCGCAGTCCTTTCCGGGCGCCGAAACGCCGACGATCTTCGGCGGTTCTTTCGGTGGCAGTTACGCGACCGGGTTTCTGTTGCTGTCACGACCGGTCGGTCGAAGTGAGCCTCGGACCGCAATCGTGCTAGCACTGAGCTCCCTGGCAATCACAACGCTTTTCACCGCACAGGCAACGTCGTGGACGGAACTCGTAGGCGCCAGAGCATTGCAGGGGTTGAGCGCTTCAGCGTTCACGCCGGCTCTTCTGGCTTTCATCGCACGCCAACTGCCATCGGAGCGAAAGTCGACGGCAGCCGGCCTGACTGCCGCATTCTTCCTCTCGGCGGTCGCCGTCGCTCAAGTCGGCGGACAAGAACTCGAAATGGTCATCGGGTGGCGCGGCGTGCTCCTCATATTCGCTGCGGCATATGGCATCGCCGCTGTTACCCTTGCGGCAATTCTTCCCTCAGCTCGCACACCCGATACTTTCGATCCCGCAGCGGACCGCGTCACGTGGCGTGTCAATCTGCTAGTACTCGGCCGAGGAGAGTTCCGAGCACTACTGCTGATCACGCTGACGGCGCTGGCGGGCCTCGTGGCGTTGTATTCGGCCGCCTCACGGAGCCATGTGCTCAGCGCTAGTGAGGTACAGGCCGTGCGTCTGGCCGCGATTCCGGCGCTCGCGATGGCCTGGCCTGCCGGTCGCCTTCTCTCTCGCGTTGATCTCCGGAATGTTCTCCGGATAGGCCTGGCGACATGTGCCGTAGGCGAGCTGGCGGCCACGGTCTTGGTCGAGAACGGTTTGGTCGTAGCAGGATTCGTCATCGGAGTGGAGCTCAGCTCGCTCGGGGTGGCTATGGTCGTGCCGGCCCTCATGGAAGCAGTGCGCCGTGCGGACCCCAGCGGTGCAATCGGCCCCAGTGCATACCCGTTTTGCCTCTTCGTCGGTGCCACAGCGGGAGGTGCGGTCGTTGCTCCGCCGGGTCCCTTGTGCCTGTCGCTGAGCTCCTTACATCTGCTGGCGGCAACGGCGTCGGCCAGTTACGTCACCTCGCGTGCGTGACCGAAAATATTCCGAAGAAAGGGAACATCTCATGTCTCGACCTGCAGCAAGCAGCACGATCACTATCGGAGCGACGGCGGTTACCTACCTGCCCGATGGATACGGTTGGCTGAACCCCGCCGCCGCCTTCCCGTCCAGTCAGCCCGATGGTTGGCGGACACACTCCGAATTCCTCGACGAGCGAGGTTGGTTTCCGGTCAGTATCGGATCGTTTCTCATCCAAACTTCCGAACGTGCGGTTCTGGTCGACCTCGGGCTCGGCCGAGTCGAGTTCAGCATTCCGGATGTCGCCGACTTTCGTGGTGGAGACCTGATCGAGGCATTGGCGGGACGCGGCCTCGCACCCGCCGACATCGACACTGTCTTCTACACGCACCTTCACCACGACCACGTCGGATGGACGAGCAACGTCGCGCCCGCGCCGAACGCGCCGGAGGGACCAGAGATTTCCGGTCTGACGTTCCGGTCGGCACGGCATCTGGTCAGCGGAACCGAATGGGAACATTGGTCTGGTACCCACGAGCTGGTAGGCCCGGACCCGTCCGCGGTCCAAGCTCCACTTGAAACCGTGATCGGATATGTCTCCGACGGAGACGAGATAGCTCCCGGGGTGCGGGTACTCGCGACTCCGGGCCACACTCCGGGGCACAGCAGTTTAGTGGTAACCGATGCGGCGGGAAAGGATCCCAGACGTCTCGTCATCCTCGGCGACGTCATGCACTGCCAAGTCCAAGTGGTCGAGACGAACTGGAGCTTCGCCTTCGACGTCGATCCAGCCGCGGGCATCACCACGCGCGAGCACCTGCTCAAAGATTTGGAGGATGACAATACGATTTTGGCCGGTGGGCATTTCGCCGATAATGTCTTCGGCCGCGTGTTGCCGGCAGAAATGCGCAGAGCCTGGTCGAGCGGGTACGTCGCCGACTAGCGTCGACACCATGCGCCCACCGCATACACGCAGGCCCCGGCCGGGAACTCCCGGCCGGGTCCTCGCCTGGCTTCCGGATGGTCGACCGGCTGATGTGTACAGCGCACCGTGCCCTTCCAGGCAGGCCCTGGATCGTATAGCCGATAAATGGACCGCGTTGATTGTCGGGTGCCTTTCGACCGGCACCAAGCGCTACAGCGAGTTGCGCGCCGCGATCGACGGAGTCAGCGAGAAGATGCTCACCCAGACCCTTCGAAGCCTGGAACGCGACGGACTCATAATCCGTACGGTGCATTCGTCAGGCCCACTGAAGGTGGACTATCAACTGACTTCGCTGGGCCGAACCCTGAGCGATCCCCTCGCCGCGATTCGGGCATGGGCCGAAACGCATATCAACGAGATCAACGATGCCCGTGAGCGTTTCGATCGCTCCAACATGTCCGGTTAGGCAATGAAGAGCGGGCGAATGGCCACCGTCATCAACCGGGTGCCGCGTTCCCTGCCGTCGCTCATGTCGCGACTTCTTGATCGCCTCACCTGGGTCCGCGGGCGTCTCCACACAACACTTCGTCACCGAAGGTTTGGCGCATTCGCAGCGCCGGCGGCCCCGGGGTCGGAGGACACCGACGTGTCGACGATAGCGAGAAATGCGCGAGCGGCCGGAGTGCTGCCGGTGCGGCTCCAGATGATGTGCTCGGCGCGGGTAGGCGCGTCCGTGACGTCGATGGTAGTGACTCCTGTGAGTTGGGGAACGTAGGCCGAGGCCAGCATGGCAATGGCCAGGCGTTGCTCCACCAGTCTGGCGATCAGGTATGCGGTGGTGACCTCGAAGGCCACGTCGCGAGTGAGTCCGGCGGCCGTGAACGCCTGATCGGCCTGCGCTCGTCCGGCTGTGCCGGGTGGCAGATCGACGAATACTTCTGAAGACAGCCGGACGAGGTCGACACTGTTCCGAACCGCCAGTGGGTGATCGGGCGCCACCACAGCGACGAGGCGGTCGTGAGCCAACTTCCGGGATCGGACGCCCTGTGGGTCGGAGGTGACCGGTAGCCCGATGAAGGCTACGTCGATAGTGCCATTTTTGACGTCTTCTATGAGATTCTCGCTGGCACCGGCGCGCAAAGCGATGCGAACGTGCGGGTGACGGGTGCGGAACTCCTGCAACGCTGCAGGAACATCGACCGCCGCGACCGTCGGGATCAACCCCACGGTCAGGCGACCGCGGATGTCGCCTACGGCGGCGGCGACCTCGGCCGCTGCGCGCTCAGCCGCCTCCAGGCATTGACGTGCGGCTGGAAGAAAGGCCGCACCGGCGTCGGTCAAGCGCACTCGCCGACTGGTTCGCTCGAACAGTTTCGCGCCGAGTTCCTTTTCCAATCGGGCGATTTGGTGGCTGAGAGCGGACTGGACCACCAGGCACCGTTCTGCCGCGCGAGTGAAGTTGTTGGTCTCGGCGACCGCGATCACGTAGCGCATCTGCTGTAACTCCATTGATCAATCTTGAATCAAGATGGATGCTCTGACAAACATGTGTTGGACTCATTCTTGGTGGCCGGGCGACACTTTTGGTTGTCAAATGCTCAGCAACGCAAGGGGTTCACCGCAGTGAGCAGCACCGCACCGGCATTACCCACTACCACCGTCGATCTATGGGTCGACCCGCGCTGCCCCTGGGCGTGGATTGCCACCCAATGGCTGCTCGAGGTGGAGCAAGTGCGGTCGATCGAAACACGCATCCACGTGATGAGTTTGTCGGTACTCAACGAAGGCCGGCAGTTGCCGGAGCAGTATCGCCAGAGTCAGGCCCAAGGTTGGGGTTGCGTGCGCGTTTGCAGTGCTGTCCAGCAGCACTCCGGCGACGAAATGCTGCGCGCCCTGTATTTGGCCATGGGTACTCGGATACATCACGATCGCGCGGGCCTCGGCAGGGACATGATCCTGGCCGCTCTCACCGATGTCGGCCTGCCCGGTCACCTTGCCGACGCAGCGGACACGAGCGAGTACGACAGGGCATTACGCGCCAGCCACCACCGAGGAATGGAGCTCGTTGGTGACGCTGTCGGCACACCGGTCATGCATATACCCAGGTCCGACGGCACGCCCGCGGCGTTCTTCGGTCCGGTGATCTCCCCCGCCCCCCGCGGCGACGAGGCTGGGCGGCTCTGGGACGGCGTACTGGCCCTCGCCGGCACCGATGGCTTCTTCGAGCTCAAACGCGCCCGCAACCGCAATCCGATATTCGCCTCCCGCTGACCACTCCACCGCCGGCGATCCATCGCCGGGTCGAAGTCACACAACCGGAGAGAAGAGAGATGTCGACCAATCCGGAGCGTGCGCTGACACCAGTCCGATCGTGGCTGTGCGTCAGCGTCGTCACCGCCAGTTTGTTCACCTTCGTCACGACCGAATTGATGCCCGTTGGCCTGCTGACCTCACTGAGCGCGAGTTTGAACGTCGCGGTGGGGGTAGCCGGGCTGATCGTGACACTGTTCGGTATTTCCGCCGGGCTGGGCGTGCCCTTTCTGGTCGCCTGGACCAGACGGGTCAACCGCCGCACTCTGCTATCCGCACTCCTCGCCATCATGGCTACGGGGAATTTGATTGTCGCTGTCTCGCCGAGTTTCTGGCCGGTGCTGACCTCCCGGCTGGTCATGGGATTCGCCCACGGCGTGTTCTGGGCCATTGCCGTGAACATGGCGATGCGTTTGGTCCCCGAACGGCACGCCGGCCGGGCCGCCGCTATCGCTCTGTCGGGAATCTCGATCGGCACCGTTGTCGGCATCCCGCTGGGGACCTTTGTCGGAGGTCTCACTTCTTGGCGCACAACATTTTTCATCTGGAGCATGGTGTGCCTGCTGGTTCTGGCCCTGGTCGTGGCGACGATCCCCTCGATGCCGTCGGAAAATGCCGTTTCGGTGCGGGAAGTCTTCGCCCTGCCTCGCGATAACGCGCGGCTGCGAAGCGTCTTGTTTGCGGTCATCCTCTATGTTCTCGGCCATTTCGCGGCGTACACCTACGTCCGGCCGTTCCTCGAAAACGATGATTCGGCCTCATCAGGGTTCATCACCGGTGCGCTGATCGCCTACGGCATCGGAGGCGCTGCCGGCAACTTCATCGCGGGACAGATGGCGAGCAAGAATTTTCGGACCGGCCTGGCGATCTCGTGCGGAGGGCTCATGGTATCCCTGGCGTTCCTCGTCACGGTTGGGCACAGCCCGTTCGCGGCCATCGTTTTCATAACCCTGTGGGGCATCTCGTTCGGAGCCGCGAATTTGTGCCAGATCAACCTGACACTGGCCGCCGCACCCGACACATTCGAAGCGGCCATGTCGATCAACACCCTGGCCTACAACGTTTCCATCGCCCTCGGAGCCCTGTGCGGCGGCCTGTTCGCCGACAGGCTCGGCGTCGGCAGCGCGTTCGGGTTCGGTGTGGCACTGACGGCGTGCGCAGTGTTGCTCGTCCTCGCCAGGGGCCGCAAATCAAAGGACAGCAACAGTGCGACAGACGCTGGACGAGACGATCAGGTCATCGAGATATGAGCGAACATGATGACCACGCCGCGCAGGACTACACCTGGATCGATACTGTCGCCGGGGTCGATCTGGACGAATTGTCGGCCCTCTATCGAATCGCGCCACTGGGTGACAAGAAGCCCAATGCGTTGCGTACCGTCTTCTCGCACAGCATGTTCGTTTGCTTCGTGTACTCCAACAGCACCGAACTCGTCGGGGCGGGGCGCGCGTTGGCCGACGGGCTGGATTGCGCCTACATCGCCGACATTGCCGTTCACCCCGTACACCAGAATCGAGGGCTGGGCACCAAGATCACCTCGCACCTGGTACTCCGTTGTCGGGGGTACAAGAAGACTCTTCTCTATGCCTCGCCGGGAACCGAAGGGTTCTATCGAAGGCTGGGATTTTTGCCGATGACAACGGCGATGGCCATCTGGCACGACCCTGAGGCCGCCGTCCACAACGGACTGGCGTCCCGCGCCACACAGGCCGCGGGCAACGAATCATCGTGACGAGACCACCGAGATACGAGCTCCACGACCGCCGGGCGCCACGTCATTCGGCGCCCACAAGCATCAGCGTGAACGCGATAGATCCTGGTTACGTTGCGATCGATCCGAATCACCAAGCCGGGCCCATGTCGGCAGATGAGGCGGGGGCGTTTATCGCGCGCGTGCTGAGCAAGCTCGACGGCAATCGCCGTCGTGGCGTGTTGAGGTGGCTCAGCGCTGTCTTTTCGGTTGAAGACTGGAGCCGGCAACGATCTCGTGATTGGCCCCCCTTCAAGATTAAAAGGGCGGCGCCGCCGCCAGATCGAGGTACTCGATTACCGATTCCTGGCCGCCGTCGGCCCGGCAACACCCGCGCCGCGCCGACGGCATCGGATCGTCAAGATCGTCGACCAGCTTACGGCCGCGCCCGAGATGGGCTCCAGACACCAGCCGGGCCTTCGTTTCGGCGAATCTGCGCAGGATGCGGGGCGCGGCGGTGTGGACTCGAGCTGCGGTCGCCGCCGTCGCCCCAAAGCTTCGGTAATCACCATCGCCTTCTGTACCTACTAGTATGTATAGTCTGTTGAATGAACACGAGGAACAACCTCATCGAGAGCACACGGGCGCTGTTGTGGGAGCGGGGCTATGTGGGGACCAGCCCGAAAGCGATTCAGCAGCGCGCCGGAGCCGGGCAGGGCAGCATGTACCACCACTTCGCCGGCAAGGAGGAATTGGCGCGTGCCGCGATCGATCGGACAGCCGCGGAGTTGCGTGCCAGCGTGGACGCGCAACTATCCGGTCCGGGCACTGCGCTACAACGCATTTCGGCCTATCTGTGCCGCGAGCGAGACATCCTCAAGGGCTGCCCGATCGGTGGGCTGACCCAAGACCCGGACGTGATAGCAGCACCCACCCTGCGCGAGCCGGTCGAGGAGACCTTGACCTGGTTGTGCGCCCGCCTGGAAGGCGTACTGACCGAGGGCCTCGATGCTGGGGAGCTGAGTCCGACCCTGAACCCGGTTGCAACTGCAGCGGCGATCGTCGCTGCGCTGCAGGGCGGGTACGTCCTGGCCCGCGCCGGAAACAGCGCAACGCCTTTCGAGCAGGCGGTCGAGGGGATCCTCGCGTTGCTCACCCCCCATGCCATCCACTGAATTTCGAAAACCGCACGAGATCAAGGAAATACGTCGAGCATGCGCATATCCCACGCTCCTCACACCGCTATATCCGCTTCATCGACGTCCGTCACCGGTGACGCGCGCGCCGAAGAACTCGCTGTCCCCGACGGCCCGTCTCGAACGCGGGTCCACAGCGTCCGGTTTGCCCCTGGCGCCCGCACGCGCTGGCACCGTCACCCGGTCGGGCAGGTACTCGTGGTGACCGACGGCACGGGCCTCGTGCAGCGCCGCGGGGGTCCGGTCGAGCCCATTCGGACCGGCGACAGCGTGCGGATCGAGGCCGACGAATGGCATTGGCACGGAGCGACTCCCGGCAACTCGATGACGCATGTGGTCATCGAGGAACTTTCGGTGGACGGGAGGCCGGCGGAGTTCGCAGGGGCTGTGACGGACGTCGAATACCGCGCTGCGAGCCGAGACCAGGCCGACCCAGCTCCGCCGCTGAGCCGCGTGATCGTGATGGACCAGCAACTGCCGCAACCGCTGGCCACTCAGCGTGTCGAGATCCGGCGGATCACCATCGCACCCGGCTGCGCCGCCGGGCTGCACATTCACAACGGACCGGTATTTGGCAATATCGAGACCGGATCGGTCGTCTATCAGATCGAGGGACAACCGAAAAGCGTGCTCGAACCCGGCGACGTGTTCTACGAACCTGAGGGCATACGCATCGCACGCTTCGACGCACAGGACGACGGCGCCACGTTCCTCGGGTACTTCCTGCTTGGTGCCGGCATGAACGCCGAGCTTGTCGTCCCCGACGCCTGATTTCGCTGGCCCATTTCTCGAGGGCGGAGGAGACAGCCGCCAGTACAGGCGGTACGGGATGCGGCGCGAGGAACGGTGCCGTCTTCGGACCGCTAACCAGCCAGCCGGGGATCATTGCGCGTCGGGATGCCGCTGGCCGCCTGGGCAGCGGCGATGTCGCCCACGCATCGCCGCCAAGCAGCTCAAACAGACGGATTAGACGCCCGGGCTCAGCCCTCATCGTCGCTGGCGGCGTCGCCAGGGTCGGAACAGTATCTTGTCCGCGCGTTGCGGGGGACCCCGCAGAGTCGGGCAGCGATACCGAAGAGGCGAACGCGTTCCGATGGCCAGTTTTCTTGCTTCTCGTGACGATCGAGTGCGCGACGATAGATCTCCTGAACTATGCAGTCGGCGGCATCGGCGGAACCGAGCATGAGTCGGCAGAACAGCCGCAGCTGTGCGATGCAGCACGGCGTCGTGTTGGGCGATGTTTCCCTCGTCGGACATGCCGTTGCCTAGTCAGAGCCCGAACAGCGGAAATAGCTCGGAGCCGTGGAACGCGACGATCCTGCTGACGCCTTCGCCCCTGATGGTCAATACATGCAGTGCGTGTGGGTGGTGTGCGCCGTCGCGGCCGCGCGCGTACACCGCGAAGGCGGGCTGTCCATTGGCGGACGTGGCAATCAGTTCGGCCGGACCGATCATCCGCATCTGTTTAGCCAGGAAGCCGAGAATGATGTCACGGCCTTCGAACCAGGTCGCGATCGGCGGCATTTCCCACCGTGCGTCCTCGGTCAATACCGCGACGAGTCGATCGACATCCGCGGTTTCGAATGCGGTGACATACCGGTCGAGCAAGGCTCGCCGCAGCGGTTCGGCGGGTTCGGTCACGTCGTCCTCGCTGAGCGGAAACCGGCCTCGGGCCCGCTGCAGCGCGCTGTTGACGGCGGCTGCCGTCATCTCGAGCACTTCTGCGACCTCGGTGGTCCGCCATTGCAGCACATCGCGCAGGATCAGCACGGCTCGTTGCCGCGGTGGTAGCTGTTGGAGCGCCCCCATCAGGGCCAGGCGCATCGTATGTCGTTGCACCACGACGCTCGCCGGGTCGGCCGGTGCGGCAGTGAACAGAAAGTCAGGTATCGGCTGCAGCCACGGTATCTCTGGGGATCGCTTGGCCAGCCTGATGTCCAAATTTGTTTCGGGAGCGCCGATCTCGGCGGGCAGCGGCCTGCCTCTGCTTTTCTCCAGCGCTTTGAAACACGCCCTGGTAGCGATGCGGTAGAGCCAGGTGCGCAACGATGATCGTCCCTCGAACCCGTCGTATGCCCGCCAGGCGTTCAGATATACATCCTGAACTACATCTTCAGCCTCCTGGGTCGAGCCGAGCATGCGGTAGCAGTAGGCGATCAGCTCGCGTCGGAACGGTTCGCTCAGCCTCCCGAAATCCTCGTTGCCGGTCTGGGCCTCACTCATAGTGCGCATGATCCGCCGCTGCGGTAGTTGATCGCTCGATCGGGCCGTATTCGTCGTGTCGGTTCAGCCACGAGAATCGCGGCACCCGTGGGTAGTCCCCGTAAGAGTCCTCCCAGTCCTCCTGGCGCCCGAGTGCCGTGAAATCCAGCGAACTCAACGTCGCGCCCATGGGCTCGTGCTCGCGGTCGTTGATGAAGTAGGTGCGGTAGACGTTGTCGCCGTCGCGGATGAAGACGTTCGTTCCATACCACTCGGCCACGGCGAAGTCGGCGTCGAAGCCGTCGGTAATCGTGTACCACGGTAGAGACCAGCCCATCCGCGCTTTCACACGCTCTATGTCGGGTTGCGGCGCTCGGGAAGCGAACGCCAGCGTCGTGTCGCGGGCGTGGAGATGCGCGAGATGGGCGACCTGGTCGGCCATCAGCGAGCAACCGACGCACGCGCGATCGGGCCAGCCGGACACCCCCGGCTCGAAAAAGGCACGATAGAGCAGCAGTTGGCGGCGCCCCTCGAACAGATCGGGCAGGCGCGCTGGCCCGTTCGGCCCATCGAAGAGGTATTCCTGATCAACCTTCAGCCACGGCATTCGCCTGCGGTCGGCGGCCACGGCGTCGCGAGCGCGAGTCAGCTCCTTCTCCTTCGCCAAGAGCTGCAAGCGCGCGGCCTCCCATTCCGCAGGCGTAACGACTGGGGCTTGGTGGGTATTGTTCATCGTCACGTCCTTGTCCAGGAATTTCGAATCAAGAGATGGTGATGTCGGCCATATCGATGGCGACCAGGACAATCTGGTCGTCGCCCATTGGGGCGTAGGCGCGGCGGGTGGCGGGAATGATGATGCCGTCGATATCGCGGTAGTCGGTGGCGCAGAGCTGTGACTCGGTGGTCGGGTCGACGATGTCGATGGTGAAGTCGTGGCGACGCAGCAGCCCGTCGGGGCCGAAGCAGAACACCTGCGTACGGGTGTGGCTTTTGATGTTATCGGGGAAACTCACGCTCAATCGTCGCCAAATTTCACCATTGGCCTCGATAGGGCTGATCTCGTCGCAGACGAACCCCGGCCATGTGAGCAGGAAAGGCGTATTCATATACGTCCACAACGCTTCACCGGTGAAGTACGCCAGATGCAGGTCGTCCCAGGGGGTCTGGAATTGGTGGCCGGCGAACGACCGCTCCGGGTCCTCGCGAGTGTCGACGACCGTGCCGTCGGGTTGCTGGAGGACGACCCGGTCGGGCTGGAACACCGAGCGTCGGTGTTGCGCGCGGTAGTCCATGGTCAACTGTTGCCGGGTGGTATCCACCTCGAAGCGGACGTCGCTCATCGCGTCCGTCTTTCCTTTCATCTGCCAGAAGGCTCCGCTGATAGCGCCGTCGACCTGGATCGTCTTGATCCGTTTCCACCGGTCCAGACCGCCGTGCGCTGCAACCGCAGTCGCGAGTAAATCGTTCATTACCTTGCTCCTCTGATTCCGATAAGGGTTTGCCCGACCGCCGAAGTCCCGGCGATCGGGGGTGATGGGTCAGTCGACGATGATGCCGCCGGTCAGATTGGCGACAGTCCCGGTCATCGCCGATGCTTGGTCGGAGGCGAGAAATACCGCGACAGAGGTGAGCTCGGCCATCGTTGTGGGCCGTTTGCGGTGCGTCATCGAGGTGGCCATGGCGGTGAACTGGTCCTTGGAGATGCCCATCGCGTCGGCGTGCAGTCCATAGACGAGGTCGATGGTCGGCGTTTCAAGCATGCCCGTGGTTCGCAGGCAGAGCGAACGCACACCATGCTGCGCCCATTCCGCGGACAACGCACGGTTGAGCGCTTCCATCGCCGCCCAGCCCACGCTCATGCCACCGACCAACGGCAGGCTCACCCGGGCGGGTTCGGGTGTATGCATCAGGATCACTCCCGACCCTCGGGGGATCATATGCAGCGCAGCTGATTTCGCGGTCACGAAGTGCGCTCGGGCGTATGTCGTGATCGGCCGCATGAAATCCTCGACCGGCAAGTCGGTGAACGGGATGCCCTGCAGTCTCCGTGGTGAGATCCCGATCGCGTTGAACGACACGTCAACTCTGCCAGCGTCGGCCACGACCGCGTCAAGGTGTTCGATGACGGATTTCTCGTCCAGGGCGTCGACCACAGCGGTCTCGACGGCTCCGCCTGCGTCGGAGATTTCCTTTGCGACGGCATTGACGCTGTCCGCGGTTCGCCCGGTCAGGAAGACCCGGGCACCTTCCTGGGCGAACCCGCGGGCGACCGCGCCGCCGACCGCGCCGCCCGCGCCATAGACGACCACGTTTTTGTTCTCCAGCAACATATCCTTCTCTTTCCAGTTGGTCACGCGAACACGTGACGTCGGTGGCCTGTGAGCTGGTACCTCCCAGCTCGTCGCGGTTGCCGCTGTCCCTGTACACCCGTGCTACCTCTGCGCCGACGGTGGCGGGCGTGAGCAGCGGTTCGAGTGCTGCGGTGAAGGTGACCAGCGCTGGTTGGTGCCGCGCGATCACGGTGCGAGCAGTCTCCGCGTCGGTTGCGCCGGCGAATATCGAGATGAAGGCCGCACCCAATTTCCGGAGCACGTCCGCCCACGCCTCCGACGTACGCGCGACGCCCACGACCTCACGCCCTTGGTCGATCAGCCCGGCGGCGATCGCCGCTCCCAAACCGCGGCAGGCGCCTGAAACCACCGCCGTGGCCCGCGGCCGCTGTGATGACATGGCGTCGAGCGGCGCCTGATCGCGCACTCGACTACTCCTCCGCCTGCCTGTTCACTGACGAAGCCCCGTCCGGCCATAATGACCACCTCCTGTCAGTACAGAGGCGATCGCATCGCGAAAGTAATCGGCACTCCGCCAGATTTCAGCAGGCCTGCATCTGATACAACGTCGATGCGATGGGGCCAAGACCTAGCGGTTTGTGACTGTTGCATTCTGTGTGACGAGACCTGCGGTTACTCCACCTGCGTAAAACCGCCGTTCAGAACGGGATGTCGCGCATTCGCAGGGCTGTCAACGGCCAGTAGTTCGTGGGTCTGGCCGGAATTTGATGATGGGCCAGGCTTATTGGGCGAGGACGCGGGTGCGGAGGAGATCGAAATTGGCACGCCCGTACATGGCCCTCTTGTATGCCTTGATCCGGCAGACGGCTCCTTCGACAGCGCCGCTGTTCCAGGGCAGGGTGAGTCCGTTGCGGACGGCGTCGTAGTCCTTGAGCAGCCCGTCGGCGAAGCGGCGCAGTTGCGGGATGCTGCCGGCCTTGGCCTGGTTGATCCAGTCGTCGAGCTGCTGACCGCGGCGGTGGCGCAGCATATCGGCGAAGCCCGTGACCAGCTCTTCGAGTTCGCGCAGGGTGTCGCAGTGGTCGAGTGCGTGATGCAGGTCGGCGAGTTCGTCGGTGGTGAGTTTGTGTCGGGGCCGCATGAACAGGCTGGTGAGCTGGCGTGCGGTGATCGGCGGTTTCGCCGTCCAGACCGGCGCTGGTGCGGTGTTCTCGCGCCAGGTGTGGATGAGCCGGCGGACCGAGCGTTCGCTGCCTCGGTAGCCGCGCTGGCGTAGCTCACCGAACAGCAGCCGAGCGTTGCTGCAGCCGTCTTCCCACCGTCCCGCAAGGTAGGGCACGTGCGGGTCGAGGGCGCTGCCACGTCGCGGGGCCGGGGTGAGAAGCTGATCGGCGGTGCCGGCCAGGCGGTAGCGCCGCACGGTCTTGCCGTCCAGATTCAGGGCCTTCGCGATCGCGGTCGGACCGACGCCCTTGGCGACCAGCGCGTGGATCTCGGCATGGCGTTGCCGGGTAGCCGCTACTCGCCGTGCCGATGCCGGTCTCTGGCTCGCCAGCGTCGGGGCGGGTTGGGCGACCGCTGCGTGTTCGTCGTCTTCGCGCAGGCATTTACGATGCGCGCGAACAACTTTGTCGACCGCTGCAGTCAGATTATGGAGCAAATGCCACCTGTCCGCGATTTGAATCGCTTGCGGCGCACCGCGACTGGCACCGTCAGCATACGGGCCGCCGCGGTCGCGACACACTACGCGAATGCCTGGATGTTGGGCCAGCCAGGCGGCGAGGGTGTCGGAGGTCCGGTCCGGCAGAAGATCGACCGGCCGGTGGGTGCGCATGTCGATCACCACAGTGCCGTAGACGTGACCGCGGCGGATGGCCCAATCGTCGACGCCGACGTCCACCAGCTCACCGACCGCCGGCAGCCGGATCGACCGCACCAGCCCCAACAACGTTGATCGCGACACCTCCACCGCCAGCTGCCTCGCCATCCTCGCACCGGGCCGACTACCCAGCGCCAGTCCGACCCGCGTCAACAACTCGGTGACCAGCGGACTGCGCCGCTGATACCGAACGGCCAAGCCTGGGACCTGCTCGGAGAAGATCCGGCGCTCGCAGTGAGCAGCCTCGCACCGGAACCGGCGCACCATCAGCCGGATCACCACTTCCCGGCCCGAGACGGCCAGGTCCACGATCGTGCGGCGGTAACGGCTGTGCACCACCGACGAATGACACCCACACCGGGTGCAATCAGCCGAAGAACCACAGGTCGACGCATCGAACACGATGCCCCCGCTCGTCGTCGAAACCCCATCGATGCGAACCGCCGAAAGATGCGGAAAGAGCAGGCTCACAACATGTTTCGCGACATCATCCAACACTACGAACAGCGTCTATAACCGATCCTCGTGCGCAACAGCGGAATCGACACGCACCCCATCATCAAATTCCGGCCAGACCCAGGATTCCATGGCCGCTGTCACAGGGCCAGGACCGGGTCGGCCCAAGCTGGGCCAGCTCGGCATCGATGTCGACCTCGATGACACCGCCGAGTCGGGACCCGTTGTTACAGTTCCTCGGCGACCCGGATGGTGCGCCGATAAATCTCCACTGTGTTCCAGTTCTTCGCCCGAGGAGCCACGCCCTCAACCGACTTCGACTATCCGCCTTCTGGTCGGGCACGCGCACCACGGTGCGCTCCCCTGACCTCACGGATTCCGCGTCACCATCGGTATGGCCCAAATCTCCCCCCACGCAATTACGGCAGCTGCCACGAAGACGACGCATACGATCACTCCGCCCGACGTCTCATGGCAGCGCAGGTGTAAAAGAGCAGCCAGCACGGCGAAGACCATCAGTCCGACTGCGGCGATCGGCGTCAGTACAGGCGCGATTCCGGTGGCACCAGGCCCGATCAACCCAATTCGCCTACGACCTCCACGATCCCGATGAGACGAATGCTTGCCTCGGAAACATCCTGCATCCAGGGAAACTTCTTCGCCAGTATGTCTTTCGGCTGCGCGAGTTTGCCGACCCCGGACAGGACCACGAGCGCTGCGAGACAGCCCTGCAGGACCCACAAGAACATATTCATGTGACGCTTTCTGTTCGGACACCGATACGCCGGAATCGCAGTGGAAGCAGAGATCCCGGCACTCGAGACGGACGAACGCGCCCGTCTCTTGGAGGCGAGCTCCGGAATTCGGAGCGGCCTCGTCTCGGTAGAACCGACGAAATAGCTCACCGAAATGCCAGGCCGTGCGTCACGGTGTCGAAACCGACGCCGGCAGCGGCTCCCATCGAAGTGGAGGAGGCACTGCTGCGGAATCCGCACATCGCTTAGACCGTGTCTTACGTGGTTGTGATTCGGTTGTGGTGCGTCGGACCCGGTTGTGCTGCATGATGTTCGGTTTGTGGTCGATCAGTTGTCGAAACGTCTTGTCCCGGACGAGTTGTGGGCTCTGGCCGAACCGTTGTTGCCGGAGTTCAGTCCACGTCCGCAGGGTGGTGGCACCGCGCCGATCGACGAGCGCGTGGTGTTCACCGCGGTGGTGTTCGTGCTGACCAGCGGTTGCGTGGCCGTAAGTACGAATTCTGACACCACTTATCGGTGAATTCTGGCGTCACTCGGGGCCGTTCCGGGGCGGGTGTATCCGCGAATTTTGATGTCACCCCGGTCGGGTGTCCCGATCGCTGGGCGTGTCAGAAAGGCTCGGTGTGGAGGTTGCGGGCCGAGTTTTCGAGGCCCTCAAGAACGGTGGCGAATCGGTTCAGGTCGGCCTGTAGGTTCGTGAGTGTGTAGCCGTCCGTGCCGACGAAGGCGTGAAAGGATTGCGCGACAGCGGGGCGCTGTTGGTTAGCCAGTTGTCGATAAACGTCGGCATCTCGGCGAGTTCCATCGCGTCGTCGATGGTGAGGCCAGAGATAAGGGGGCTGGGCTGCACAGTTTCGCGACTCGATTTCGAGACTCGACGACCTGGGAGTTCTTCCGCCCTGTCGATGTGAAGGTGTCTGCACGTATGTTTGGAGCGCTCTGCACTGCGCATTCAGGGCTAGCCGAACAGACAGTCCGTTGGGTGGTATGGCGGCACAACCCGAGCTGGCGAGGTAATTCGGGAACGTCGGCATGCCAGCGGAAGGGGTAGCAAGGCAATTCGGGCAGTTGCGGTGTGTGCAGCCCTGCGGGGGCTGGTGTTCTCCTGTTCTCCGAGCGGAGAACAACCAGGGTATCGAGTCGGCAGCGCCGGGACGTCTTTCTCGTCGCCGACGACCGCCCGATCGCGGACATCTGTCCGACCCTGATGCCGACGATCCGACGTATGACTGGCGGCCGTCGGTGATGGCGTTCAATCCAAGCGACGTCTCCCGGACAAACCGATGTCTTCTGGACCGCGTGGACCGCGTGGACCGCGTGGCCAGCCGGTTCCACATCTGCAAAGAGGGTGGACTGCAGGAAGCCAGGGAGGACCGGAACCAGCCCTTGGGATCGCAGGCATCCCGCCGTGCATGTGCTTGGCGGCGATCAGCCGCAGTGCGACCGCGACTCCGGTGAGGCCCACGTGATCGAGCCGGAGGCACCTGTCCATATGATGCAGATACCTCTGGCATAGAGCCTCACCGGGCCGGCGTAGTAGGCGAAGACGCCCGAGTCATTGATGGCAGCGGGGTGATTGTCGGACGCTATTCCGGCCAGCATGTACTTTTTTGTTCCCGGGTTGTTGTTCGTCGTGACCACACAGTTGGTGGTGCCGTTGTAGAGCAGGTGGATTCGTGCGCCGGGGAGATCTTCGTGATCGATTTCGTGGTAGCTGCTGCCGCATGCCTCGGCCGGGGTCGCGACCGCATTCGCCGGTCCGGCCACAGCTATTGATCCAGCAACGACCGCCGATGCGGCGAGAGCCAACCTGACTGCCTGGGTGAGCACACGCATCGATTACGCATCCGTTCTGTGCCCGTCGGCGCGGGCAAAGCTAGAAAATATGAGATAGCGATAGTACGAGACACACTCAGCCCATCGCGTCGATCGCTTCCCCAGTGGTGGTGGCACTCTGACACGCCGACGTGCATCCGCAGGCCTCTCCCGTGTTCGGCTGCCGGGGTGGTGTCGTAGTTCGCGGATGGGCTGCTGGTCAGGACACGATTTCCAGTGACTGTTGAGTGTCGGTGAATACCGGCTGCTGCGGAGGCGGGGTCTGCGCCGCGGCGCTGGCGCCAGCGGCATTGTCGTCGATCCGACAAAGAGCCTGGATCGTAAGGAGGCCAAGGGGTTTCGCGACCGAACCCTCACCCTCCAGCAACAGCGGTCGTTGTTCCGGCGGTGGACCACAGACCCGCTGGTGCATCCGCATGAAGCCTTGGTCGGCATCCTCGCCTTGCTGCATGGCGCTTCCAGTCGTGAGGCCCGGTTGCTGATCTGCGACGATGTCGATCCGATTCTGCGGACCGTGCGGCTCGGCGATCGACCGCATCCGGTCCCGATGGATCCGGCCAGCTGGGTGATCGTGCAGCGCTGTCTGGCCCATCGAGCCTCCTGGCGAACCACCAACCCGCACGTCATCGTCACCAAAGGGACCAAGGCCGGGAGGTCACCCGCGTCGGTCGCCTATCTGAGCCATGTCCTCCGATGATTGCGGGTTCGGCCCGCGGATGATCCGCTGCACTCGCCTGATCGACTTGGTCAACACCATGGACCCCAAGCTCGTCGCCGCCGCTTTCGGCATGACCGCCGAGGCGACCATGATCTATCTTGGCCGACTTCGTCGACCTGACCCGACTGCTCAACCCGTGAAACTTCGGCGCCAGTACGCACAGATTCGCGCGAACATGTGCGCTTTGGAGAACGCTTCGTTCGAGGCGATCGCGACAGAATTCTTTTCCTCGCGTTCGGTCAAAACCTGGAACAACAGCTCGGCGCCGCGCTTGTCGAGCTCCATATATCCGAGTTCGTCAAGGCAGAGAAGATCGACTCGCCCGTAGCGGGCGATCGTCTTGGCCAGCACCTTCTCGTCGGCGGCTTCCACGAGCTCGTTCACCAGTTTCGTTGCCAGAGTGTATTTCACGCGGTAGCCGCGCATCGCGGCCTCGGTGCCCAACGCGATCAGCAGGTGGCTCTTGCCCGTCCCGGAGTCACCGATCAAGCACAGTGGTGTGCCCTTGCGCACCCAGTCGAAATTAGCGAGGGTGTTGATCACGGCAGGGTCGATGTTCGGGTTGGCGTCGAAGTCGAACGTCCGCAGCGATTTGTCGCGCGGGAACCCGGCGGCGCGGATGCGGCGTTCGGAGCGGCGCCGCGCCCGGTCGTCGCATTCGACGAGGAGCAACTCGGCCAGGAATGCCCGGTAGCTCATCTGGTCACGGGTCGCGGTTACGACGATGTCGTTGAACTGGGAGCGGATGCTGGGCAGCCGCAGCATCCGGCATGCCTGGTCGACAGCGGCGTCGGCGGCCTGATCGGTCATGCCGTGACGGCGCGGGCTCGGGGTGGTCATCAGGAATTCCCTTCTGCGGTTCTCGGTTTGGTGATGCGCAGCAGCTGGTCGTAGATGGCGACCGACGGCAGGGGCCGGGTGTCCGGCGGCAGTTGCGCCAGGCGGCGCGCGGTCAGCGACGGAACCGGATCCGGATCGGGTTCGTCGAGATCGACCACACCCGGCAGCCGCAGCGCGGCTTGCGCGGCCTTGCGGGCCTCGAGCGCGACCGCGTCCACGGTCAGCGCGCCCGCGCGCAGCGCAGCGTCCAGGCCCGCGACAACCTGGTCATGGGCCATACTGCGGTGCAGCAAAAGCACTTCGATGATCGCGCGGGTGCCGTCACGCTCGCCGTGGGCCTTGCGGACAGCGGCCCACCACGCGTCGTGGCTCTTGGTGAACTTCCCGCTCTGGCGGGCTTGTTCGAGAGCGGTCGCGCCCGCCAACGCGCCGGGCTTACGGACAAGCGCTTCGAGATAGTGATCGAGTTCCACGCGCGTACGCGTCTTGCCGATCAGACGTTCGTGGCGGGCGATCTCGGTGCGGCCGTCGTAGACGACCAGCCAGGACGCGTGCAACAGGATCCGGACAGGGCGGCCGATGAACCGGATCGGAACACTGTATTTGTTGGTCCGCGCCGCGACCATCGAATACCGATCCACCCGCGTGGCGAGCCACGACCCGGTCTCGAATTCCTCGGTGGGCAGCCGTTTCAGCGTCGGCGCCTCCAGCGCGAAATGCTCGCCGATCGTGCGCGGACGAGCTCCGATCCTGCGATTCAGATCCTGGGTATCCCACTGCTCGACAAGCGCATTGAGCTCCTCGAGGGACTCGACCTTCGGGACCGGAACGAAGTGGTTGCGCCGGTAGTACCCGATCTGGCCCTCGACACCACCCTTCTCGTGCGCGCCCTCGATGCCCGGGATGCAGTAGAACGGATCGTCGATGCCGTAATGGCTGCGGAACGCGGTCCCACGCTGCGATTCGGTTCTGGCCCTGCTCAACCCGAGAACCTTCGCCACCGCGGCCTTCAAATTGTCGTAGCGGATCTTCCCATGCGGCACCCCGCCGAGCACGGTGAACGCGTGGACGTGCCCCTCCAGAAACGCTTCCTGCCCGCCCGAGGCCGATACTCGCTGAACAGAGCGGCCCGACAACGACATCCGCAGCGAGAACAGATAGAGCACGATCAGCTCACCGCGCAACTCGACGGTCACCTCACCGAAATCGACCTCGGCTTCCGCACCCGGACGGTGGGTCTGCGGGATGAACACCTGCGGCGGTTCGCGGCCGGCCTCGACCCTGAACTGCGGCTTGCGCTTGTCGACATAGTCCCGAACCCGCTGATAGGACACATCGTCCATACCGTGCTCGTCGATCAGCCGCTCGTAGATCCGTTTGATCGTGTGCCGCTGCTTGCGCGGCGCGTCCAGATCCGCCCGCAACATCTCGTCGATGAACCCCTTGAACGGATCCAGCTTCGATACCCGCGCCGGATACTCCTTGCGCTTCTCAGGGAACGCCGATGTCAGCGCGGCGTTGACCGTGCGGTAGCCAACGTTGTACTTGGCCTGTAGATCCCGGCCCGACATGCCCGCTCTCGAGTCCCGGCGGATCGCCGCATACAACTGCGCCTTGGATTGGTTCGGCGGCACAGATCCACCCCTACGGGCCGTTGCATACTGATAGCAGGATGATCTTGCCACTGCAACCCGTCAGTGGTGTCAAAATTCGTGGATACCAACACCTTTCGCGCCGGGGTGCTGTCGAGATTCACCGATCAACGGTGTCGTGATTCACGGATAAAACCAGTTGCGCGTGGCAGATGCTGCCGCCCTCGTTCGGTGTCAGCGTCCCGACCGCGCATCGCCGGTTCACCGTGTGGACCGAAACCGGGCTCTGGCGGCGATTACACCGCGCTGTGCTGGATGAGCTGGGTGGCCGAGGCTTGATCGACTGGTCACGTGCGGTGATCGACGCTGCGTCGGTGCGGGCGGAAAAGGGCGACCTCTGACCGGGCCGAGCCCGGTCGACCGCGGCAAATCCGGCTCGAAGATTCACGTCCTGTCCGATCGTACGGAAATCCCTCTGTCGGTGGGCATTTCGGCCGCCGATACCAATGACGCGCAAGCGCTGCGGCCGCTGGTCAAAGCGATCCCCGCCGTCCGATCGCGGCGCGGGCCACGCCGGCGCAGACCCGCCAAACTGCACGCCGACAAAGCTTATGACGCTTCCGACCTGCGAATATGGGTGCGTGATCGAGGTATCGACGTCCGTATCGCCCGCAAAGGGGTCGAATCTTCCGACCGACTCGGCCGTCACCGGTGGGTGATCGAACGCACGATCTCGTGGATGACCGGCTACCACCGGCTCAATATCCGCTACGACCGCAAAGCCAGCCACTTTCTCGCCTTCCTCACCCTCGGCGCCGCTCTGACAGGCTTCAAGAAAATCGCGAAATCACCCACATAAGACACGCTCTTAGGTGGCGGCGCCCAATACCCCCACCGCGCCCGACGACGTGATCGCCTTCGGGCGCGAACACATTGCGCGGTTCGGCATGGTCGGACGCTGACGTCGAACATGCCGAATCCGGAAGTATGTGCGCCGCGTGGCGTACAGTCCTACCGGCCGGAGAGGCGCGCAGGATGCGCGGTCACCATGGCTGATGGGCACCATCGAGAGACAAGAAGGCACCCGTGGCAGGATTGCCGTCGAGCTCTTTCAGTGCCAGCGCGATGGACGCGCCTGCCTCGTCTGCCGACAGGGGGCCGGCTTGGTTGTTCAGATCGGTGGCAACGTAGCCTGGATCGATAGCATTCACCGCGATGCCCTCGGATCGCAACGTCTGCGCGTAGACAAGCGTGATCGCGTTGAGTGCTGTCTTCGAGGAGTTGTAGGCAAGAAGGTTGGCGTACTGCCACATCGGCGCATTGGGATCAGACAGGGACGCCATTGAGCCCAAACTGCTGGAAACATTGACGATGGAAGCGGATGCCGACCTGCGCAGCAAGGGGATCATGGCATTGATGACCGTTACGACGCCGAACACATTCGTCTCGTAAGTCTCGCGAAGCCGGTCGATCGGAAGGTCGGTAGGCGCATGAGGTCGATCGCGCGTGATGCCAGCGTTGTTGATGAGGACGTCCAATTTACCGTACTCATGCTCGATGAGAGATGCCGCGGCGATGACTACATCAGGTGCGGATACGTCCATGTGAATGAACCGCGCTCCGAGTCCGCAGGCTGCCAGCTCCGCCGCCGCGGCAGTGCCACGTTCTCGGTCTCGGACGCCGAGGAGCACGGTGTGACCCGCTTGCGCGAAGGCTCGTGCCGTCGCGAATCCGATGCCCTTGTTGGCCCCAGTGATCAAGATGTTTTTTACTGTTTCAGTCATGCCGACACGATCGCAACCGTGGAGCATCTGCGGGAGAGCACCGTCGAGACTGGTATCGACGATCCCACGATCCGGCGACCGTCTTGCGCAATTATGAGGTGTGGACAACTTCGACCGAGCGGCCCTGGCGACGTTCCTCCGGCACCGCAGAGCCATCGTCAAACCCGCAGATGTCGGGCTGGAAGTCGGACCGCGACGTCGCACGCCCGGGTTGCGCCGACAAGAGGTTGCGGAGTTGGCAGCGATGTCCGTCGATTACTACATCCGTTTGGAGCAGGGGCGGGGTCCTCGCCCCTCCCTGCAGATGCTCACCGCGATCGGACGGGCACTGCAACTGTCCTCCGCCGAGCGCGACTACCTGTACAACCTCGTCGGCGTCACTTCGAGCCCGCCGACCGAGCCGAGCTCGGAGGTCCGATCCGGCATCCTGCAAATGATCGAGCGACTCGACGAGACGCCGGCCTTGGTTTGCAACGCCCGCTATGATGTTCTGGCGTGGAACGCCATGGCAACCGCACTCCTCGGCGACTTCGGGTCGTTGCCTCCAGCCGAACGCAACATCGTCTGGCGCTTCTTCACCGATCCAGCGGCACACGCGCGACACGATGCGGCGGGCGCCGAGCAATTTGCGCGTGAGTCGGTCGCCGACCTCCGCGCAGCCCGGGCCCGGTACCCCAACGATGAGCACCTTTCGAAACTCATCCGACAGCTCCAACACGTCAGCGCCCAATTCCTTGATCTCTGGGAGAAGATCGAGGTAGAGACTCGCCGATCCAGTCGAAAACGCCTGCGGCACCCGTCCGTTGGTTGGATAACTCTCGACTGCGATGCCCTCCACGATCCCGAACGCGACCAGTGGGTCATTCTCTACACAGCAGCAACTGGTACTCCCGACAGGGAAGCACTGCGTCTCATCAAAGTTATCGGCACCCAGAATCTCACTTCTCACACCTAGCCTAGCGGCGAAGCCTGTGCGAGGTCGGCGCAGGAAACTTTCGTGCAAACGTCGGCCTACTCGCGTTCGGTATGGCGCCAATACCGTTCGCGGTGACGTCAGGTTCAACACAGGCGGGACTGGGTATCCAAGACAATGCAGCCAACCTAGTGCTACCGGGGAGCAATCTCGGTCGAGACGTTTGACGGCAAGCAATATGGTCAAACCGCACAAATCGGCCACAACAATGTCGCAATCAGTATCAAAAGTGTCTGACGCACTCCTCGATGCCTGAGATCGACAGTATTAAACTCATTGCAGTTGAGCGCTCTCTCGCGAACGAGGTTCACAATTTCTCCGCGCGCAAGCGCCGCAGCCCCGGGAGCGTCGTCCAATCGTTCTTGGAGCAAACTATGACTCTCACCCAGATCACCGCCCGGCCGTCCATTCCCGAGTATGTCGGTACCGACCACCCGCCCCTTTCAGGTGCCCCAGACATACGAGCGCGAGCCGTGGCCTCTACCGCGCGGACCGCGAACTGGGGGCACCACCACTGACGGCCCGCTCAAGCGATAAACCGATGCACCTACACAGCAGACACTGCCGCCTCTTCGAGTACACCATCACTACGCGGAACCCTTACGCGGCCGGTCTGACCTCCGAGGCGATTGGCACGACGACTACGTTCTTCGATTGCTTGGCGACGACCGTCAGCATCGGACCGGGCGACCTGTACACCGTCCCCGCGGCTCTTCGCCCAATTCGAGCCTTGTCTGCCCACCCGAGTGTCACGCAAATCGTCATCGAAGGGCTGACGATCCTGACGCCGACCTGCGAGCGGAGCCCAGCACACAAGAATTTCGACGTGTTGTCACAGCTCGCAGACGCGCTGGACATCCTGGATGAACTCATTGAGCGATTGGAACACCAGGGCGAACGCGTCCACCTGATTCCCTACGGATGGAACACCGAAACCCATGCCTATATCGCTGGCAAACCAGGCTCACAATGCATCATGACGCTCACGGCCGATGCCGAGAGCGGAGACGAATATTACGATCTTCGGCAAAAGAATCAGCCGTTCGAAAGGAGGTCACCCCTGATATTCAATTGCAACCCCAAGCCATGCCCGCAGCATTCCCGACGCCGCGCAGCGGATTTGCTGGACATTCGGTAGCAAATTCCGGTCTTTCTTAGGAGATTTACAACCTTGTTGAGGAGATTCAAGTGCCAGTTGCCCGAATAAGCCCAGTCATGACGTCACAGAATACCCTTTCGATATCGCATTTCAAATGAACGTCGCGGTGTTGATTATGGACCGGACCGCGGAGTTCGGTTTGGCGGCAGTCCTGGAAGCCTTCGACATGGCGAATGCCCTGCGGAAAGAGTTCGACTCTCCACCGGAGCCATGGAGCCTGCAGGTCGCTTCGCTGACCGACGCTGCGCGCACGGGACGTGGGCATCTCGTTCCGACAGTCCCGCTGTCGAGCCTTCCGTCGGCGCTGGATCTGTTGATCGTGCCAGCGGTCAACGCGCTCGACGCTGACGACCTCATCGCTACGGTTTCCTCGGCGGCTAATACTTCGGTACTACGATGCATTTCCGAAGCTGCCGACAGAGATGTTCACCTTGCTGCCGCGTGTACCGGCACCTTCTTTCTTGCCGAGGCCGGAGCCTTGGATGGCACTCGCGCGACTACGAGTTGGTGGCTAGGGCCAGCCTTTCGCCGACGCTATCCACACGTCGACGTTCAAGAGGGAAACATTCTGTGCCGCGACCGTCGCGTAACAACCGCCGGTGCCGTACTGTCCCACCTGGACCTTGCGTTGTCGCTTATCGCGACCCGCAGCCCCGCACTGGCCGAACTCACGGCCCGCTACCTTCTGCTCGGCCAACGCCAGACTCAGGCCGAGTTCGCGTTGCCCCAGGTGATCGCCCGTGGAAACTCTCTGGTTGCCGCGTTCGAGCGGTGGGCCCGCGAGCATCTTAGCGAGCAGTTTCGCCTCGTTGACGCCGCTCACTCCCTGGGCGTCACCGTGCGCAGTCTTCAGCGCGCGACGCAAGCAGAGATAGGCATGTCGCCGAGGGATTTTATCGACGAAATTCGACTGGAGCGTGCGACCCAACTTCTACGAACGACCCATCTCACCGTTGAAGCCATTGCCGCCAGAGTCGGCTACTTGAACGCCAGTACACTACGTACACTCTTTCGCCGGCGGCGCAACCGGACCATCGCCGAGATCCGATCCTCTCCGATGTCTTGGGAGTCGCACGTCACTACCTGAGAACGAATGTGCTTTCCGAGCATGATTTGGCGTACTCAAAGACGGTCGATTCGAGGCACGTAGCAACTCCGATTACCGACTTTTCGGTAACAACAATACCCCGAAGCTCTTGCAGCCGATTTGCGCTCCGCTCGACACCACGAGACGGCATCGCCGTGTTCGAAACGGACAGAAGCTGAATAGAATTTATTCCCAGGCCTGGCAACCAGTACAAAAATCGCTATCCTCGATCATATACAGTTTTCTAGAGAGAAATTTCGGAACTACAGATAGGTACCGCCATGGATTGGCTGGCACATTTTATAGTCGGTCTCACCAGCTCGCTCTCGGCCGCAGCAGTCGGTGAACACTGGTAAACTCGACAAAAAGAGCGGAGCGGCCCGGCCGGGCCGCTCCGCTCTTTTTTATTGCATGAGGCCCTTTTACTGGCCGACCATATCGAAACTCGGCGACCCCTTGCGTGGAGCTACCGCTGTCGCAAGCAGTTCTGTGAATGTCCGATGCGACACTGGCTGGACGCGAGAGTCATGCCACAATGTATATCCAGGTCCCGCAATTCATCGCATGATAGGCAGATTTCTTTGGTTACTCGACCCTCAATCTACTGGCGTGAAGACGTTGAGCGGGAGGCTCGCGAACTCGCTTCGGGAGCAATCGATCCCGACGACGCAGTCATCGCCGAATTGTTCCCGGAGTCTCTGCTTGCGTCCACCGATCAGGCATTGTCGGCCTTCGAGTGTGTGCTCAAAGGCTTGGCCGACCCAAACGACGAGCAGCTGTCGGCTCTCTTGGAGCTGACCACCCGTGCTCTCAATTCGATCAATACCGACCACGGCGGCGACGCATATGAAACGGACGAACGAGAGCAGCTGTGTGCCTTCCTCGAAGAGAGCCTGGTGGATGCAGGATGTGACTTAGATGCCTTTGCCGCGCGCAACTCCATGACCCGTCACCAGATAACCGATCGATGGCGAGCGTGGTGACACAGGCCACCCCGTGGTCGACACGGCAGGACACGCCGCCGAACATGTCGAACGGCGCACCCGAGGTCATACGCATCGCACGCTTCGATGCACAGGAGGAGGGCCTCACCTTTCAACCCGAAGTAGGCCGGCAATCACCTCGACGACGGCAGTGGCGAGGAGGACGGAGAGCCGGCCAGGGCACATGTACCGGACATTCCGCCTTTAGAGACGCCCTGCGTTGCGCGTGAGTTGCGTAAGTGCGGCCACCGACGCCCAAAGAGCATGCAGCAACGCCACACAAGTCGGACCAACGAGATGAAGACAGGAACTTCGCCGCTTCCGGTCCGAACTCGCTGCGATCGTTTTCATCCTGGTCCATGAGTCGTTTCACTAGCCATCGCTGGCCCGTCCGGCCGGCCAGATGAGTCGATCCACTCAGCTAGGCACACCCGCACTGCATCGCGTCGAGCCGCTGCTCGGCGCCCAAGTCGAACGCACCCACCTCCCCAATCAGGAGATCTGCAGAGCTCGTCTTATTGCCGCGGGTGAGTTGCCTGAACCCGCATTCCGGAACTGAGCGGTGGTTATCGACCGCGTGACCCGACCATCGGTAGTGGGTGAGCACTGCCCGAATCGATCTTCGTTTGCCGGCGACATAGTCCACGGACGCTGGCAGCGCGCGCCTCGATTTGAGCGGATCATGGAGCCCTGCACAGGGTTTAGGTCTTCGGTTTAGGCCGGTTGTCGGTGGTGACCGATGGAACCGTAACGGTCGGGCCTTGCCGGTGTGACGCTGGCTGTCGCGTCGCGCTGGTCTCCTTCTCCGAGGCCTGCGTGGAGGAATGCTCGAAGTCCAGGGCCTGCGCTGCATCGGCGGTGTCCGCGGTCTCGGTGGGCCGGCCGGTCCGCCAGGGCGTCGGTCGTGCATCGAGCCGGGCGAACACTCTGGGCTCGGATTTCGGCGGAACACCACCGCCGGACCATGGCGTTCCGGACTCGGAGGCCTCCTTCGTTGTGGACTTCCTGCAAACCGTCTTGCTGCGAGCGCGCTTTCGCCATGGGGTGACGCGTTGGTCGGATCCCCGGCCGGCACGTCCCCCGAGGCTCGACTGGCTCTGCGACGACGGATCGTCGGCATCGCCTGCCTGCTCGGGGGAGCTGCGCAACCAATCCTGCCCCATCACCGACGAGGGGGGCCCCGACGGAGTCGCACCCCACGGTGCCTGAAGATCGGACACCAGACTGTGCGGGGCATAGCGTCCGGGTGTACCGCCGGCGTCGTACTGGGCGGTGACGCCAGCCTCGGCCCTTGCCGTCGGTCCATCCGAACTTGTCCCGGACGCGACATGCCCGGGACTCGGTGCCCCGCCATGAAGACCCGCTGCCACATGACCCCCACCCGCGTCCGACGTGCGATCGCCGATCGCCGAATTTGGTTGTACACCAGCCACTCCCGTGTTCGACACAGCATCCGAACCCGGTAACCGGCCTGCGGCAGGGTGAGCTGGATACCCCGTAGCCTCAGCAGCCGCCCCGGACATGTGCGTGCGAGAGTGATCGGGCAGATATCCCGACGAGAGCGGATATTCAGAAGAGATATGGGCAGGGCCTTGCGTGCCGGAGGTGACGCCAGCCGGGGCCGTCGGTGAGGTATTAGCCACCGGTGCAGGGGTGTCGTCGTCCGTCATGTCCGACGATCCCACTCCCACAGAGGGATCCACGGCAGGCACGCCGCCGCCACCGTTGTCGAAGATGGGGGAGGCGAAGTCCAGTCCCGCGATCTTTTCCGCGAAACCCGATGCCTGCCGCAGGATGTCATCGGCCAGCCCGTCCAGGACACGACTGGTGTGGATGACCTCGTCGGGCTCGATGTATAGCGGCTGCTCGGTCGAACCGGGTGGCGGACCCAACACCTCACCCGCGAGGTCATCCGCTACTCCCCGGACCATGCGGTCGATGACATGCTCGAGCGGCTCGATCGCTTTCCCGATGACCTCGAACAGGATGTAGCCGATAAGCGCCTGCTCCATGACCTGGCAAATCTTGCGGGCGGCCGCGGCGATCGCCTGCTCGATCGCGACCGACAGACCGCCCGTCGCGATTGTGGCGGCCATCGCGGCAGTGTAACTGGCTGCCAGCACAGCGAGTTCGGCCAGCACAGCGACTTTTGTCACCACGATCACCCCAGCAGCCGCGTCCAGAGCATCGGCCACCAGATGGCACGCCGCATCCAGATCAGCCATATGGGACTTCGACCTCCGCGCCCAAGCCGCGACCAATGCCTGGTAGGAATACCCGGAGTACACCTTTCCCATATCGGCGATCACACCGGTCGCGGTATCGTGCGTATCCGCCACGCCGTTCGCGAAATTCCGCACATGAGTCCCCAGCGCGCGGACCTGATCCTCGTTGATATCCGGATACGGCACACCAATGTAGTTGAGAAACAACGCCACATCGTACGGAATCTCTACAGCCATGGAACGCGTGCTTTCCCGGTCCAACTTACACCGGCGGGAAGAGATAGGAGATTCGTCACGGGTGCACCAGCCTGGGAGAATCGAACGGCCCCCGGAAGGCCGACGAGGGCGGCCGCCGACGTGGCCGCCTCAGCGAGTGTCAGTCTTGCAGTTTCGATTGTTGGTTCGCTTTGAACTCCACCCATGGAGATCCAACGGGGAGACCGGCTGCACTGGCTTCTACCTCCGAACCGAACCCATGGAGGGTATCGCCACTCTGTCTTATATGCCCGACCTCGCCGCCTCCGCCGTTTGTCATCTCAAGAATCAGAGTGTTTTCAGTAGCGTGCACAGTGAGGCCTATTCCCGCTGAGTGCAAGGACTCGCTGGACTGCAGCGCGGCTGAATTACGCGCTGAGAAGCACGAGAGTTGGATAAGATCAGCCGTCGGCGCACCTCTTACTGCCTGCTTGAAGTATTTGTTCGCAGCTAAGATCGTTCCGTACGTATCGCCGTCGACTCGCATATCTATCCATCTGCCGAACCTTGTGTGCGGAAGATTTTTTCCGACCTGGATATAATAGACATTTCCGGTAGCGTGCGCATCCGCAAAGATCAGATCTTTCCCACTATCAGATGACCATGGCGCCGTAGCTTGTCCAATCTCGTCCCACCGCGAACCAGTCTGATTATATTGCCGATATCTTCGGCCCACTTCCTCGCGCGCCTCGACTGTAAACGTCATCGGCGTTTTCGCATCCGCGAGTTCTGCCGGGAACCGAACACCGATGACCTTTTGGTCACTGCTGAGGATCGGCATGCTGCGCACCTCGTCCGGTGTGAAGCTGTACAGGCGCCCGGTGTAGCAACTTTGACCGGAAAGACTCGGAGCCTGGGAATCGAAGTTCGCGATCGAGCTGACGCCCTTTTGGTCAGCGAAGACAAAATTGTCCGAAACCTTGCGCAGATCGATCGCAAAACCGCGCAGACCGGATTCCAGGGCATCACCCGCGTCTGCAGCGACAGCGCTGAGCCGTGCAGTTATCCGAGTCAGTTGAGCGGTAAGCACTACCAGTCCTTCAAGTATTGGGAAATAGTGATCGCATTTAGTAGCAGGATCGAAGGATCACCCCCGTCCACAGCAGACTCTCAAGCCGAATATCCTTCTCGGAACGAGATTCGCCACTTCTTCGCAACTCTCGTGCTCACT
Source organism: Nocardia sp. AB354 (assembly GCF_049538315.1). Classification (NCBI taxonomy): domain Bacteria; kingdom Bacillati; phylum Actinomycetota; class Actinomycetes; order Mycobacteriales; family Nocardiaceae; genus Nocardia; species Nocardia sp. AB354. The sequence goes on along the minus strand of NZ_JBMVFU010000035.1, from coordinate 25,305 downwards.
CCCGCGCAAACCGCCATAGGCCGCCTACACTGGTTGAAACCAACGTCGAAGACACCAGCAACGCGCCCACACCAGTCACTACCAGCGCCGATCCGCAAAATTCAACTGATCACGAACTCGTCCTAAGTATTAGGTAGCTCCAGCCTGGAGACTGTCCTCTACTGCGACATCTGGTCGACCGAGGCCGGCCATCTCTTCACGCATCATTGTGTAGCAAAATTCCCGGAAGTCGACACCCGCGCGGTCAGGCGGTACCCGGCAAGTCCAGCTCGCGCTTCACCAGAATCTCGGATCGAGTGTTCCGCCTTGCCTCAGGGTGCCGGAAGGCGGTGCACCCACCCGGCGACAACTCACATGCGCTAATCGCGTCGAGATGGCATTGGAGCAGTAACTTCGAGGTGTATGCCGTCGGGGTCGTTGAACGCCAAGATCGCGATACCGAACTGATTGATTTCTGTGACGTCGCCGTGTCGTATCCGGGCTTTGTCCAATTTTTGAACGATAGTGTGCAAGTCATCGATCGTGTTTACGGCAAAGCTGACGTGGTCGAGACCGACCCGCTCGGAATCGAAATGGTCATCTCGGTTTGCCACTGGCCGGAGGCCGAACAGCATGCCGTTGGTTTCGAATACGACGCCGCCATAGAGCTGGGCGGGATCTGTGCGTACAGCAGGATTCTCTGGGCTGCCAGTTGATTCGGCTACAACGGTGAATCCCAAAACATTTTCGTAGAATGCGCGCGAGCGGTCGATGTCGGTAATGGTCAGCCGAAAGTGGTGTATACCGGTTGTGTGAATAAGAGTCAAGAAGAGCTCCAGACAGAGTTGGACGATGCTCCCAGGACTGCCGAATCGGCGCAGGTCTCCGATATTGCGGCAGACAAGACGAGCAAGGAGCACACTATTTCGGCTGAACCACTCTCACCAGTGCCACACCGGACATTTCCGACACCGGTCGCGACACGTGACAGACCATGGCAGGGTCGCTATAGATGTAGAGGACAACTGAGATGGCTTGCCGAAGGCGCGACTGGGCAGATCTCACTGTGCCCGAACTGTTCCCGAAGGAGCGGGGGATCACGCTGAATCAGACCACGGACGACTTCGGGAACCACCCGACGACGTTATCGAAATGGATGTTTCAAGCCGAGATCGGCGATGGGTACGAGCTGGCCACAACTGGTGCAGAGTCGGCTGAGTCGCGGGATGCCCGCCGCCGAATCCGGTCGTCGGAGCGAGAAAAGCAGGGGCTCCGTCGAGGCCGCGGCGTATCCGTCACAAGCTCAACCAGCCGGCCTGCCGGTGACTGCCCGAACCCGTTTACCGGCAGCGAGCTGTCGCATACAGTACCTCAAATGTCTGATGCGACTATCGCCCGGCCTTTCCCGGAGTCATAGCCTTCCTGGTGTACCAGCTCGTCAACTGGTTTGTCCTCTCAACTGTCGCACTCCCGACCGAGCATGGGACGACAACGCCAGGCCATCTGCGGAGCCTTCCATGCTTATCCTTCACACTCCGCCGGTTACCGAGGTCGCACCCCTGTCAGGTCTCGAATGCCGCCAGAGTTGCATGCGTTGCTCCGCTGCCCCTATCGCACAGCAACTGTTGACAGTTTTCGGTCCACCGCACCTGAACCTGACCGTGTGCACCCGAAGCGACAGTGGGCCAGGAAGAAAGCGTACGACCCCATTCGTCTCATTCGGCGGGCCGTGCACCATACGCACCATACGACACATAATCGCGGCAAACTCAATGCACAGCCGCGTCATCCACGTTCAGACTGCGCAAAGATCGCTTACATCGGGAGGCACGCAATGACCCGTACGACAACTCCGATGCCAGACGGGCCCCGGCTACCGACCGATAAGCTGTGCGTGCGCAAGGCGATCGGCCCGAGCGGTGTCCCGCAGGTTGAACATCGTGCGTCCGCTGTCGCAGAGCCAACGATTCACCTGGTTAGCGTTACTGCGAAACATCTTCCGACGCTATAGGTTTCGCCATGCTGTCGACGACCTACGAAGCAAGACAACACGTATGACCCGCATCCAAGGGCGCCGCAAGCAGTATGCGACTCGCATTTCGATTATGCGTCGAGAGCGGCTACCAGCGGACCCTCGGTCTGTCAGCGCCTCCGGTGTCGCTCATAGCGCCGACTCGACGACCAGCGCTTCGAAAGTTCGAATGCCGTCAGGAAACCCTCTGGATACATCCTGCGACGGAATGCGCACAGCCGGACGCTACGGGGCAAGAAAGCACCTGTCAGCATCCGGGGACGTGCACGTCAGAATCTGGCTGCACGGCACAGCTTTCGACTACAGAGCCAGCGCGATGGCAGCGAGGATGCTCGTTTCCGATTGGTTTCGAATGCATTGGTGCGCGGTCGAAGTCATCTTCCGGTCTGCAGAAATTGATCTACCCGAAGCCCGGCTACCAAACGAGCGACTCTTCCTCGGCCTCTAGACGCCGGTTGCGAATCGGCACGAATATCAAAGCGACTACACGAAAGCACCTCGAATCAAGGTGCAGTGCACCTCTATTACGACAGCAGGAAATATTCAGTGCAACTTTCAGCACCCCCTTCGTCAGAGACTTTCTATCGCATCACGGATATTGCCAGGTCAGAGAGCGAACTGCTACGCCACCTAGAAACGTTTATCGACATGATGCGCTCCGAGGAGCCGTATGCGATAGGTTTCCCGGGCAATCTGGACTTCGAATTCAGCCGATTATCAGGCCTCTTGGACATCTTCGTGAATAATGTCGGCGATCCAAGTGGCATCGAAAAGTCTGCGGTCAGCTCCAAAGCGATGGAGTGCGCTGTCGTCGAATTCATAGCTCGTCTCGCCAATGCTGATTCTACAGAAGTATACGGCTATATAACAGCGGGCGGCAGCGAAGCAAATTTGTTCGGTCTCGACCGTGGCTGCGAGGCCCTTCCGCAAGCCTCGATCTATTGCAGCACTGCCGCACATTACTCGATCGCGAAGAATGCTCGCCTCATGCGAAGGCAGCTGGTCGCGGTCGACACTGATGCAAGCGGTCGAATCGCTCCCGACGCTCTCGAAAGGGCATGCCGACGAGCAGAAGGCCGCGGCGCTGTCGTAGTGGCAACTATCGGCACCACTATGAGCGGGGCAGTCGACGATGTCGACGCAATCGTGACGGCGGCAGCGGCCGCCGGCCCTGTATATGTTCATGCTGACGCCGCGCTCAGTGGGCTGATCGTGCCGTTCACCGAGATCGCCGAAACGTGGGGGTTTGCGCGCCCCGAGGTCGGCAGTATCGCTATCAGCATGCACAAAGGTCTAGGCATGCCGGTGCCCTGCGCGCTGGCAATCTGTCGCAACGATCTTGTACACCAGCACATACACGGCGAATACATCGGCGCCGCCGACGCCACACTCGGTTGCTCACGAAGCGGACTGGCTGCAATCCTCATCTGGTACGCCCTGGCCGCGAAGGGAGCCGCAGGGCTAGCGGAAAACGCCCACCGCGCCCTCGCTACCGCCCGTTACGCGAGTAGCCGCCTCGCCGAACTCGGCCTTTCCCCGAAATTGCAACCCTATTCGATCGTGGTCGTATTCGACCGGCCTGCCGAGTCGATATGCCGGAAATATCACCTCGCCACCGAGGGTACGGTCGCACATCTCGTTACCGTGTCACACGTGACGCCGGCAATCATCGATGAACTTTGCAAGGACATACAAAGGTCAGCCGATAATGTTGAGCGATGATGTCGATCCAGCCACTGCAAAACAGGTCAAAGATTGGCTGCGCGAATACGTGGCGCTACCTCATACCGAGTTGGGCCGGCGCGGCCCGGTTTGCCCGTTCGTACGTCCCGCGCTGAAGCGAGACGCAGTGATTCTTTGTTGCGCGTCCTGGCAGCCTGGCGACGGCGCCGATCACCTTCAGCGCATCGCATATTTAGCAATGAACAAATACAACGACCTCAGGCCGACGATCACCCACGGCGAGTTGTTCGCACTCGTGGTCGTGTTGCCTGCGATGCCGCGTGAACAATGGCGTCTCATCGACGCTGTGCATCCGCGTATCAAGAATCGCGCGGTGACTACCGGCCTGATGGTCGGTCAGTTTCATCCCGAGTGCCCTACCCCTGCAATACACAACCCGAGATTTCACGTCAACCGATCACCGATGCCGCTACTCGTCATTCGTCAGATGGCGGTTCACGACATATTGTTCCTCGCCGACGAACCGGGGTGGCTCCGCGCCTACCACCAAAGGTTCCCACGACGAATCGCACCGTAGCCGATGCACCTCCGCAGGCGCATCACCGAGCAATGCGCGCGATTCAGTACTCGCCGACCACTCTCTATCGGAGAGCGCGGTGTAAGCTCGGCGCTTGCCGCACCGACACTGGTGGTACCCCCAGAAGACGTGAATACGTACGAGCCGTAGCCTATCCTCCTGCGCGCTTCATCCGCGTCATCGGGCCGCCCGCGACTGCACTGTGTCCGGTGCGCCGCCATACAAGGACGCGCACAACTTGGATCGTCGCCGATGACTTCGTCGTGAGTGAAACCTCACGGTGTCCAGTGTCGCATCGGGTGCCGAATGTGTCTGATGCGGTGCTCGTTCCGCTGGAGACCAAGGCCGTACCTTTTCCTCATGCCAAACTTGTCCGGTCGTAGTCATTCCAAGGTTGCTTTTTGAATCCAGCCTGGACGCCGAGAACCAGAATGATCGTCGAACAACCGCCGAGACTTCCTTCGGGGCCTCCGACTCCGCAGGTCCGTGAAAAGAATATCGGGCGTTCTTCATCAAACCTCATCGGCGTGATGACGGATATTCCGCTGACCCTTCGTTCGTTCGGCCAGGCCCCTTGCCGCGGTGCGCTGCCGTGTAACACCCGGAGGAGAGCTGGAGTGCCTACTCCACATGCGCCGGGCCGACACGGCAAGGAACGGGTCACCACATCGTTCAGGGTGCCAAACGAGGTGGTGCCGGGGACAGCGATGCCGACCTCAGCTGCGCAATCGTAATAGCTCAAAACAACACGCCGAAACCATGGAGTCGTCAGATATGCCCTTCGCCCGCCTGACCGCGACCGGACCTGACCTGCCCGCTCAGACCCGGGCCGCCCTGGCCGCCGACATCACCGCACTGTTGGAGAAGGACCTGTTCAAAGCGCCGGAAGTCACAGTGGTTCAGATCAACACAGTCCCGGCGTCACACTGGTTCGTAGCCGGCGCAGGCATCAAGAATGCCACCGGGGTCCACCTCGAAGTCGACATCACCGCCGGCACCAATACCGCTGCCGAGCAAGCGACCTTCATCGAGCACGCCTACGCTGTACTGAACCAGCACCTGGGCCTACTGACGACCGCCACGTATGTCGTCTTGCGCGAGCTCGGCGGCGAGAGCTGGGGGTTCAACGGAATGACCCAGATGGCTCGCCGCCGTGATCCTTTTCAGAAGAGCTGAGATAAGACCGGCCCCTGCGGCTTTGGCCCAGAATCAAAGGCAGCCGCCAACGGATATGGCGGCACCAACGGTCATGGCCGGCCACATCTTGGCGCTTGGAATAATGGCCCCCGCAATCCCATTGATGGTCAAAGGGGCAACCGAGTACAGTCACGAGAGAAATTCTGTGCCCGGACAACCAACGCATGGTTGGGCGCGGAATACCGCCGTCGATCACCCGATCGTGAGATCCCATACAGCGGAAACCCTGGCCCGTAATGCGATCAATGCCGCACAAGACAGCGGCGCCTATGAAACGGACGAACGGAAGCAGCTGTGTGCTTTCCTAGAGGAAAGCCTCGTCGAAGCACAACAGTGATGAGCATATTGGTGGCACCTTCCCTGCGATGGGAATCGCAACAATTGACGAACTCCTGCTAGGGTGGAAACATCTCGAATGTGGAATTGAAAACTTGCTGCAAGGACTCGAATTTTAAGGTGAATAATACCCTGCGATGTGAATCGTTGCACGCTGGTTCTCGCCTTTGCCTGCCCTCGTTGCAGGTGAGGCGATTTCTTTCATTGGCGCGGCTTTGACCGGCAAGTAATGCCGGCGCCAGAAGCCGTGCGGCTCGTGACGGCAGAGTCCGGCTGGAATCCTCCCCGGTATCGCGAGCAGCCTCGCCGTGAAGCCGGGATCCGATACTGCGTGTGATCGGTCGGAGGCATCGGGTCTCGGACATCTGCCAATCTCAGGCTATAGCCGTGAGGCGGGCTGCTTGCGTGATGGATTCCATTGCCATCTCTGCGAGTTCTCGGTTGGAAAAATTCTATTGATCATTTGCCTCTGGACTGGAGTTTGATGAATAGCGGTGTCGACTTCATTAGCAATTTTCGCAATCATGTTGAGCGCAACGGCACGAAAACGGCGTTAAAATTTCTCGACTTGGTCGACGGGCAAGTTGTGGAATCTTCTCTGAATTATTCAGAGCTTGATGAGCGAGCGCGTGCGGTGGCAGTGGCGCTCCGCGCACGGTTAGAGCGCGGCGACAGAGTGCTGCTTCTGTATCCTCCCGGGATAGAGTTCGTGGTGGGGTTTATTGGTGCATTGATGGCTGGCATAATCGCTGTGCCCGCCCCGGTTCCGGACGGTCGCACCACCGATCATGAACGCCTTATCGGCATCGCCCGAGATGCTGGCGTAAAGGCGGTGCTTACGTCGTCCGCGTTTGCTGAGATTGTGCAATTCGGGGTATCCGACCTACCATCCGCTCCGTTGGTGTTGGCAACCGACACTGTGTCGGTTGAGGATGCTGAACGGTGGGTCCCGGTCGAAATTGATGGCCAAACGGTCGCGTTGGTGCAGTACACCTCCGGCTCGACCAGCGAGCCGAAGGGTGTGATTGTGACCCACGCCAACCTCAGCGAGAACCAGCGAGAGATCGGCGCGGCTATCTGCTCAAACGAGGAGACTATCGGCTGCGGATGGCTCCCTCACTTCCACGACATGGGTCTGATCGGGCTGATCCTGCATCCGCTGTGGTGCGGCGCCAGTGTTGTGCTTATGTCGCCATTGACTTTTCTCAGACGTCCACAGTTGTGGCTCGAAGCACTGCACAAATATAGGGCTACAATCACGCTTGCACCGAACTTCGCTCTCGCTTATGTCGCGCGGCGCGTTAAGGCCGAAACGATCGTACAGCTTGACCTCAGTTCTGTCGACACAGTTCTCACTGGTTCGGAGCCGGTGCAAGCCGACTCGATCCGCGGGTTTGTCGACTTACTTTCTCCCTGCGGACTGAAGCCGCAGGCGGTCATGCCCGTCTATGGCTTAGCGGAGGCAACTCTGTTCGTCACAGGTGCGTCAGCGGAGGCTGGTCCTGTCGAATACAAGGTAAGTGGCCGTCTGCTAGCCCGAAATATGATCGAAGAAACCACCGATGCATCTGATATGCACTGTCTGGTCAGCAGCGGCCGTCCGCAAAAGATGGAAGTTGCGATCGTCGATTTAGACTCCGAAACCGAACAACCGCGAGGGCGCGTCGGCGAAATCTGGTTGCACGGCAGCAGCATCGCTCGCGGCTACTGGAATAAGCCGACAGAGACCGCCGGTACGTTTGATGGTCACCTGCGCGGCCACGGCGGTTGGCTACGAACTGGAGATTTCGGCGCAATGCTCGATGGGCAACTGTTCGTCACCGGACGGATCAAGGATATGATCATCATTAATGGGCGCAATATTTATGCGCACGATATCGAATTGACTGCACGGCGAGCGTCTCCTGCAACAGCGGCAGGCGTTGGGTCTGCCTTCGGAGTCGGACGGCCGGAACGGCTGGTTCTTGTCCAAGAAATAGATCTCAAACTCCTTCCGCAAGACGAGAGCATTGCGTCCTTGACCGGGAGTATTCATGCTATTCTCGGACGAGAATGTAGTGTTCGGCTGTCGAAATTGATCCTTGTGCCTAAGGGCACTGTCGCTCGAACATCGAGCGGAAAAATCCGTCGCGCACATATGCGCGAACTGTACGAATCCGGAAAGATCGCGTCGATAGAGCCCTCGAAGTCATCATCTGACTGACACCGAGATACACAATGCACCCAACGTTAGGAGCTTCGAATGAGTGATACACCTCTTGATTCCGCTGTGGGCGACCGGTTGGCCATCCTCGTCGGCGAGCAATTGGAAATCGAACCAACTTCGCTCGATCGTGACCGATCGCTGAGCGAGTACGGCGTCTCGTCGGTAGTAGCAGCGGCGCTGGCGGGTGATATAGAGGAGGAATTCGGGGTGACCGTAGACCTCCTCGGCATGCGTGACCATCCGACGATTAATGCGATGTCGCAATTTCTTCGCGATCGGGGAGCCATCTGTTGATATCGGGAGTGACGATTACCACCGCGCCCGCCGCGGTCAAGCGCCGGGCCAGCTCGCGCATGCTCGCCGGGCACGGTGGATTCGGCCCCATCCGAAGGCGGGAATGTCTGAAAGACGGCTCTGGCTCACTTCCGGTGGCTGGCTCGATCGTCTGACGGCACGATGCCTTGGTGGGTGAGGTGAATGTTGCAGTGGGGCTGGTGTTCTCAAGTTTGTCGGCGCTGGCGGTCGACGAGGTTGTGGATGAGGGTTGCAGGCTTGTGGTGCGGGCCCGGACAGCGCCCGGCCCGGCGGTGTGCTGGCGTTGAGGGGAGGGATTGGAGAAAGTCCATAGCTACCACCACCGGATCGTCGCCGACCTACCCGTCGACGGTCGCGGGGTGGTCGTGCGGGTACGAGTTCGACGGCTGGTTTGCTCGACACCGCAGTGCTGCAGGCCTTTCCGTGAACAGGTTCCCGGCCTGATCGAACGCTATCAACGGCGAACTACAGGCTGACCGGCCAGGTGCGTTCGATCGAGAGAGAACTGGCGGGCAGAGCGGCCGTTCGTGTGCTGGCCGCGTTGCCGGTGCGGTTGTCTCGGCACACCGCGGTGCGGATACTGCTGACGATCCCGCTACCAAATCGGCGAATTACTCGGGTAGTGAGTGTGGACGACTTTGCTCTGCAACCGGATGCGGATTTCGGACGCATCCTCGCCGCCTACGGCGGCGTCTTCGTCGCCGGATCCCTGCTGTGAGGCACGGCAGTCGACGGTTTCCGGCCCGACCGCTGGGACATCACCGGCACCGCTATCTGCCTACTCGGCGTCGCCATCATCATGTATGCCCCACGCAGCTGACCTCGATAACAGGCGAGCTGGGACGGCGCGTCTAGGAAGTCGCCGCCGTGGGCTGGTGGAGGTCCGGATGCACGGTCGTGGTGTACGCGCCGACGACGCCGCTGCGAGACGACACTAGATACGCGACAACTTGAGTGTCGTCGGGGTGCAGGTGAACGCTGTCGACCGCGCCGGTGCATTTCTTCGCGCTTCTGGTCATTGACCCACGCAAGACTCGTAATCAGCGATTGGACGGACGAAGACAACCACCGCCGACCGCGTTCCGCACTGGGCTACGGACCCGGCGGGATACACTGTAACCGCACCCACCGATAACCGGCTCTCACTCCTTGCAGACCAACTCAGGAGCCCCGTCGGTTCCAGTTGTTTCGAATCAGCGACCGCTCGGGTGTGAGAGCCTTCGCCAGCGGGGGCCAGCCTTTGATGCGTAGGGCGAAACGTTGCCCGCAGCGGTAATGGCGCCCGCAAATGTTGGGTCCCTGCCGGCGGCAGTTCGGCCTGAGAGATCAACGTTTCGTGGTCCGGCCTAAGCTTGCCAGTCGGATAGTTCGGCAATAGGTTTCGACAAACTGTGGAGGACTGCAACGTGGCGAAGAAAGTCATCGTCGTGCTGATCGACGACTTCGACGGCAAGTCGAAAGCCGAGGAAACGGTCTCGTTCAGCCTCGACGGCGTCGAGTACGAGATCGACCTGTCGACCAAGAACGCGGGCAAGCTTCGTGGCGTGTTCGAGCAGTGGACCGGCCCTGCCCGCAAAGTCGGCCGTATCCCCCGGGGTAAGGCCAGGACCACCGGTGCGCGCACCGCAGCCGACAAGCAGCAGACCGCCGCAATTCGCGAATGGGCGAAGAACAACGGCTACAACGTTTCCAGCCGCGGACGAATCCAAGCCGACATCGTGGAGGCATACAACAAGGCAAGCTAGGGCCAGCCGAACGCGGCACCGGCAGGCCCTCCACTGCGGTCGCGTCATCGACCGCTCGCCGGGCCGCCGCCGGGTGCCGCCGTCGGTCCTCGCCACACCGAGGAACGGTCGCTGCACCGCTCCCCACCGTCCGCCTGAGGCAGGGTGCGTCAAATAGCTTCGCGGGCAAGGACAGTGCGCAGTCGCGGCGATGCGTCTACGCGGCTGATTCCGTCGGATCGTCGTCGACTGTACTGCTTGAATCCCCCTCGTCAGCCAGCTGTCGCGCTGGACTTTCGGGTTCGCTATCGCGGCTGTCTGGATGTTTTCGGATGGCTGACCATGATGCGTTCACTGCCCGTCGTGCGCGTGTGTGGCTGGTGGGCATGAGGTGGGCATAGTGCCTCAAGGTGACCGCGGGGTCGCTGTGGCCGAGATAGTTCGCCAGTTCCAGGATCGAAACCCCTTCGGCCAGGCACGATGACGCGTAGTAATGCCGCAACGCATGCAAGCCGTCGACCCGGTCGCGTTTGGTCAGTCCTGCGCGGCGAAACGCCGCGTTCCACACCGTCACCAAGAACAGGTAGCCGTACATCGGGCGGGAATCGCCTGTCCGTGACATTAGCACGCGAGCCGTGACCGGGCGTCCATCCAGTGTCCGCCACGGCAGCGTAATGGTCACCGGCTCGAACATTTCCATGTAGGCGTCGATCTCGGCGAGAATGTCTTCGGCCATCGGCACGATCCTCGTCTTGCCGCCTTTCGGTGGCGAAAACACGGCCCCGCCCTTCAACCGCCGAATCTGTCGCTGCACGACGAAGACTCCTTCCTTGCGGCGGATGTCGTCGGGTGAGAACCCGAGGATTTCTCCCATCCGCATGCCGCAGCCGGCTCCGAGCGGGATGACGATCTTGTTGCGGTCGGGCAGCGCTGTCCAGATCGCGTTCAGCCGGTCTTCGGTCCAGGGGATGATTTTCGGGCTCGTACCGCGGGGCCGTTTGATCAGCCGCGACCGGCACGGGTTTTCCGGGATCGTATGCTCGGCGACAGCGATATCCATGATCGTCACGACATGATCGAAGATCATTCCCTGCGTGCTCGGATCCAGGCCACGGCCGTTGAGCCACTCCACATAGTCGCGCACCGTGTCCACCGTGCAGGCCCCGGCGATCGAACGGCCGCCGAAGTAGGGAGTGATGTGGGTTCGGGCCCGCTGCGCATACTTCTCTCGGCTGACCGGGTCCGGTGATGTCGCTTTGAGCCACTTAACTATCAGCGGATCGAACGGACGGCGACGAGAGTGGGGGTCGACGTAGCGGCCCATGAGCATTTCGGCGTCGAGCTGTTTCTGGAAGCTCTCCGCGGCCGATTTTTGCTTGTCGGGGAACGACTTCGACCGATCGGCGCCGTCCGGGGTCAGCCACCGCACCTTGTACCGCATTCCCTGCCCGTGGTTGTCGGACTTGACACGAAGCGTCTCGCCCGGGTTGTTCGGGTCCGGGACTTCTTTGAACCATCTGTCCTCTATGTGCGACATCGCAGACCACTCCCCCTATGCGGCGTTGTCGGTGGGCAGTTCACGGAACCAGTCGAGTACCTCGTCGGGCACCCATCTCAAGTGCCTGCCCACCTTCCGGGGCGGCGGGCCGTAGCCGTGGCGGCGCCATTCGCGGACCGTGTCGGGCGTGACCTTGAAGAACTTCGCCACATCGTCGATATCCCAACAATTTTCATCACGAGCACTCTCCCCTTCTCGAGCGCGGTCTGCTTCAGCGCCTATGTCCTTCTGCCGCGTCCGGCCCATGGAAACCCTCTTCTGAAAGTCGTGCGCCCAGGAAAAAATAGATGCCATACCTGCATCCACGCTCCATAGGCCGCCGTTTGTCAAATATTCGCCTCTACGTGACCGTTTCAAGAAATGAAGCCGACAATCCCCTTCCTGCTCATTGCCACGCGAAATGAAACGCATCGCCGAAAAATTCTCGACGGCACCGCAATTCCAGTGCAGTGGGAAAAGCCCTGCTACCACGAATCGAAAGTCACGCTGGAAATTTTCATCCGACGTCAGTTGCGCAGGTAACTGCTTCGTCACGACTCCTACGCCTCGAGTGTGATGTCTTCCTCTGCGACGGTATCGGTCTCGTAAGCGATGTCTTCGGTCTGCGGGTCACCTGTGGCCTCGGCGGCCGGGGGAGGAAGCGGAAGGGCATCGAGGCCGACATCGTGGCCCTCGTCGGTGGTGAGTTCGCCGGGTGCGGTAACCGGAAGTCCTCGATGTTCGTTTCGGCTGTCGTTGCCGAGTTCCTGCTGTAGGCCAGGTAGCGGGTGTCGGCCGTATTGCATCCCCTCTCTTGACATTTCGTCGGGATTCTCGACAGACTGCCGTGGATTTCGATCGTCGGTCGTTGTTCGGCAACTGGAGGTCTCGTGCAGCTGGCGGTGGTCCGGTCGCTGGGGGCGCCTCGCCGGTTGACGACGTCGCAGGAGCTGGAGGATTTCGAGCAGGAGCTGGTGGATCAGTTTCTGTTGGCGGCGGTGGGCGCCGGGATCGGTGACAGCTCGGTGAACGCGGATCGGGCGGTGTTGTTCGAGTTCGCGCGGTTCGTGGGATGTCCGATCTGGATGGCGCAACCGCATGATGCCGATCGGTTCCTTGTGCATCAGCGGGTGGATCTGGGGCGGGCGCGGTTGACGGTGCAGCACAAGGCGTGGACGCTGGGCCATTTCTTCGACTTTCTGATCGATCGGTATCAAGGCGACATCCAGGCGCTGACCGGAGTGGTAGTCACGCAGCCGATCGATGAGCACAATCGGCCGGCGAGAGCGGATTACGGTGCGGTGCGGATACCGCCCTCGGATGAGGAGGTGGGGGCGCTGTTCTCGGCGTGGCGCGAGTCGCTGGTGGACGCACGCAAGTTCCTGCCTGCGGCACGGGACTATCTGGCGGCGTCGTTGTGGCGCCGGACCGGGCTGCGGATCCAGGAGACCTACATGCTCGATATCCGCGATTGGCGCCGCGATCTCGGCGAGTACGGGAAGCTGCACGTGCGCTTCGGCAAGGGAAGCCGCGGCCGGGGCCCGAAGACCCGGCTCGTGCCCGCGATCAACCAGGCCGCTGATCTGCTGGATTGGTGGCTTGCCGAGGTGCGACACCAGTTCGGCGATGACTGGCAGCATCCGGACGCACCGCTGCTGCCGAGCGAACGCTCCGATCCGCATACCGGGTTCTGCGGCCGGGTCGGCGATCAGTCGCTGCGCGACGGGCTGGCGCAGGCGACGAGGCGTTGGTTGCCGAGCTGGCAGGGCCGGTTGACGCCACACACGTTGCGGCACTACTGCGCATCGTCTTTGTATGCGCGAGGGCTGGACCTGAAAGCGATTCAGGAGGTGCTGGGCCACGAGTGGCTCTCGACCACGACCCGCTATATCCATGTCCAGTCCGACCACGTCGAACGTGCGTGGGAGCAATCCAACCAGCGGGTCTCGGCGCGGCTGGGACTGCCCACAGGGACGAGGTGATCGAGTGCAGTGGAATCTGAGGATGAAAGCCGCCGAAGCGGGGATCTGGAAGTCGACCGAGATGCGGCGACGCCTGGCTGAGGCCGGGCTGGAAATCAGCGCCGGGAAGATGTCGGCATTGTGGATCGGCAACCCGACCACGATCCGCCTCGACGATCTGGACGTGATCTGCAGCGTGCTCGACTGCACACCGTCGGAGCTGCTGATCCGCGAACCGGACAAGGTCGCCGCCCGCAAACCCGGCCGCACCGAGGCCGTCAACGACAGCAGCGGCGGTGGCGGCGGCGGTGTGAATGCGCCGCTCACGCCGAGACTGGGCCGGCATCGGTCACTGCCGCCGGCATGAGACCGCCACGACATCGCTGCACGGTCTGCGGCATCCGCCCACCGGCGATGCGGGAAATCCCGTACTGCTTCGCCTGCTGGCCCGGCGGCCCGGTCACACCGCCACCATGTCGGCGATGCTTGTCGAGGACCGACTACTACACCTCCGGACTGTGTGCCCGATGTCATCCCGACGCTCCCGGCGCACGCACACCCGACCGGCTGCTGCCGTATCCGATTGTGCCGGTCGTGGATTCGTGCGCGGACTGCTATGCATGGGGCGTAATGCGCACCGATCGCTGGATTTGTGCGGGATGCAGATCGTGGCGGGAGAACCATCCCCGCATCGGCGACTGCACCACATGCGGCCGTCGCGTCGCTGTCGCTGGCGACGGATCGTGCCGGTTGTGCCACAAGCAGCGCGGGCTTCTTGCTCGCCAGCGCAACTGCCGCGCAGACAAATTCGACCTCACGGAGGCGAACAGATATGGGCAGCAACTGTTCTTCGCTGGTATGTGGCGCCGGGAGGGCACGGGTCGGCGACCCTACCTCCCGAAGACCGTCGCGGCGGATCTGTTGCTGCTGCGCCCGGCCCCCGATCAGCAGCTGACGCTGCTGGAGCTGCCACGCGACCTCGCCGCCGGCCGGGCACGAGGTTTCCCGCCACCACCGGATGCGGCACGCGCAGCGGCCTGGCAGGAATTCGTCCGCGAGCACGCCACCCGACACGGGTGGACCATCTCGATCACCGAGAGAGTTCAGCGGGCCGTCCGCATTCTGCTCGGCACCCAGGACACACCCGGCGCGGCGATCCGCGCCTCCGACGTTCTGACGATGTCGAGTATCCGGCTGCCGATCCGGCCGGTGCTGGACGTACTCGCCGCAGCCGGCATGCTCACCGACGACCACGTCCCGCCGATCGTGCGCTGGTTCGACACCCAGACCGGGGTGCTGCCCGAACAGATGCGCCACGAACTGAATGTCTGGTTCGACATCGCCCGCCACGGCAGCACGACGCCGCCCCGCTTCCGTCCCCGCGCCGAAACCACCATGGATAACCGCGGCCATCCGGTGTCGAGACCACTGGCTCCAACGCGGCTACTTCACCGGCCACGAGGTTCGACGACAGGCACACCGCAACCTTCGGAGCGCCACACTGCACGTGCTCGAGACATTGCACTCGCGATTCTCCGAAATCGTCATCGACGAAGCCCAAGACTGCTCGGTGGCCGACCTGGAACTCTTCGACGCGATGCGCCGCCACGGGATCCCCTTGATGGTTGTCGCCGACCCCGACCAGTCCATCTACGGCTGGAACGGCGCCGACGTCGCGCGGCTGCTCCAGCTCCGCGACAACCTCACCACCATCCCCGTAACCCTCAGCGGGAACCGCCGCAGCACACCACCGATCTGCGCCCTCGCGGCCACTATTCGTACCGGCGCCCGCCCACCCGATGTATCCGTCATCCGCACCGCAGGCCCACCAATCCACCTGGTGCCCACTAAATTCGGGAACGTCGGCAAAATCACCCACACCCACACCGGCGAATCCCTGCTCGACCTGACCCTCCGGCTGGCCACCGTCCTCAGCGACACCACCGATCCCAACCCCACCGTCATGCTCCTGGCCCGCAAACACACCCAACTCCCACCCGCGTTGCGCCGCGATGAAAACGACACCAACACCATCACCCGGCTCGCCCGTGCACACCAGACACTTCATTTCGGGGTCCCAGAACCCGCCGAACTCGACCACGCGTGCCGACAAGCCGAACACGTCCTACTCAAGCACTGGTACCCCAAGCATTCCGGAACCATCACCGAGATCTGCCGCGAGACTGACCTTTCGCCTGCGACTCTCCGCCGGCACGCCTACGCACTGCTAGCCCACCTCCCAGCACCGACCAAGAACTGGGCCGGACAGGTCAACGCTTGCCTTAAAAGCTGGTGGCGACCACCGACCGCTCCCCCACTCCGCCCCACCCGCACACTGGGCGGAAATGTCACCACGGCAAGCAGTTCCAAACGTCCCGACGCGCCCGCCACCCTCACCACTGTGCACCAAGCCAAAGGCACCGAAGCCGACGCGGTCTGCGTCCTAATGGACGACACCTCGGTACTGCGAAACTGGCTCTCCGGCCCCCCAACCACTACCAGCGAGCTCGAGGAACTACGCACCTTCTACGTCGCCGTAACCCGCGCACGCAGCCTCCTGGTCCTCGCACTCCCCGAGGACACGATCGGCGCCATCCACGACTTCCTCACCCGCCGACACATACCAACCAAAGTGGTCGAATCCTGAAACACCCAGCATTACCGAGCGGCTCCGCGACGTCGAACGCTACGGCGCACAGGTCGTGCGCGAGATCACCCGGCTGGCGGGCATGGTCATCGACGTCGGTTTGCCATACACACACGGCTGCGCCTTGCCGAGGATTACGGAACACCCTGCTCCACAACATATCCCCCGACTTGCGGTCGGCTCGATACCCGCGCTGCAACAGCAGATCCCGCCCATCCTCGGCGGCGAAGCCGTCGCGCACGTCGCCCCGGACTGGGACGGCTACGTCGCGGTCCACCGCATGATGCGGCGAAAGAGCACCACTCGACGTGGATCCCCGGGGAATTGCAGGGCTTCGCGCCATTCCACGACGGTGTCGGTGGTTACCCAGCGGTTGCGCCAGATCGGCGTGCCGGGATGGTAGCCGCCGACCGAGGTCGACAACACGGCTTCGTCGTCCCAGCCCGGAGCAGACAGCCACGATGTCGCCGCAGGGCCAGACAGTGCAGCTCGTTCGCCGTCGCCCGGTAACTCGTATCGCGCAGCGAGTCCTACGGGAAGCTCTGCCAGTGCATTTCGCTCATGGTTTCACCGGCGGTTCGGTGGCGGCGTGCGACCGTGTGGTCATCTCAGCTATCCCGGTGATGAGGCAGGAATTCCTGGGCCTTGGACTTGAGGCCTTGTTTGATGATTTCCCACCTGTCCGCGTCACCCTTGGCCAAGGCCAGGGCGGCGTCTTTCATCTGTTCGACGGTGGCGTGTGGCGGTATCGGCGGGAAGTTCGGGTCGCAGTGGACATCCAGCAGGGTCGGCCGGTTGGCCGACAGGGCGCGTTCCCAGGCGGGGGCGAGCTGGTCAGGATCGGTGATCGTGTCGGTCGCCAACCCGAGCCCGGCAGCGAACGCGGCATAGTCCACGTCTGGAAGCCGTTGAGATTGTTCGAATTTCGGTGCTCCTTCCATCGCGCGCATCTCCCAGGTCACCTGGTTGAGATCGTTGTTGTGCAGCACGGCGACGATCAGGCGCGGGTCGGTCCAGTCGGTCCAATACCGTTTGATGGTGATGAGTTCGTTGAGCCCGTTCATCTGCATTGCGCCGTCGCCGGCGAACGCGATCGCGGGCCGGTCGGGACAGGCGAACTTCGCGCCGATCGCATACGGCACGCCCGGGCCCATGGTTGCCAGGTTTCCCGATAGTGACCCCGCATGTCGGTGTGGAAGCGCAGGTGCCGGGCATACCAATTCGCCGAGGAGCCCGAGTCCGCGGTGACGATGGCGTCGGCGGGCAGTTGTTCCGAAAGTTCCCAGAACAGGCGCATCGGATTGACCGGGTCGCCATCGACCATCGCCTCGGCCCGCATCGTCGACCACCAGGTATCGACGTTCTTCTCGATCTTTTGCCGCCATGATCGATCCTCGCGCCGCCGCAGCCGCGGCAGCAGCGCGCGCAGTGTCGCCTGGGCGTCACCGACCAGATTGACCTCGTAGGGATAGCGCATGCCGACGAATCGGCCGTCGATGTCGATCTGCACCGCACGCGCCTGTCCGAACTCGGGCATGAACTGGGTGTAGGGAAGGCTGGAGCCGATGGTCAGCAGAGTGTCACAGCCGCGCATCATCTCGTAGCTTGGCCGGGTGCCCAACAGCCCGATCGAACCGGTGACGAAGGGCAGGTCGTCGGGAAGAACGTCCTTGCCGAGCAGCGCCTTCGCGACGCCGGCTCCCAGGACTTCGGCGACATCAAGGATCTCTCGGCGTGCGCCGCGTGCGCCCTGCCCGACCAGGATCGCGGTCTTGTTCCCGGAATTGAGGACCTCCGCTGCGCGGGCGATCGCCTCGTCGTCGACGGTGGGTGTCGGGAAGTCGATACCGAGGGAGGAGGGCACCATCTTGAACTCGTGGCTCGGTGGGGAGTAAGGCAGTTCTTGGACATCGGCGGGAATGATGACCGCCGTGGGCGCGCGTTGGCTCAAGGCGGTGCGGATCGCGCGGTCGAGGACGTTGGGCAGCTGTTCGGGCACGGTGACCATCTGGACGTATTCGGAGGCAACGTCTTTGAACAGCGTCAGCAGATCGACTTCCTGCTGGTAGGACCCGCCCATTGCCGAGCGGTTGGTCTGCCCGACGAGGGCCACCACCGGTACATGGTCGAGTTTGGCGTCGTACAGGCCGTTGAGCAGGTGGATCGCCCCGGGGCCCGAGGTCGCCGCGCAGACGCCCACTTTCCCGCTGAACTTGGCGTAACCCACAGCCTCGAAAGCGGCCATCTCCTCATGACGCACCTGGATGAAGCGCGGATCGTCTTCGGCGCGACCCCATGCGGCGAGCAGTCCGTTGATGCCGTCACCGGCGTAACCGAAAACGGTCTCGACATCCCAATGCCGAAGCCGGGCGAGCAGGTAGTCGGCAACTGTTTCAGGCATGGTTTCCTCCGTACAAGTTGGTATGGCGAAGCTGCGGCCGTCCGCGTCGACGACTCCGTCCTCAGGCCGGTCGCCCATACGGGCACCGCCGACCAGGTGGGCGTATCGCTGGAAGGTGATCACTTCCCGCGCCGGCCGCGCGCTGAATGTCTTCCATGACCGACTGGGCGGCTTGCATCAGGGCGCGGTCGTTGTCGCACTGGCTGTAGGAGAAGCGGGCGATCGACAGCCCGTAGCGGTCGGTCTCGTCGGCCACGGTGACCCTGTTCTCGGCGCGGGGTAGAAACTCGCACAGCGCTCCCAGACACGACCAACGCACATAATCGCGCATGTACTCGCGCAACGCCGCACCCCAATGTCCCTGTCCGACGATGTGTTCGGACCAGGTAATCGGCAGAGGGCACACCGTTTGGATCGAGAAGCCACGCGCGTAGGGCTTGGCGGGGTCGGTCTCGTAGAACTGTTCGCTCGACGCTTCGGGTGATAGCGCCTTGTACATACGCACCTCGGCGTCGGAGCGGCCCGCCGTTTGCGGCGCGCCCTGCACAACGAGATACCGGCCGACGAGGTCGTGGTCGTTGCACAGCGTCACCGACAACCGCTGCCCCTCAGCCTGCTTCGTGCGATTCGCCCAATTCCGATGGCCGCCAGTATGTCGGTGCCTTGCTCGAGCACATCGGCGCTCGCCGACCCTGGCTGGATGAGCCCCCCGTGCCGCTTCCAACGGACTTACTCCTCGTCGGGCTTGCGTACGTCCCGTAGCGCGTCACGGACCCTGTCGAACACGGCCAACGGCGGGCCGGCCAGGAAATTTGCCGCTCTCGATTCACCTGCGTGCGGATGTGGCCGGGTGGGCGCGAAGGCTTCGGCGGCTCGGACCGAATTGGCCATGTGATCGAGGTGATTTTCCGAGAACGATTGACGCAGAAGAGGGAACTCCTCATTTTCTTCGTGCTGGGCGTGGTCCAGGACGGCCTGTGCGAACGTCGACAACTTCTCATCGAATTCTCGGTGATCCACGCCGAGGTCGTAGAGCTCGGCGAGGTCGTTCTTGGCTTGGCTCTCTTCCGCGAGTCGGTTCTCGACCATGGGTTTCGCGCCGAATTGTGCGCGCTGGGCCGCCGGGTGCACGACCTCCTCCTCGGCGGTCTCGTGGACCGCCAAAAGTCGTACCAGCTCGTCGAACAGATTCTGCTTGTTTTCCGAGCCGGAACGCAACGCCTGAAACAGGTCTTCAATTCGGCGATGTTGCCCTACCAGCAGGTCCACGACGTCTGCCTTCTCCGCGTTCATATGCCGCCCTCTCATCGAAAAGTAGTTGCCGACGCCGAACAGCGAACGAAGCCGACCAGGTACACATGGACGCACTACCCGGCTCCTGCCGCCGTACTCCCCTCTACAACCCCATTTCTCGCGACGTGGCGACGGTGATCCCGTTCGAGGCCATCTACGCCGACCTGCCCTCGATCCGCCCGAGCTACAGCCGGCGCCAACGCGGTCTCAACCGGTGGGGAGTGACGCTGATCGCGCGTGCCCAACGCCGGCCAATATGATTCGGCGATCGGCACTTTTGTCGCCATGACGGGTAGAACGGATGCAGGCCAGGGAGGTGACCGTGACGAAGACCGAGACCGACGCGGCACAGGACGTCGACCAGTTGACCGACGCGTTGCTGACTGCGTCTCGACTGCTGGTGGCGATGTCGGCGCGCTCCATCGCGGCAGTCGACGACACGATCACCATTCCGCAATTTCGCACGCTGGTCATCCTGTCCAGCCGCGGGCCGTCGAATATCGCCACGCTGGCCGGGTTGCTGAACGTGCAGCCCTCCACGGCCACTCGCATGGTGGACCGCTTGGTGACCGGCGGTCTACTGGACCGGCGGACCAACCCGAAGTCGCGCCGGGAGCAGATCGTCGCGCTGACCGAGCGCGGCCGCCGGGTGGTCGATACCGCCACCGCCCACCGCCGCGACGAGATCGCCGCGGTCGCGGCGAGGATGCCCGTCGCCGATCGAGCAGGGTTGGTGCGGGCGCTGACCGCGTTCACCGCGGCCGGTGGCGAACCACCTCCCGGGGAAGACATCGAGGGCTATCAGCTCTAGCACCCGCTCCCGCGACGATGGGTGCCGTGCCGCCGTCGGCAATCCCGGACTGCCCAGCGGCCGCCGGCTGCGGCGTCCGTGTTCGATCGTGCAGTGCGCCGAGTACGGCGCTGTGGGTGAGCCAGCCGACGACCGTATCGCCGCCGCCGTTCACGACCGGGACTCCGGTGCCCGACTCCCCCGCCAACGCGTCGAGAGCTGTTGCGAGCGTGTTGGTTGCGGTGACCGTGGACGGCAGTACCGCCAGGTCGGCGACGGTGGTGTCGGCGGATTCGGTGTCGGCGAGTGTTTCGGCCACCGCCGCGGCGGTCACACAACCGGCGTATCGTCCGTCCGCGCCGGCGACCGGCACCATCGCATGCGCTGATGCCCAGACGACCCGGGCGGCGTCCTCGACGGTGGTGTCGGCCGGGATCGGTTCCGGGCACGGCTCCATCACCTGCGCGACCCGGATGCGGTCCAGTCGTCCGGACGGACCCGCGTGTGCGGCATCGAGATCCACGCCGCGGCGACTGAGTTTGAGGGTGTAGATCGTCTCCTTCGACAACACGCGGGACACCCCGGTGGCTATCACCACGGCCAGCATGAGCGGCAGGATGATCGAATACTCCCCGGTCAGCTCGAACAAGATGATCACCGCGGTGATCGCCGCCCGCGTCGCACCCGCGAACGCGGCCCCCATGCCGATCAGCCCATACATCCCCGGTGCCGCGGTCGCGGCCGGGAACAGGTGGTGGACGACGACACCGAACGCGGTGCCGCCCATCGCACCGATGAACAGCGACGGCGCGAACACCCCGCCCGAGCCGCCGATTCCGATCGTGAGGCTCGTCGCGAGCATCTTGCCCACCATGAGTATCACCAGCATCCACAGCACATAGTGGCCGCCGATGGCATCACCCAGCACCGGATAGCCGACGCCGTACATCTGCGGCAGCACCAGCAGCACCCCACCCAGCACCAGGCCGCCGACCGCAGGCCGCAACCATTCCGGACCCCGCCACGCCCAATCACACAGATCCTCGATCCGGTACAGCACGTGCGTGAAGACGACACCGATCAGCCCAACCGCCACGCCCAGCAGTGCGAACGCACCGTATTCCCACCCCGACCGCAAGCTGAAGGCGGGCAGGTCCAGAAACGGCTCGTTGCCCAGGGCAGCTCGGCCGATCACGCTCGCGGTGACACTGGACAACACCACCGCTCCGAAGGATTCGGCGGCGAAGTCGCGCAGGATCAACTCCATCGCGAAGAACGGTCCGGCAATGGGCGCGTTGAACGTCGCCGCGATACCGCCGGCCGCACCACAGGCCACGAGTATTCGTAAGCGCCGCTCCGGCATTCGGGTCAACCGCCCGATACTCGAGCCCCACGCCGAGCCGATCTGCACGATCGGCCCCTCGCGGCCCACGGATCCACCGCCACCGATACACAATGCGGAAGCGAGGGCCTTCACGACGGTCACCTGCGGCGGAATCCGTCCGCCCCGCTCGGCCACGGCATACATCACCTCCGGCACACCGTGGCCACGCGCCTCGGGCGCGAACCGATACACCAGTGGACCGTAGATCAGACCCGCGACCACCGGAGCCAGCACCACGAACCACGGCCCCAAGAAGGGCACATGCGGATTCGGGACGTGCCCGGCGGCCGAATAGTCCGCGAACCCGGACAGGACACGCGTGAAAGTCGTTATCAGCCAACGAAAGACGATCGCACCGCCGCCGGAACCGGCGCCGATCACCAGCGCGAGCACCACCAGACCGCCGCGACTTTCCCGCAGCCAGTCCCGCCACGGCGTCCGCCCCGGCAACGGCAGCGACCACCACCGTCGGCTCGCCATCTCCGAAGGCATCACACCCATCACAACCACCCTCGAACACATCGCGAACCATGCACAATGCAACAATTGTAGAGTGCTCATATTTGGAGACCGACAGTGACCGGCATGCCGGGCGTTCCCCCACCCACCGCGGCCACGATTTTCGGCACCTGGACCTGGTCGCCGATCGTGGACACGCTCGTCCTGGCCGCCGCGGCCGGCTACCTGTTCCTGACATGGCGGGCGGCGCGCCGAGGGCTGCGCCGGCCGCTGCTGCGGACAGCCTGCTGGCTGGTCGCACTGGCGCTGGTGGTCGCCGCCGTCGACAGTGCCCTCGCCACCTATTCGCGCGCACTGTTCTCGGTGCACATGGTGGTGCACCTGCTGCTGATCATGGTCATTCCCGCGCTGCTGGTGTGGGCACAGCCGATCCGCCTCCTACACGAGGCCACCGAACCCGGCACCGCCACCGTGATCGACCGGGTCCGGGCGAGCCGCGCCTTCCGGATCCTGGTCTCCGCCAAGTTCACCGTGCCGCTCTACAGCGCTGTCCTGTTGCTCACCCACCTCACCGGATTTCAGCAGGCGATGTCGACACACATGTGGATCCACGACAGCGAACTCGTGCTCTACCTGGTCACCGGATATCTGCTACTACTCCCCCTCGCCGGTGACGAACTGACCGTCGAGCCCGAGTGGCCGCACGGATTGCGTTTCGTGGTTCTGGCCCTCTGCGTCGGACCCGACACCCTCGTCGGCGTCACACTCATGATGTCGTCGACCGTGCTCGCTCCGGCCTATGCCGGCTCCCGCGACTGGGGTCCGAGCGCGCTGGCCGACCAGAACCTCGCCGGGATCATCATGTGGCTCGGCGGCGACGGCTTGATGATGCTGATCATGATTGCCGTTGCCGGACAATGGATTCGACGCGCCGACCGCGATACCGGGCTCGGCCCCTGGCTCGACGGCATCCGCCACCGCGCCCTCCTCGGCACCGCCACCGCCGATACCGACGTCGACCACGAACAAGCCGCCCTCGACACCTACAACGCACGCCTCGCACAGTTGAACGGCGCACCACCCCACAGACACCGGTACGCGCGCCGCAGCAGCGCCCTTGGCACCGCTGTCGCATCCACGTCCGAAGACACCGCGCCATCACCGCATGCCGACCCCAGCCCCGATCGAGAGGAGCACCCGTGAAACCACTCCGACGATGGGCCGTGATCTGGAGCGCCACCGCGGTGTGCGCCTGTCTGGCGCTCCCCGGCTGCGCCACGAATACCGCTGGCGCCCAGCATGATACGAACAACGCGGCGGTGTCGCTGGATAAGCCGCGACCGGGCGACACCGTTCCGGGCGCGCTCGCCATGACACCGTGGCTTACCTGGCAACCCTGGCACGACACTCGATTGCCCTACTCACAACGATGGGGCCCGACCACGGTTTCCGACGACACCGTCTCCGGATTCAGCCACACCCCCGAAGGCGCCGTACTGGCGATGATCCAGCACACCGCGCGGCTATCCGGCATCGACGCAACCTCATGGCTCGGCGCGGCACGCACCATGGCCGTAGTCGCCCCGGCCGACCAACCACCCACCAATCGCATGGGGACCGGCATCGACACCACGCCCGGACTGCCCTTCTTCGCCGGTTTCCGGTGGATCTCCTACGACGGCACCCACGCCGTCGCTGATCTGGCCCTGCAAGAGCCCGACGGCTCACTGCGATCCCTGCGCACCAGCGAGATCTGGCACAACTCCGACTGGCGCGCCGAACTCACCACCACCCCCGCCACTGCATCACTGTCCGGCCTCGACGGCTACCAGCCCTGGCCAGGCCAACCCCGCCCCTGACCAGCCTCGTCGTAGCTCGCCGTCCACCCATCCGCAAGCAACCATCCGGGAGGTCGAATGGTTTTCGGACCACGAAGGATCACCGTGCCGCTACTGGTCCTCATCGCGGTCGCCACGATGAGCGCATGCGGCGGCAAGACCCACAGTCCAACCACAGGCGGCCCGCAGCCGCTGATCAGCCCGCCACCGGGTCCGGTCATCGTCGGCTCGCGAAATCTTGCCGGTTTCGGCCCGGTGCTCGTCGACGCCCGTGGTTACACGCTCTACATCTTCCCCACCGACACCGACCATTCCACCAGCTGCAGCGATGCATGTTCGGGCAGCTGGCCACCGGTCACAGTCCCGGCCGGCAAAGAGTTGCACGCCGGCAACGGGGTGCAGCAGAAGCTGCTGGCAACGATCTCCGGTCCGTACGGCGAGAAGATCGCCACCTACGCCGGACGGCCGCTGTATGCCTATGCGGGCGATGTGGAACCAGGACAGGCCAACGGCCAGGGACTCAACCTCGACGGAGACTCCTGGTTCGTCATCAACCCGGACGGTAAGGCCCTTGTCCCGCCCGATCAGCAGGGCGTCATGCCCGACGGAACCTATCTGGTCACCGGCCCGGGACCGGCGACGAGCTCACATCCACAGCGGATGCCCGGCATGCACGAAAACTCGCAGACGACACCGAACGCGGATGGAGAACATCGGTGACCGACCACGACGAGACCAACACCGCGACACCGGATGACGGTCGCCGGCCCAGCTCTCCGGCGATGAACCGGCGAACCATGATGCTGGGCGGTGTCGGAATCGGCGGTCTCGCTCTGGGAGCCGGCGCCGCGGTCGGCGCGCAACACGCCCTCGCCACGCAACCCGCGGCGCCGGTCGTTCCCGCCACCGAGGAGTTGATGACCGACCACGGTCTCCTGAAGCGAAT